>NZ_JBEAKW010000004.1:0-348420 GCF_040065795.1 Klebsiella sp. JB_Kp004 | reverse complement strand
CACACAAGCGGCACTGCGCCCGCTGTCCTTGCCCGGCGGCGCGGCGCTTGCCGGGTCTGGGGTGTTGAGCAGCCTTCTGATAGGTAAATGGCGTTGTAGGCCGGGTAAGCGAAGCGCCACCCGGCAGAAATCCGCGTAAAGCGGTTAAACAGGGGCATTTTTGGGGCAGCCGCAGGGGCACCTGCGGGGTGTTTAGTGCGGCGGCGGTTCGAAGCAGAGGCTACGCTCCAGGCATTCGTCGCAGCTCGGCGAGCGGCAGACGATCTCCCCCTGCGACTGCAGGCAGCGCTGGCGATAAAAGAACTTCTTCCAGCGCATATGGTGGACATTCTGCGCCACCAGCTGCGGAAAGCAGTCGCTCATCAGCCGGCCCAGTTCCGCGCGCGAATCCAGACCCAGATCCTCCCATAGATGATTAAACGCCAGCGCCGCCCCGGCGACGATCGGCGCCATCGGTTCGGCTCCCGGCGCGATCCACTCCGCCAGCCATCGCGCCAGCTGGCGGCGCTCTTCGTCGCGGGTGGCATTCAGCTCCGTCATCAGCCGGCGGCGGCTCAGCGCCTCGCTGTCCAGCGGCGTCGCCACCTCGCCCAGCCGCTGCTGCAGGGCCAGCCACGCCTCGACGCTTAGCCCCATGCGCAGCGGAAAGCAGCCTTTTCCGGCGTGATATCGTCGCCACAGGTGGGTCAACCAGTCGACCGGCGCCATCAGGCGACCCCCTGACGCAGGCGCGATGCCGCCAGGCTCTGTCGCCGCTGGTGCCACCAGGCGGGCAGCACCTCGGCGACCGACCGCCACGCGCCGTCCACCTGCGGCTCAATGCCCTGTCGCTCGAGCTGTTGCCATGGCGTATGGCCGATACGCACGCAGAACACCGCTTTCACGTCGGCGAGCAGCGCGAGAAGCGCCGCCAGTCTGGCTTCGTTCTCCTGCGGCTCGCACTCCTCCACGCCGCGGCAATATTTCGGCGTAAAGCGCTCACCCACCAGCACCATGCCGGCGGCAGACAGGCTGTAGATCGAGAAGCGGTCGGCATGGCCAAAATGACAATCAATTACCTCGCCGCGGCTGGAGGCCACGGCCACCAGACAGGCATCATCGGCCTCCGACTCTCCCCGGGTGGCGAGGCTGGCATGAAGTTCGGCGCGCTGATGGAGGATGGGCAGCCAGTCGGGGAGGCTGTTCGGGTCCGGCAGCTGGGTAAACTGCTGGCTGCGGTCTTCGCCCAGCATGCCGATGGCGTCGGCGCGGCACTGGTGGCAATGCGTCATCTGCGGCATCGCGGCCCCGCACTGGCTGCGGATCGCGGCGAGCATCCCGGCGTCCGGCTCTGGCTGGCCGTTGAGGCCAAAGACCGTGCCGTGCTCCGGTCTGGCAATCAGCGGCATAATATTGTGAATAAACGCGCCGCTTTCCCGCAAACAACGGCTGACCTCGGCCATGCCACTGTCGTTGATCCCCGGGATCAGCACCGAGTTTATCTTGACCAGCACCCCGGCGTTGGTCAGCCTGCGGACCCCCTCCAGCTGGCGGGCTATCAGGATCTCCCCGGCTTCCCGCCCGCGGTAGCGTTCGCCGTCGAGCCACAGCCAGGCGTAGATTTGTCCGGCGATGCCGGCATCCAGCGTATTGATGGTCACCGTAACGTGATCCACACCGACCTCCAGCAGGCGATCCACCGCGTCGGGCAGCATCAGCCCGTTGGTCGACAGGCATAACTTCAGGTCCGGAAGCCGATCGCGGACCAGCTCCAGGGTGCGGAAGGTGCGGGTCATATTGGCCAGCGGATCGCCGGGCCCGGCAATGCCGACCACCGACAGCTGCGGGATGGCCTGGGCCACCTGGCGCACTTTCAGCACCGCCTGCTCGGGGGTCAGCAGCGTCGAAGACACCCCGGGGCGGGATTCATTGCTGCAGTCGAATTTACGGTTGCAGTAGTTGCACTGCAGATTGCAGGCCGGAGCGACCGGGAGATGCATCCGGGCGAAACGGTGGTGCCCGCTGCGGGAATAGCAGGGGTGCGCGGCGACCTTATCGGCCACCCGCGGCGCTAACGCGCTGGCGTCCGCCGACTGACAGGCGTTGCCGCCGGAAAAAGAAGAGCAGGAAGTCATGGTCGTACCTTCTTGGTTGGGCGATACCTTCCTGCTGCAAAGGGCATACCAGAGAGGGATTTTTTATCATGCTGAAAAGAAAGGTGTTATTCCGCATCCCTGCGGCAAAATATTGTCGCGTTCCCGCCGCGCAGGCGACAATGTCCTGAACCTGACACCGTGGCTTACAGACGCGGCAGGGTGATATCCATGATCTGGATCCGGTAGGCGACCTGGCGCGGCGTCATCCCCAGCAGCCGCGCCGCCTTGGCCTGCACCCAGCCGGCTTTTTCCAGCGCGGCGATCAGCCGCTGGCGTTCGTCCAGGCTGTTGTCCAGCCAGCTGTCTTCCGCCGGCCCGCTGGCGGGCAGGGCTTTGGCCGGACGTTCCTGGTGGGTGAAGAGGATCACGTCGCGATCGATCAGGCCGCTCTCGGACATCACCGCCGATCGTTCGAGGCAGTTCTCCAGTTCGCGAACATTGCCCGGCCAGCTGTACTCCATCAGCAGACGGATCGCCCCCTCGCTGATCCGCAGCGTGCGCCCCTGATGCTGGCCAATTTTGCGCACCAGAAAGTGCGCCAGCTCGGCGATGTCCTCCTGACGCTCGCGCAGCGGAGGCAGGGCGATGGGCATTACGTTCAGGCGATAGTAAAGATCCTCGCGGAAGTGGCCCAACCGGACCTCCTCCTCCAGGTGGCGGTTGGTGGCGGCGATGATGCGGACATTCACCCGCAGGGTCTCATCGCCGCCGACGCGCTCCATCTCTCCCTCCTGCAGGATGCGCAGCAGCTTAGCCTGGAACGAGGCGCTGCTTTCGCCAATCTCGTCGAGGAACAGGGTGCCGCCATCCGCCAGCTCAAAACGCCCCTTACGCTGGCGCACCGCGCCGGTAAAGGCGCCTTTTTCATGGCCGAACAGTTCGCTTTCCAGCAGGTTGTCCGGCAGCGCCGCGCAGTTAAATTTGACGAAGGCGGCGCCAGCCCGCGGGGAATGATGGTGGATGGCATTGGCGATCAGCTCTTTCCCGGTGCCGCTTTCGCCGCGTACCAGCACAGTGGTGTCCCAGCGCGAAACCTGGCGGATCACCTCCACGATCTGGCGCATCGCCGGGCTCTTGCCGACCATATTGTCAAGGCCCACTCCGCGCGACGACGAGCAGGCCGGCGGCCGTTCCACCTTCGGCGGCTGGCGGCCCGGCAGGGTGGCGGAGGCCGGGAGGATCATCAGCCGGATGGTCTGGGCGATGAGGTTGGCGACGGTTTCGAGAAAGCGGGTGCAGGCCGGCAGCCGCTCTTCCTGGCGCGCCATCGGCTGGGCCGCCAGCACTCCCATGGGCCGGGCGTTGGGCCCCATTAGCGGCACGGCGATAAACGGCAGATCGTAATCGTAGAGGCTCAGGCGGTCGAGAAAACGCTGATCGTCGGCGACCCGGGGCAGCACCAGCGATTGCCCCTGGGCCAGCACCGTCCCCACCAGCCCCTCGCCGGGACGATAGCGGATCTGCGCGCTGCCGGGGAGAGTCTGCTGCTCGGTTTGCTGCAGCGCTTCGATACTGAGGATCTCCTGCTCGCTGTCGTACAGACAGATCATCCCGTGCTGCATAAAGGCATCGTTGTGCAATACGCTGAGCACCTCCTGCAGCGTTTTGCTGGCCTCGGTGGCGCGGCTCAGCACCACGCTTATCCGCTGCATGGCGGTGAACTGCTGAGAGAGGTCGAAGCGTCTGACGGTGGTGTCCGGGTCGGATTCGGGGATCATGCTTCACCTCCGGTCAGGGTGTTAAACAGCGGGAAACGCAGGGTCAGGCAGGTGCCGCCCTGCGGCCGGGAAGTCAGCTCGATGGCCCCGCGATGGTGCGCCACCAGGGTCTGGATCAGCCGCAGCTCCATGCCTTTGCCCGGCGAATTCAGCGCGTCGGGGGAGTGGGCGTAGCGCACCTGCAGCAGCGGCACGTTGTCGGTCAGGTACAGCGCCAGCCAGCCGTCGTTTTCCTCGGCATAGAGCTGCATCGCCAGCGGGACGGAAGGCAGCTCGGCGGCGAGGGCCAGGGTGCGGTCGAACCACAGGCTTAAGCACGCCAGCAGCTGAGTGCGCTGGCCAAAGCCGATCAGATGCGGCGAGGCCATGTCCAGCTGCAGCCCCTCGGCATCGAAGCGGGTGCGGTAGAGGGCGCACAGGTCGTCGAAAAAGGGCTGCAGCGGCCAGACGGCGGGGTTTTCGAGATCCAGCGACGGGCGACAGCGCTGGAGCCGGGCCATCGCCTCTTCCCCTTCGCGCCAGGCGGCCTCCAGCGCCACGTTGCCGCTGCTCTCGCCGTTCAGCCGACGGGCCGCCGCCAGCATGTTAATCGGGCAGTTCAGCTGGATCAGCGCGGCGTCCAGCGACTCGCGGATCGCCGCCAGCAGCTTGCCGGCGGTCATTTGCTGCTTCAGCCGGTCGAGGCGGCCCTGCTCCTGCTGCTGGCGCTGCTGGGTACAGTCGGCGATCACCACCAGGGTTCGCGCCAGGGTGCTGTCGATAAAGTAGCGGCTGGCCTCTTCGCTGACGCCGGGCAGCGGCCAGCAGGTCACCGACAGCCAGCGCGCGGCCCCGCGGATCGCCACCGGCAGGATCTGCTCCACGCCGGGCGTCATCCGGCCTGGGGAGACCTGCAGCTCGGTGAGCAGCTCCCGGCCGCCGCAGTCGGCGCAGAAGGTTTTATAGGCAAGGTTGTCCATCACCACCCGATCCTGCTCGTCCACTACCACCACGGCGGCGGGAATATTATTCAGCACCGCCTCCATCAGAGTCATATGGTTGCGCAGCCGCTGCTCCAGGGTATAGCTGACGCTGATATCCCGCTGCATCGCCAGATAATGCTCCAGTTCCCCTTGCGGACTGAGCACCGGAGTGATGTCAATCTCCACCAGGTACAGGCCGCCGTCCCGCCGCTGGTTAATCAGCTGGCCGCGCCACGGCTGACGCTGGAGCAGGGTATGCCACATCTCCTGATAGATCTCGCGCGGCGTCTGGCTGCTGGCCAGCAGGCGCGGGTTCTGATTTAACAATTGCGCCAGCGAATAGCCGGTCTGGCGGCAAAACGCCGGGTTGGCGTAGATGATCCTGGCGCTGGCGTCGGTGAGGGAAATCGCCACTGAGGCCTGTTCCACCATGGTAAAAAACAGCCCCGGATGTTGTTGAGTCAGCGCGCCGGCGATGGCTTCCGGCGCGGCGTTATCGAGCATCATATTCAGGGTCATCGCAAACTCCTGTGTCGCAGTTATGACAAATTGTCCGACACCCTGCGCGGATCGCGGCGGGCTGAGCCGAACCCGGATAACCATGCAAACGGTGCGCCCTTATCGAAACGACCGAACGAAACATTGATCCGACAGGGGGAAAATCCGCTGATTTTTACCTTTCGGCCCGCCGGGGCCGCCTTTCGCGGGCGCTGCTGCGGCGGGAAGCGATCCTGATGGGGCAGGGATGGGCCGTCACGGTGCAGGGCAACCTGGCACAGCCTTCGCAATACCCCTGCGGTAATCCCTATTTCCGACACCATTCCGACAGGAGCGTACTATGGCGAACATTGGCATTTTCTTTGGCACCGATACCGGTAAAACCCGCAAGATCGCGAAACTGATCCACAAGCAGCTGGGGGAGGCCGCCGCCGCCCCGGTCAATATTAACCGCGCCACGCTGGCGGACCTGCTGGCCTACCCGGCCCTGCTGCTGGGCACGCCGACGCTGGGCGACGGCCAGCTGCCGGGCCTTGAGGCAGGGGGCGAGAGCGAGTCGTGGGCCGAGTTTATCCGCAACCTCGGCGACGTCAGCCTGCAGGGAAAAACGGTGGCGCTGTTTGGCCTCGGCGATCAGCGCGGCTATCCCGATAACTTCGCCAGCGGGCTGCGGCCGCTGTACGACGCCCTGCGCGCCCGCGGGGCGACGATGATTGGCAGCTGGCCGAACGAGGGGTATGAGTTCAGCGCCTCATCGGCGCTGGAGGGGGAGCGGTTTGTCGGGCTGGTGCTGGACCAGGATAACCAGTTCGACGAGACCGAAACGCGTCTGGCGACCTGGCTTGAGGAGATCAAACCGCACCTGCTGTAGACGCTGGCGGGTGGCCTGTCGGCTACCCGCACAGCCCCGGCTGGCGCGCTAGCATCTCAGCCAGCCACTGGCGCTGGTGGCGGCGCTGGCTCTGTTGAATAAGGTAATCGCGGGCGCTTTTCAGCGCCTGTTCAGGCGTCATCGGCGCGGCGGGGCGGATGGCTTCGCACCATACCAGGTGCCAGCCCAGCTCGCTGGCCACCGGCGCGCTCAGCGCATTTTCCGTCAGCGCAAACAGGGCCTCCTCCAGCTGCGGATAGAGCAACCCCCGCCCGATCCACCCCAGTCGCCCGCCGTCCAGCGCGCTCGGGCAGTGGGAGTGTCGCTGGGCCAGCGGCGCAAACGCCTCGCGGGAGGCCGCGATTTGCCCATGAAGCGCCTGGATGCGCGAGTAAACCGCCTGCTCATCGCCATCGACGGTGAGCAGCAGATGGCGGGTCAACCGCTGTTCCGGGCGCATAAACTGCGCCTGATGCCGCAGATACCAGGCCTGCACCGCGGCGGGATCCGGCTGCGGCGCCTGGCTGGCAATCCCGGCGAAGGCGGTTTCCAGCCGGGCATGGTGCAGGACGATCGCCGCCCGCTCCGGCGGCGTAAATCCGCCCTCATCCAGCCAGAGGCGCAGCGAAGCGGCGAGGCCTTCCCGTAGCGCGGCGGGGATCGCCTCCGCCGCGACCTCGGCGACCAGCGCCTGCTCCACGCGGGCCTGACGCTGCCAGGCCGCCTCGAAGGCCTCCCGTTCCGCCGCGGCGATGGCCGCCGGTTCGCAGTTCCAGCGGCTCTGCGCCAGCCGCCGCCGGCCAAATCGTTGCCATGGCTGCATTATTCTTCCTCCTCTGCCAGGGCCAGCGCGGTCACCGGAACCTGGAACCAGCGGCCGCCGAAGTCGACGATATAGCCGTCCCCGCGCTCGCCCCGATCGGTGGCCTCAATACGCCCCTGCTGACCGACGTTGACCACCACTTCGCCCTGCAACGTCAGCGCCGTCTGGCAGGTGACGTTATCGCCATACTGCAGATTCCCCGCCAGCCAGGGACGATCGCCGGCAATCAGCTCCTGTTCGCGGCAGCCGACGATCCGGTCGCTCTCCGGGAAGTGGACCTGGTAGATGACCTGGTCTTGCAAGAATACCCCCCAGTCGCGGACATAGCCGATGCTGCCCCGGCGCACCAGCAGGGCGCCGGACGGCAGGCCCGCATAGGTGCCATCGTTACGGATGGGGCGCACGACGCGGACCGCTTCGCTAAAGGTAAATGTGGGTCTCATGGCGTGTTCTCCTCGAACTGCTGCTGATAACTCTCCGCCAGCAGCCGGCGCGCCAGCAGCCAGTGCGCGCGCGGGTTCTCCTCCAGCTGGTTGAGCAGGGGAACTTCCGCCCGCAGCTTGCGGTGAAAGGCGGCCAGCACCGGCAGGCTGCAATGGGCCAGACGCTCGGGCTGGTAGGGAACGGCGAAAAACTGAAAGAAGGCGTCGGCGGAGCGCAGGTCGTCTACGCCGGGGATCTGATAAAACCACTCCATGCTTACCCCCTGGCCTGCAGCGTTTCGGCGCCGCAGAGCGCGTGATAGATTGCCGCCAGCTCATCATCCCGCGGGCTGCGTTTGCCGGTTTCCGCAAAGTGGCGGAGCGCCGGCAGCAGCTGGTCAATTTGCGCTGACGTCAGGTGATAGCCCATCCGGTCGAAGACGCCGTTAACCGCCTGGCGACCGGAGTGTTTGCCCAGCACCAGCCGATAGCCGCGGCCCAGCAGGGCGGGGTCGATCGCCTGATAGCTCTCGCTGTCGCGCAGCAGCGCCGCGACGTGCACGCCGGACTCATGGGTAAAAACCAGCTCGCCCACCAGCGGCTGCTGGGGATCGACAGGGCGGCGGGTGGCGAGGGCCACCTGTTCGCACAGCGCCGGCAGGGCGGTGAAACGCACCCCGGTCTCGACGCCCAGGCAGCGCTCCAGCCCGAGCGCCACCGTTTCCAGCGCCGCGTTGCCCGCTCGTTCGCCCAGGCCCAGCACGGTGGTGTTCACGCTGGTGGCCCCGGCGCGTACCGCCGCGAGGGTGTTGGCGGTGGCCAGCCCGAGATCGTTATGGGCATGCATCTCGAGTTCGCCGGGCCAGACGTTACGCAGGGCGGCGATCTGCGCCGCGGTGGTAAACGGGTCGAGGATACCGACGGTGTCGGCATAGCGCAGACGGGCAGCCCCCGCCTCGCCGGCCTGCCGGGCAATATCCCGTAGCGTCGCGTCGCTGGCCCGCGAGGCGTCCTCACAGCCAATGCAGACCTTCAGGCCAAGGGTATGGGCGAGGTGGATCAGACCCGTCAGCCGCTCCAGCAGCAGCGGTAAGCTCTCGCGCAGTTTGTACTGCCGCAGCTTGTCGGAGGCGGGGATGGAGATATCCACCCAGTCCATGCCCAGCTCGGCGCTCAGGCGAATTTCGCCGGCCTGCATCCGGCACCAGGTCATCAGCGTGGCGCCCGGGAGCTGACGGCGCACCAGCCGGATACGGGCGCACTCCTCCTCGCCCATCGCCGGGGTGCCGACCTCCAGCGCCTCGATCCCCGCCGCGTACAGCGCCTCGGCGATGGCGATTTTTTCACTGGCCTGGAAGGCCACGCCGGGACTCTGTTCGCCATCGCGCAGGGTGGTGTCATTGATCAGTACGCGTCCCATTTTCGTCTCTCCGTCTTAACCGAAGACCGGCGCGAAGGCGCCATCCTGCAGGAGCGGCTGGCCGTTTCGCCAGTAGGGCGACAGGGCGCGCAGCCGGTCGATAACAGGAGGCAGGGCGGCGATGACGTAGTCGATCTCTTTTTCCCGGGTGTAGCGCGAGAGGGAGAAGCGAACGGTGCCGTGGGCCGCGGTGTAAGGAATATTCATCGCCCGCATGACGTGCGACGGCTCCAGCGAGCCGGAGGTGCAGGCGCTGCCGCTGGAGGCGGCGATCCCGGCCTGATTCATCAGCAGCAGGATCGCCTCGCCTTCAATGCACTCAAAGGCCAGATTAAGCGTGCCGGGCACCCGCGGCTGGCTGCCGCCCATCACCGTTACCGCCGGAATGGCGCTCAGGAGATGATGTTCAAGGCGATCGCGCAGTTGGCTAATCTGCGCCATGCCCGGGAGGTGGACCTGCGCCAGCTCGCTGGCGGCGCCCATGCCGACAATGCCGCTGATATTTTCCGTACCGGCCCGCCGGCCATGCGCCTGGTGGCCGCCGCGCAGCAGCGGGCGAAAACGCGTTCCCCGCCGCAGCCAGAGGCAGCCCACCCCTTTGGGACCGTGGAATTTATGTGCCGAGCAGGAGAGCATATCGATCCGCGTCTGGCTGAGCGCCATCGGGATTTTGCCCACCACCTGCACGGCGTCGCAGTGAAACAGCGCGCCCTGCTCATGGGCCAGCTCCGCCAGCTCGGGCACCGGGAACATGACGCCGGTTTCGTTATTGGCCCACATGATGCTGACCAGCGCCACGCGTGGGCTAAGCGCCGCCCGAAACTGCGCCATATCCAGAGCACCCTGCCGATCCACGGCGATACGGTGGATCAGGTACCCCTGGCGCTCCAGCTGTTCGCACACCGCCAGGGTGGCGGGATGTTCGACCGCGCTGGTGATGATCTCGCGCCGCTCCGGCATCAGGGCCACCGCTGAGGCGATGGCGGTGGTCGTGGCCTCGGTGGCGCAGGAGGTAAAAATGATCTCGCTGGGGTAGTCGGCCCCGAGCAGAGCGGCCACCTGCTGGTGCGCCCGTTCAAGGGCGGCCTGCGCCGGCATACCAAAATCGTGAATCGACGAGGGATTGCCGTAAAAGTCGGTCAAAAAGGGCATCATCGCGTCGAGAACCATCGGGTCGAGACGGGTGGTGGCGTTGTTATCGAGATAAACAGGTTTCATTGTGTCCCCCTGGGGTTAGTTAACCGCGGCCGGGGCCGCCACCACGTCCATGTAGCTTCCGGTGCGCTCCATCAGCTTTTGCTGCAGCCAGGCGAGGGTCATGTCGGTCATCATGCAGCCGCTGCAGCTGCCGGAGAGGCTGACGGTGATCTGGCGCGGGGTGACGCTCACCAGCGTCATGTCGCCGCCGTCGGCCTGAATGTGCGGGCGCAGCTCGTTGATGGTATCGACCACGCTTTGCCACTGCGCATCGTGGGCTGTCTCCGCCGGCAGGGGGGCGGGCGGCTGTTGGGCGAGGATCGCCGCCAGCGCCAGCTCTATTTTTTCATGGCAGGCGGTACAGCCCCCGCCGGCCTTGGTGTAGTTGATCACCTCCTCGAGGGTGGTCAGGCCGTTGTTCACCACGGCCCGGCGAATATGTCCTTCGTCGACGCCGAAGCATTTACAGATCAGCTTGCCCTCCTCATGCTCCTCCTCAAGGCTTTCGCCGCGAAAATGGGCGATAGCCGCACGCAGCGCCTCCTGGCCCATCACCGAGCAGTGCATTTTCTCCGGCGGCAGGCCGTCGAGGTAGTCGGCGATCTGCTGGTTGGTGATCTGCCCGGCTTCGGTCAGGGTGTGGCCGATAATCAGCTCCGTCAGCGCGGAAGAGGAGGCGATGGCGCTGCCGCAGCCGAAGGTCTGGAAGCCGGCCTCCTCGATGATCTCGGTGTGCGGATCAACCCGCAGCATCAGGCGCAGCGCATCGCCGCAGCTTAATGAACCCACATCGCCCACCGCGTTGGCGTTGTCGACCACGCGCGCGTTGCGGGGATGAAAAAAATGGTCTTTCACTTTCTCGGAGTAGTTCCACATGCTGTCAGCTCCAGGGATGATGACGAAAACGCCGGGGCGCGGTGCACCGCAGACTGGCGGTGGTACTGTTCCCCAAGCAATTGCGGTACCAACGCATAAAAACCTTATTTGTTAATGACCTGGCGGGTTAACCGCCCCCGACAGAGCCGACACTGTTGTGGCGTTTTGTGGGCTTTGTCACATAAACGACAGGCTCAGGGCTGCGGGTCGGGCTCCTCCCGCCACGTCTGCTCTTCCAGCAGGCGGTTAAAGCGCTGCGGATCGCGTTGCCGCGCGCTGCGGCGCTGCGCTTTTTCATACCAGGAGAGCTGGATCTCCTGTAGTAAGCCGAGGATGGTGGTCTGGTCGGGAACCCGTTCGGCGCGGACGCCCACCTGCAGCAGCTGGCGAAAAACCGCCTCGCCAATCGCCACGCAGAACAGGGTGACGCAATCCTCCAGGGCGTGGATGCGCTCGGCAATTTTCTCGGTCTGATGGCCGCTGACGACCGGGAACTCCACCACCCGCAGCAGGGTGACCCGATCCGCCTTGACGCCGTAGACCACCAGCCGCGGCGTGGCGCCAAAATGCTGATCGACATGGCGGTAATCGGAGCTGGCGAAGGCGACTTTCATCGACCACTCGTCGGCGTCGACCATCTCAAACTGACGGTTAATGGGCGGCATAAGCGTCTCCTGAAGCTTGCTGGGGGTCGGCGCCCTGGCGAAGCGGCGATCGGTAGAGGGCGGTGTGGTGATGGCGGTCGCGCAGCAGATTGGCCAGCTCAAACAGCGTGTCGCGCATGCCGGCGTACCCCTGGCGGACCCGGCGAAATTCGCCGAGCCGATCGAAAAGGGGAAAGCCGACGCGGATCAGCGGCAGGGCAAACTGCTCCGCCAGATCGCGGGCGTGAGAGTTAGCCACCAGCAGATCGGCGGGTTGCTGGCTCAGCAGCTGCTGGAGATCCTCCAGATCCCCCGGCACCACCCGCTCGACCGGCAGCTGGCGCAGGCTGGGGTGGCTGGTGGGGGCGACCAGCGGGCCGGGCTGTATCCCCTGGCTGCGGGCGAAATCACACCAGGCCGCAAGCAGGTCGCCCTCCGCGGCCATCGCCATGCGCTGGCCCTGCAGCCACATATGGCAGTCGATCATCGCATCCTGCAGCTGGCCGCGCTGGCGCTCAATCCAGGCCGGTACGCGGCGCCCGGACAGCTTCGCCAGTTGATGAATAAAGGTATCGCAGTGGTCGAGGGTCATCAGGTGCGGCAGGGCGATCACCTCTCCGCGGCTGCGCTGGCTCAGGAGCGATGCCGCCCGCTGCAGCGACACGCCGATGGCGAAGCTGCCCAGGCTCTGGCCCATCTGCGCAATCTGGCGCAGCGAGGCGCCGCCCTGGGTCAGGGGCGTAAAATCCCCCTGACCCAGGTGGCCATCCATCGACAGCGAGAGGTCCGGCAGGACCACCGGCTGCAGGCCAAAGGCCTCCACGCAGCGGCTCAGCCATTCGATATCCCCTGGCGAACAGAGGTGGCTGACCAGCAGGTTGACCCGCCGGGGCCGCTGCCCCGGACGCGGCGTCGGCGCCACCCACTGCTCGATGATGCTCTCGATCACCGCGCTGTAGCCGTTTTCCATGGAGCCAAAAAAATCCGGGGTGTTGACGGTGAGGATCGCCACGCCGTTATGGCGGGGATGCGCCTCGCGAAACTGGCGTACCACCCGGACGATATCGCTGCCCTGCGCCTCCGCCAGTCCGGTGCTGAGCAGCACAATGGCCTGCGGACTGTGGCGCTGGCAGAGGGTGTCGAGCGCGGTGAATATATTGCCGTCGGCGCCCATGATCGTGGCGGTCGGATCCATGGCCGTCGACTGCAGGGGCACCGGGTCATGAAAATGCTGAATAAAGAAAACTTTGGCGAAGGCGCTGCAGCCCTGGGCGCCGTGGACCAGCGGGATGGCCTGGGCCAGCCCAAGGCTGGCGAGGATCGCCCCGAGCGGTTGCCCGGTTTTAATCGGGCTCACCGCCAGCGGTTTTTCGCTACGGATAAGGTCTGCCATGGTGTTCTCCTAGCGCCACGGGGCGCGGGCATGCGTTTGCGGCCAGACGGGGCTGGCGAGGGTCAGACAGAGCTGGCGGGCGAGGGTGATGATGCCCTGGTAGCCAGCGTAGGCGTGCTCCCGCTCCTGATTGATATCGAGGAACGGCAGCCGGGCTTTCCAGGCGGTGTACATATTGCGTCCGCCGGCGATCATCAGATCCGCCTGATAGCGGTACACCACGTCGAGCAGGGTGCGGGCGTTGCCCTCCTCAAGCATCACCGCCTCGTCGCCCATCAGCTCCCGGATCCGCTGTTTGTCCTCCTCGGTGGATTTCCGCGTGCCGGTGGCCACCACGGTCATGCCGAGATCCTGCAGGGCCGAGACCACCGACCAGGATTTCACGCCGCCGGTGTAGAGCAGCACTTTGCGCCCGCGGAGCTGCTCGCGCCACGGCGCTAGCGCCTGCTCCGCTGCCTGCTCTTCACGGGCGATCAGCGCCTCGGTGCGGCGGCACAGGTCGTCATCCCCCAGCAGCGCCGCCAGCTGGCGCAAGGCGTCGGAGGTGGCGCGGATCCCGTAGAAGCTGCCTTCAAACCACGGCGTGCCGTAGCGTAGCTCCAGCCCCCGGGCGACGTTGATCAGCGCTCGCGAGCACACCAGCATATTGGCCTGCGCCCGGTGCAGGGTCTGGATCTCGGCAAAGCGGCCGTCGCCGGAGAGGCTGCCGAGGACGCGGATCCCCAGTTCGTCGAGCAGCGGCTGGACCTGCCAGAACTCGCCGGCGATATTGAATTCGCCAATCAGGCCGATATCGTGGCGCTGGGCCGGGGCAAAGGGCGTGTTGTCCGGCCAAGGGGCGGGTTCGCGCTGGCCAATCACCTGCCTGAGCATTACGTCGCCCGCCATCCGGTTGCCAAGATTTTTGCTGCCGTAGAAGCCGGCGGCGTCAATGGCGATGACCGGGACGCCGGTGGCGGTCTGCGCGGCCTGGCACACCGCCTCAATGTCATCGCCTTCCATCGCCGGTACGCAGGTGTTGTAGATAAAGACCGCCGCCGGGCGATAGCGGTCGACGATGTGACGCACGGCATGGAACAGGCGGCGTTCGCCGCGGCCCATAATCACATCCTGTTCGTTGAGATCGGTGGTAAAGCCGAGCCGGTTGAGGGCCGGGCCGGCGCTGACGCTGCCGCGGTTATCCCACGAGCTTCCCGCGCAGCCGATAGGGCCGTGCACCAGGTGCGCGACATCGGCGATGGGCAGGAGCGTTATCTGCGCGCCGTCGAAGGCGCAGCCGCCGGCGGTGGCGCCGGGCTTAGGGGCGCTGCAGCCGGATTTTTGCTTCTGGTTGTGCTCGCAGGCGGGTTCGTCCAGCAGCGCCAGAATTTCCTTTCCCTTCATAGTGACCTCGTTGACGGTGGGAGACCGGGGAGGTGATGCAATTCGCGCTCCAGGGAGAGGGGGGTTGATTTTTAAGGAAAAAGGGTTGTGGGCTTTGCGACAAAGGCAACAATCAGACAGGGGGGAGGCATGATTTATCGCGCTGATAACTGGATTTACCGCGACCGTATTGCCGCATATTGGCGAATGACTCGCCGCGAGGGGGTTGGGGCGCGTAAAGAAAATTGGCGAGAACGCAGGCGCACATCAAGGGCTGGCCGCCAGGACGGCGGCCAGAGGGCGGTCGAGACAGGGATGTCGAGTCCGCCCGTCCCGCCAGATGAAGCCGGAGTGGAGCGTACCGCGCAGCGGCAATTTTCAGCGCAATGCCGGGGGTCATGGGGGGCGAGCGAAACGCCCCCCATGCCGTTCACCTGTTGAGAAGTTTATTTATGACTAAGGAGTGAATGTGAACGGAACCTTCTGTTAAACAGAATTTTTTTGCCTTCGTGCGGCAGTGGTTTGCGATAATCTGGCCAGAAAAAAAGGCCCGCGGGGTCGGCGGGCAACAAGCACAACACAACGATTAAAAAACACGTTCCTCCAGAGGGTTATCCCGGTTGAGGCGCTTCGCCAGCCACGGCGGCAAACGGCCGGCCAGCAGCGTATTGATCGCCTCGCACTGGGCCTGGATCGTCGTGCCCGGCGGCGCTTTCATCGGATGGATCTGATGGCGGATCAACCTCGCGGCGGCAGGCCCGCCGATCTCCTGGCAAAACAGCAAATGGCAATCCTCCAGCAGCCTGGCGCGCATCTCGCTGGCGTCAGACGTCGCCGAAGGGGAGGCATAGCGGCGCAGATCCGCCAGCCAGCCGCCCTGGTCATCGAAGGCATAGATAAAAAACAGCCGGTTCTGGCCAAAATGACCATTGATGACCAGGCCATCCTGCGAACAGAAGGCGACCCGCAGCTGCGGCGTCCGCTGGGGTGATCGGGCGAAGCGCAAATGGCCGGGCAGCGCCCCCTGCAGGCAGGCGATGACCCGTGCCCAGCGGGCCGGGGACATCACCGCCGTCGCCGAAGGAAAGCTGGCGGCCAGCTGAGGCTGCGTCAGGGTGGTTAACCGTTCCGGGGTCAAGGTTTCGCCGCACTCCTGCGCCAGCCAGTCGACGACTTGCACCGGCTGCAGCTCCGGCAGCGTCTGGAACAGCGCCAGCAGACGCCAGAAAAGGGTATCGTTATCGGACATTTCCAGCTCCTTATAGCAGCGTGCTGCGGGTGGCGCGCAGGCTTATCGGAAAGACCGGCCGCCCCGGCTGCGGATTGACGTAGTAGCGACGTCCCCCTTCAAGGGCAATCGCGCCTCCCCAGCGGTCCGTCTCGTCATGTTCGACCTGAAGCACCCGGGCCTCCAGATCCTGTTTGGCGATATAGGCATACAGCGCCTCGCCGCGCTCACGGAAAATCACGATGGGCATACTCCCTCCTGGCCCCGCCTGCGGCGGGGCGCCTGATGGTTAACGAACGAGGTCGAAGCTGTAATCGGTTTTGCCCAGCTGGCTGGTGTCGTGGTCCAGTTTTTCCAGCACGGCGTTCACCAGCGTCGTGACGATGTTCATCGCGCCTTCATAGCCCCAGGTGGTCTGGCGGTGCAGATGATGGCGGTCGAACAGCGGAAAGCCGAGACGGATCAGCGGCACTTCGAAGGCTTTGCCCTTCGCCAGGGTATCGCGCTGGATAAACTTGCCGTAGGAGTTACCGATCATAAAGTCCGGCTGACGGGTGAACATCAGCGACCGGAAGTGCCACAGGTCACAGTTGATGAACACTTCGCTGTCCTGGCCGTAGGGCGAGGCGTCGAGCATTTTCTTCATCGCCTTTTGCCAGCGTTTATTGGCGTTATGGCTGAGGATCACCGTCGGCTCGCAGCCCAGCTCCAGCAGGAAGCGCGTCAGGCCCATCACGAAATCCGGATCGCCGTAGAGGCCGAATTTTTTGCCGTGCAGCCAGGTGTGGGAGTCCAGCATCATGTCCACCAGCCGGCCGCGCTCAAGGGTCAGGGCGTCGGCGATCGGTTTGCCGGTCAGCTGACTGACGGTCATCAGCAGCGCGTCGGTAGCGGCCAGACCCAACGGAACGGCCACCTCCGTGGCGGGCTGATTCCACAGCTCCTGAACCACCTTTTTGCTTTTCACCAGCTGCCATGGCTGCAGCAGCAGGGTGTCAATGGCGTCCGGCGCGGTTTTGATCTCCTGCTGGCTGGTGCCGCCGGCG
This sequence comes from Klebsiella sp. JB_Kp004, assembly GCF_040065795.1. Lineage (NCBI taxonomy): Bacteria > Pseudomonadati > Pseudomonadota > Gammaproteobacteria > Enterobacterales > Enterobacteriaceae > Klebsiella > Klebsiella sp. JB_Kp004. The sequence goes on along the minus strand of NZ_JBEAKW010000004.1, from coordinate 331,825 downwards.
TACATCCGGTAATGGCCGTCGGCGGGGGTGTCGAGCACCTCTGAAGGGTCGGAGAGCAGGCTGCAGGGGACATCCATCTGCGCCATCATCCGCTTCAGCACGCGGAAGTTGCCGAGATAGGTCTCAAATCCGGTCACCAGATTGAGCTTTTGCAGTTTGCCCGGCTGCCCGGCGTAGTCAGCGGTAAAGGTCTTCGCGAACCCTTCGAACATATTGTCCCAGCCGGTGATATGGCTGCCGATAAAGCTGGGGGTATGGGCGTAAGGAATGGCGATACTGTCGTCAACAAATCCCTCTTTTTTGGCGTTGGCGATAAACGCCTGCAGATCGTCGCCGATCACCTCGGCCATGCAGGTGGTGGAGACGGCGATAATCTCGGGTTTATACAACGCGCTGGCATTCTGCAGGCCCAGATTCATGTTGTTGTTGCCGCCGAACACCGCCGCGTCCTCGGTCATCGAGTCGGAGACGCAAGCCACCGGCTCCTTAAAATGGCGGTTAAAGTAGGTGCGGAAATAGGCGACGCAGCCCTGAGAGCCGTGGACGTAGGGCAGGGTGCCGGCGAACCCCAGCGCGCAGAGTACGGCGCCGAGCGGCTGGCAGGCTTTGGCCGGGTCGACGGTCAAAGCCTCGCGCTGGAAGTTCAGCGCTTCATACTCGGCGGTGGTGGTCCAGGCAAATACCTCCTGGACGCGCTGCGCGTCGTGCGCCTCTTCAAGGCTCTTTTTGTTCTGGAACAGGGTCTGGTATTCATCCTGTTCAAACAGCGGATAACAGCTGTGAATTTTATCGATCGTTTGGCTCATGGTGTTCTCCTCCCGCGCCACAAATCGGTGGACTGACGGGACAGTGAAGGGGCAATCACGCAGACTTCAGCCACGGGGCAGTCAGTTCGTTCCACGCCGGATTGTTCAGGGTCATATCCATATCGCGAGCAAAGATGGCGAAGCCGTCATAGCCGTGATAGGGGCCGGAATAGTCCCAGGAGTGCATCTGGCGGAACGGCACCCCCATTTTCTGGAAGATATATTTCTCTTTGATCCCGGAGCCGATGAGGTCGGGCTTCAGCGCTTTGACGAAGGCCTCCAGCTCATAGCTGCTGGCATCGTCAAACAGCAGAGTGCCCTCTTTCAGGTCCGGCAGGGTGCGGTCGTAATCATCGTTATGGGCAAACTCGTAGCCGGCGGCGATGATCTCCATCCCGAGATCCTCATAGGCGCCGATGACGTGGCGCGGCCGCAGCCCCCCCATGTACAGCAGCACTTTGCGCCCCTCCAGCCGCGGGCGATATTTGGCGATGATGGCCGCCATCTGCCCCTCATATTTGGCGATCACCGCTTCCGCATTGGCGCGAATGGTGTCATCAAATTGATCGGCGATCTTGCGCAGCGATTCGGCGATTTTGGTCGGGCCGAAGAAGTTATATTCCATCCACGGGATCTGATGTTTCTCCTCCATATGGCGGGCGATATAGTTCATCGAGCGGTAGCAGTGGACGAGGTTTAGCTTAACGAACGGGGTGTTCTCCATCTCCACCAGGGTGCCGTCGCCGGACCACTGCGCCACTACGCGCAGCCCCATCTCTTCCAGCAGAATGCGCGAGGCCCAGGCGTCGCCGCCGATGTTGTAATCGCCAATGATGGCGACATCATACGGGGTGCTGGCAAACGGCTGCCCTTCGCGGTTGTTCAGCACCCAGTCGCGCACCACGTCGTTGGCGATATGGTGGCCCAGCGACTGCGAGACGCCGCGAAAGCCTTCGCAGCGCACCGGGATCACCGGTTTATCCAGCGCCTTGCTGCTGGCGTTGGCCACGGCGCTGATGTCATCGCCGATCAGGCCCACCGGACACTCCGACTGGATAGTGATCCCTTTGGTCAGCGGGAACAGCAGCTCCATCTCTTCAATCAGTTTGCTCAGCTTTTTATCGCCGCCGAAGACAATATCGCGCTCCTGAAAATCTGAGGTGAAGTTCAGGGTGCCGAAGCTGTCGACGCCGCTGACGCCGGTATAGTAGTTGCGCCGTCCGGCGCGCGAGTACTGGCCGCAGCCGATGGGGCCGTGCGAGATATGGGCCATGTCTTTAATCGGCCCAAACACCACCCCTTTCGAGCCGGCGTAGGCGCAGCCGCGCACGGTCATCACCCCGGGCTGCGATTTACGGTTCGAGATAATGCACTTGCCGACGCTCTCCATCTGCGGATCGCTGATCATCATGTGCTTTCTGCGCTCTTTGCGCGCGGTTTCGGGAAACACCTCCAGGACTTCCTGGATGAGCGCAAGGTTACGTTCGCCTGTTGCGTTGGTCATGGTGAGGATCCTGTGCTCAGGCCGCGTTTTCTTCAGCGGCGGTTTTACCAATGATGCTGGTGTCTTCTTCTTCCATGATGCCGAACTCCATCAGCAGCGACTCCAGCTCGTCCATGGTGCAGGGGGTCGGCACCACTTTTTTGGTGTTATTGACGATCTTCTGCGCCAGCTGACGATATTCGTTGGCCTGCTGACAGGTCGGGTCGTACTCGATCACCGTCATTCGGCGGATCTCTGCGCGCTGCACAATGTTGTCGCGGGGAACAAAGTGGATCATCTGGGTGCCGAGCTTCTCCGCCAGGGCGATGATCAGCTCGTCTTCGCGGTCGGTTTTGCGCGAGTTACAGATCAGGCCGCCGAGGCGTACCTTGCCGGATTTGGCGTACTTCACGATCCCCTTGGAGATATTGTTGGCGGCATACATCGCCATCATCTCCCCGGAGCAGACGATGTAGATCTCCTGGGCTTTGTTTTCGCGGATCGGCATGGCGAAGCCGCCGCAGACCACGTCGCCGAGGACGTCATAGAAGACGAAATCCAGATCTTCTTCATAGGCGCCTTCTTCTTCGAGGAAGTTGATGGCGGTGATCACCCCGCGTCCGGCGCAGCCAACGCCTGGCTCCGGGCCGCCGGATTCGGCGCAACGTACATCGCCATAGCCGATTTGCAGTACGTCTTCGAGCTCCAGATCCTCGACCGAGCCCACTTCCGCCGCCATCTCCATAATGGTGTTCTGGGCTTTCGCGTGGAGGATCAGACGGGTGGAGTCCGCCTTCGGATCGCAGCCGACGATCATCACTTTCTTACCCATCTCGGCGAGGGCCGCGACGAGATTCTGGGTGGTGGTGGATTTACCGATACCGCCTTTACCGTAGATAGCGCATTGACGCATGGTCATGGTGACTTCTCCTGTTGTTGAGTGTTTGCCAGCAGAGAAGTGCAGGGAACATACCAGCTGTGATTTTTTATGCAGTTATTTGATAAATAAGTATTTTCTGTAAACCGGCCGCGCCGGGGGCCTGCGCAAACGGCACAATAACGCCACCAAATGTGCGAAACAGAACAATTTCCCGCCACCGGCCCGGCGCGGCGCTTTGTCGCCTGTTCAACAGCTTGTCGCGCCCTGTGTCTTATTCCCCGCAATTCCGCCGGACGGACCTGCGCCTCTCTTCCCTTAACCTGTTGAATTAATAAGCGACAGGCGGCAATCCGCGAGCTGGCACAGGCTGTGCTTGAAGAGGAAACAGGGTTTGCCGCGGGCTGTCGCGGTAAAGAGAACGCTCACCTTCGAGGATTGAACGATGTCCGGAAACATGAAAACAATGGATGGCAACGCGGCGGCGGCCTGGATCTCCTACGCCTTTACCGACGTGGCGGCCATCTATCCCATTACCCCCTCCACCCCGATGGCGGAGAATGTCGATGAATGGGCCGCTAAGGGGAAAAAGAACCTCTTTGGTCGGCCGGTGCGCCTGATGGAGATGCAGTCTGAAGCCGGCGCCGCCGGGGCGGTGCACGGCGCGCTGCAGGCGGGGGCGCTCACCACCACCTACACCGCGTCGCAGGGGCTGCTGCTGATGATCCCCAATTTGTACAAAATTGCCGGGGAGCTGCTGCCGGGCGTCTTTCACGTTAGCGCCCGGGCGCTGGCGACCAATTCGCTGAATATTTTTGGCGACCATCAGGATGTGATGGCGGTGCGCCAGACCGGCTGCGCCATGCTGGTGGAGAATAACGTTCAGCAGGTGATGGACCTGTCGGCGGTGGCGCATCTGGCGGCGATCGCCGGGCGGATACCCTTTATCAACTTCTTCGACGGCTTTCGCACTTCGCACGAAATACAGAAGATCGAGGTGCTGGAGTATGAGCAACTGGCGGCGCTGCTGGAGCGCCCGGCGCTGGAGCGCTTTCGTCGTCAGGCGCTGCATCCGGATCACCCGGTGATCCGCGGCACCGCGCAAAACCCGGATATCTACTTCCAGGAGCGGGAGGCCGGTAACCGCTTCTACCTCGCGCTGCCCGATCTGGTGGAAAGCTATATGGCGAAGATCACCGCGCTCACCGGGCGGGAATATCACCTGTTTAATTACCACGGCGCGCCGGACGCCGAGCGGGTGATTATCGCCATGGGCTCAGTGTGCGACACCGTCCAGGAGGTGGTGGATGCGCTGAATGCGGCGGGAGAGAAGGTGGGGCTGCTCAGCGTTCATCTCTATCGGCCGTTCTCGCTGGCGCACTTTTTCGCGCAACTGCCCGCCAGCGTGCAGCGTATTGCCGTCCTTGACCGCACCAAAGAGCCGGGGGCGCAGGCGGAACCGCTGTGCCTCGACGTCAAAAACGCTTTCTATCAACGCGACGATGCGCCGCTGATTGTCGGCGGCCGCTACGCCCTCGGCGGTAAGGATGTGCTGCCCAACGATATCGCCGCGGTGTTTGACAATCTTCGGCAGCCGCTGCCGAAGGACGGCTTTACCCTGGGCATTGTCGATGACGTCACCTTTACCTCGCTGCCCGCCCGGCAGGTGCCGCTGGCGGTCTCCCACGCCGGGATCACCGCCTGCAAATTCTGGGGCATGGGCTCGGACGGCACCGTCGGGGCGAACAAAAGCGCCATCAAGATCATCGGCGATAACACGCCGCTCTATGCTCAGGCCTACTTTTCCTACGACTCGAAAAAGTCCGGGGGGATCACCGTCTCGCACCTGCGCTTTGGCGACCGGCCAATCACCTCGCCCTACCTGATCCACCGGGCCGATTTTATCGCCTGCTCTCAGCAATCCTATGTCGACCGCTACGACCTGCTGGAGGGGCTGAAGCCGGGAGGCACCTTTTTGCTCAACTGCAGCTGGTCCGAGGCGGAGCTGGAGCAGCACCTGCCGGTCAGCGTCCGGCGCTATCTGGCGCAGGAAAAGATCGACTTTTATACCCTCAACGCGGTGGACATCGCCCGCGAGCTGGGCCTCGGCGGGCGCTTTAACATGCTGATGCAGGCGGCGTTCTTTAAGCTGACGGCGATTATCGATCCGCAAACCGCGGCGGACTATCTCAAGCAGGCGGTGGAGAAAAGCTATGGCAGCAAAGGGGCGAGCGTCATTGAGATGAACCAGCGGGCGATCGAGCTGGGGATGGCGGCGCTGCGTCGGGTGACGGTTCCCGCCCACTGGGCGACCCTCGAGGCGCCGGCGCCGCAGGCGACAACCCTGATGCCGGACTTCATCCGCGATATTCTGCAGCCCATGAACCGCCAGCGTGGCGACCTGCTGCCGGTGAGCGCCTTCGCCGGGATGGAAGACGGCACCTTTCCCTCCGGCACCGCCGCCTGGGAGAAGCGCGGCATTGCCCTGGAGGTGCCAGTCTGGCAGCCCGACGGCTGCACCCAGTGTAACCAGTGCGCCTTCGTCTGCCCGCATGCGGCGATCCGCCCGGCGTTGCTGAACGCTGAAGAACAGGATACGGCGCCCGCCGGGCTGCTGAGCAAACCGGCCCAGGGGGCCAAAGACTACCACTATCATCTGGCTATCTCGCCGCTGGACTGCTCCGGCTGCGGCAACTGCGTGGAGAGCTGCCCGTCGCGCGGCAAGGCGCTTCAAATGGCCTCCCTCGACAGCCAGCGCGCGATGGCCCCGGTCTGGGACTACGCGCTGGGGCTGGCGCCAAAAGACAACCCGTTTCGCAAAACGACGGTCAAAGGCAGCCAGTTCGAAACGCCGCTGCTGGAGTTTTCCGGCGCCTGCGCGGGCTGTGGCGAAACGCCCTATGCCCGGCTGATCACCCAGCTGTTTGGCGACCGGATGCTGATCGCCAACGCCACCGGCTGCTCTTCGATCTGGGGCGCCAGCGCGCCTTCGATGCCCTATACCACCAACCACCGCGGCCACGGGCCGGCCTGGGCAAACTCGCTGTTTGAGGACAACGCCGAGTTCGGGCTGGGCATGATGCTCGGCGGCCAGGCGATCCGCCAACAGATCGCCGGGGAGATGACTCGCGCCCTGGCGCTGCCGGTCAGCGACGCGCTTCACGCCGCGATGCGGCAATGGCTGGCGCAGCAGGACGAGGGGGAGGGGACCCGCGAGCGTGCGGACCGCCTCAGTGCGTTGCTGGCGGCGGAAAAAGAGGGGGTTCCGCTGCTGGAGCAGCTCTGGCAGAACCGTGACTATTTCGTCCGGCGTTCGCAGTGGATCTTCGGCGGCGACGGCTGGGCCTACGATATTGGCTTCGGCGGTCTCGATCATGTGCTGGCCAGCGGGGAAGACGTCAATATTCTGGTGTTCGATACCGAGGTCTACTCCAACACCGGCGGCCAGTCGTCCAAATCGACCCCGGTGGCGGCGATCGCCAAGTTTGCCGCCCAGGGGAAACGCACGCGGAAAAAAGATCTCGGCATGATGGCGATGAGCTACGGCAATGTTTACGTTGCGCAGATCGCCATGGGCGCTGATAAAGATCAGACCCTGCGGGCCATCGCAGAGGCTGAAGCCTGGCCGGGACCGTCGCTGGTGATCGCCTACGCCGCCTGTATCAACCACGGCCTGAAAGCCGGGATGCGCTGCAGTCAGCGCGAGGCGAAGCGGGCGGTGGAGGCGGGATACTGGCACCTGTGGCGCTACCATCCACAGCGCGAAGCCGAGGGCAAAACGCCGTTTATACTGGACTCCGAAGAGCCGGAAGAGAGCTTCCGCGACTTTCTGCTTGGCGAGGTGCGCTATGCCGCGCTGCACAAAACCACCCCGGATCTGGCGGACGCGCTGTTCCGGCAAACGGAGGAGGATGCCCGGGCCCGTTTCAGGCAGTACCAGCGGCTGGCGGGGGAGTAGCAGGCAGCAGGTTAGCGATTCACGACTGCTGCATCACGTTCAGCAGCGTATCCAGCAGGCCGGGAAAACGGGCGTCCAGATCTTCCCGGCGCAGCGAAATCATATTCTCCCGTCCCTGAGGCCGCTGCCAGATCACACCGCTGTCGCGCAGGACGCGCCAGTGGTGGGTCATGGTGGACTTGGCCACCTCTTCCTGACGCAGAGCGTTACAGCTCTGCTCGCTGCCGTCGGCCAGCGTGCGGATGATCTCCAGTCGCAGCGGGTTGCCGAGCGCGGAAAGGACATTTTCCAGGCGAATTTGTTCTCGTTCAGGGTGATTGGCGATCATAATAATCCTGTGTCGGCGGTGGCGCGGCGCATGGCGGTCGCAGCCCGTATCGGCGGCTGGCGGCTACTATACCCAAACTCCTGTTCGCATGCCACGCGCGCCGCCGCAACCTGACCAATCATAATAATAGTAAAAATAGTTCGAATATACTCGTACAATTGTACTATCATAAGCGGCAGTGAAATGAACTGCGGATCATTCCGACCGCAGACTGACAGTCAAAACGACTAAGGACGCATCATGCCCCGACCCATCCCCCTCGAACGTTATCGCAACATCGGTATCTCCGCGCATATCGATGCCGGTAAAACCACCACCACCGAGCGCATCCTGTTTTACACCGGGATGAGCCATAAGCTGGGTGAAGTACACGATGGCGCGGCAACCACCGACTGGATGGCCCAGGAGCAAGAGCGCGGGATCACCATTACCTCGGCGGCGGTGAGCTGCTTCTGGCCGGGTATGGACCGCAGCTTCGAGCCGCACCGGATCAATATCATCGACACCCCGGGGCACGTGGATTTCACCATTGAGGTGGAACGTTCCATGCGCGTGCTCGACGGCGCGGTGATGGTGTATGACTCCGTCGGCGGGGTGCAGCCCCAGTCGGAGACCGTCTGGCGCCAGGCGAATAAATACCATGTCCCGCGGCTGGCCTTCGTCAACAAGATGGACCGCCCCGGCGCGGACTTCTTCCGCGTGGTGCAGATGATGATCGACCGCCTGAAGGCCAACCCGGTGCCGATTGTCATCCCCATTGGCGCCGAAGAGCATTTCACCGGCGTCGTCGACCTGGTGAAAATGCGCGCCATCCTGTGGGATGACGCCACCCAGGGCATGACCTTCAGCTACGGGCCGGTCCCTGACGATCTGCTGGCGACTGCCCGCGAGTGGCGGGAGAAAATGGTCTCGGCGGCGGCGGAGGCCAGCGACGCGCTGATGGATAAATACCTCGAAACCGGCGAGCTGGACGAGGCGGAGATCGTCGCCGGTCTGCGCCAGCGCACGGTGAAGGGTGAAATCCAGGCGGTGCTCTGCGGTAGCGCCTTTAAAAACAAAGGCGTGCAGCGCATGCTCGACGCGGTGGTGGAGCTGATGCCGTCGCCGCTGGATATTCCGGCGATACAGGGCGTGGATGAGAAAGGCCAGCCGGCGGAACGCCATCCGAGCGACGATGAGCCGCTGTCGGCGCTGGCGTTCAAACTGATGACCGACCCCTACGTCGGCCAGTTGACCTTTATCCGCGTCTACTCCGGGACGCTGAAGAAAGGCGATGCGGTGTGGAATCCGGTGAAGGGCAAGAAAGAGCGCATCGGGCGTATCGTCCTGATGCAGGCCAACGATCGCCACGAAGTCGACGAACTGCACGCCGGGGATATCGCGGCCTGCGTTGGGCTGAAGGATGTCACTACCGGCGATACGTTATGCGACCCGGATGCGGTGATTACCCTTGAGCGGATGGAGTTTCCGGAGCCGGTGATTTCGCTGGCGATTGAGCCGAAGACCAAAGCGGACCAGGAGAAAATGGGCATCGCGCTGCAGCGGCTGGCGGCGGAAGATCCGTCGTTCCGTCTGCATACCGATGAAGAGTCCGGCCAGACGATTATCTCCGGCATGGGCGAGCTGCATCTGGAGATCATTGTCGACCGGATGAAGCGCGAGTTTAACGTCGAGGCCAACATTGGTCGTCCGCAGGTCACCTACCGCGAAACCCTGCGCAAGAAAGTGACGGACGTGGAGGGCAAATTTGTGCGCCAGTCCGGCGGTAAAGGACAGTACGGGCACGTCGTGCTGACCCTTGAGCCGCTGGAGCCGGGCAGCGGTTTCGTCTTCGAGGACGCCACCAAAGGCGGGGTCGTGCCGCGCGAGTACATCCCTTCCGTGGAGAAAGGGCTGCGCGAAGCGATGGGCACCGGCGTGCTGGCGGGCTATCCGGTGGTTGACGTGAAAGCGACCCTGACCTTCGGATCGTACCACGATGTGGACTCCTCGGAGATGGCGTTCCGCATGGCGGCGATCTTCGGCTTCCGGGAAGGGGCGCGCAAAGCGGACCCGGTGATCCTTGAGCCGGTGATGCACGTGGAGGTGGAAACGCCGGAAGAGTACGCCGGGAATATCATGGGCGATCTCTCTTCCCGTCGCGGGATGGTGCAGGGGATGGAAGAGCGCTTCGGCAGCCAGATCATCCGCGCCGATGTGCCGCTGGCGGAGATGTTTGGTTATTCCACCACGCTGCGCTCGATGTCTCAGGGACGAGCAACCTATAGCATGGAGTTCCACCACTACGCGGAAGCGCCGCGCAACGTAGCGGATGAAATCATCGCCAGCCGCGCGAAAAGTTAAGCCAGTCATCCCGGGTAGCGGCTTCGCCTTACCCGGGCTACTCTGGTACCAGCGCCCAGGCCCGGTAAGGCGAAGCCGCCCCGGGCAAAAAGGTAAGCACGAACCGGGGATGCAATGCCCGGCGGCGCTGCGCTTGCGCGGGCCTACGGTCAGGTGTCCTCCCCGGTCATCGTTTGTAGCCCGGGAAAGGCGTTAGCCGCAACCCGGGAATTTCAGCCAATCAGACAATATCCTGCGCGTACTGCCACAGCGCCTTCAGCTGCGCCAGCTTCTCTTTATCATCCGCATATTGCTGATACAGCATCTGCAGCTCATCGGCATAGGCCTGCAAAAACTCAGGCGTAAATACCTGACGACGGTGCTCTAACCAGCGCTGCTGCTCATGTTCATCGAGCGTGCCGGGGAAGTTGCGCGCCCGGTAGTTAAACAGCAGGCGTTCGATGCGCTTGTCGGCGAAGGTGATATCCAGCGCCGGCAGATTGCGCGGTTCGGTTTCCAGCACGATTTTCATCGCCGCGCGGTCGGCATCGCTAAAGAACCCATTGTAAAGCTGGGCGTCGACGTTTTCGGACGGCACGAACGGCTCGGCTTCGGCATACACCGCCACCACTTTCTCCCGCACCTGCGGATTCGCCCGCAGCAGCTGGGCATTCTCCAGACAGCGCTGAATGGAGATCCCCAGCCGGTCGGCATCCTGCGGGCGCAGGGTATTGGCCTGGGCCAGCACCGGACATTTGTTCAAATGCACCAGCTTAATCGGCGCCGCCGGCAGATCGCCAAGCTCGGCGCGCGGGGTGTAAAGCCGCTCGCGCAGGGCGTCCGCATCCAGCTCCAGCAGCGGCGCCATATCCCCCGCCAGATCGACCATAATCACCGCATTGCGGTTTTCCGGATGCCAGGCCAGGGGCGCCACCAGGCTGGTGTTGCCGCGCGCGGCGCCGAACATGCCGGAGACATGCACCAGCGGCTTCATCTGCGGCACGTCGATGAGCGTCGCCAGCTTGCGCTTATTGCGGTGGCTGTAGAGATAGTCAAACAGCCGCGGCTGCCGGGTTTTCACCAGCTTCGCCATGGCGATGGTGGCGTACACGTCGGCCATCGCGTCATGGGCGTTCTGGTGTTCAATACCGTTGGCGACGGTCAGATGTTCAAGGCGGAAGCTCGGCAGACCCTCGTCATTTTCCGGCCAGGCGATCCCTTCCGGACGCAGGGCATAGCAGGCGCGCATCACGTCGAGCAGATCCCAGCGCGAGTTATCGTGCTGCCAGCTCCAGGCATAAGGGTCATAGAAGTTGCGATAGAAGATATTCCGCGTCACTTCGTCATCAAAGCGCACGTTGTTATAGCCGACGATGCAGGTTTGCGGCACCGTGAACAGATCGTGGATGCGGCGGGCAAACGCGGCCTCGTTATCCCCTTTGGCCAGCGCTTCCTGCGGGGTGATCCCGGTGATCATTACCGCCTGCGGCTGCGGCAGGTAATCGTCAGCGGGCTTGCAGTAAAACACCTCGGGCTCGCCCAGCACGTTTAACTCCGCGTCGGTGCGGATGGCGGCGAACTGCGCCGGCCGGTCAAGGGAAGGGCTGGTACCGAAGGTTTCATAATCGTGGAATAAAAATCCGGGCTGGTTGACGCTGTCTTGCATAGTCTGTTCATTATCCGTGGTGGCGTGCGACCGGTATGGTAAACGATTTGCCCGGTCATCAGAAGGGTAACGGCAAGCAACATCCTCCGCCGTGTCATATTTTCTTGCAATTAAACCCTGATATGAAACGCGAAGTTCCGTAAAAAGGACGGCGGATCTGTAAATCTAGAGGATATGCCGTTGAAAGGCCGTTTGTTTATTGCTGTATCTTTGCTCGCTTCGAGCGTTTCCTGCGCATTTGCCGTCGACTTACCTGCTACGGTCGCGCCGCCTTCCATTCAGGCTGGCTCCTGGGTGCTGATGGATTACACCACCGGTCAGGTACTGACCGCGGGTAACGAACATCAGCAGCGCAATCCTGCCAGCCTGACCAAATTAATGACCGGCTACGTGGTCGATCGCGCCATCGACAGCCATCGTATCACCTTTGACGATATCGTCACCGTGGGGAAAGACGCCTGGGCGAAGGGCAACCCGGTGTTCGACGGGTCATCCCTGATGTTCTTAAAGCCAGGGGATCGCGTCAGCGTCCGCGACCTCAGCCGCGGGCTGATTGTCGACTCCGGCAACGACGCCTGCGTCGCGCTGGCCGACTATGTCGCCGGCGGTCAGCCGCAGTTTGTCGCCCTGATGAATCAGTATGTCGAAAAACTGCATTTGCAGGATACCCATTTCGAAACCGTCCACGGCCTCGATGCCCCGGGTCAGCACAGTTCGGCCTATGACCTGGCGGTGCTGTCGCGGGCGATTATCCATGGCGAGCCTGACGTCTACCACATGTACAGCCAGAAAAGCCTGACGTGGAACGGCATTACCCAGCAAAACCGTAACGGTCTGCTGTGGGATAAAACCCTGAACGTCGATGGCCTGAAAACCGGCCACACGTCGGGCGCCGGGTTTAACCTGATCGCCTCGGCGGTGGATGGCCAGCGTCGGTTGATCGCCGTGGTGATGGGGGCCGACAGCCCGAAAGGCCGCGAGCAGCAGGCCGCGAAACTGCTGCACTGGGGGCAGCAAAACTTCGACACCGTGCAGGTGCTGCAGAAGGGGCAGAAGGTCGGCAGCGAGCGCATCTGGTACGGCGATAAAGAGCAGATTAAGCTCGGCACCGATCAGGATTTCTGGTTAGCGCTGCCGAAGGCGGAAGTGTCGCGCATTAAAGCGAAATATGTGCTGGATAAGAAGGACCTTGAGGCGCCGATCGTCGCCAACCAGCGGGTCGGCGAGATTTCGCTGTATGACGGCGACAAGGTCGTGGGCCACTATCCGTTGGTCACCCTCGAAAGCATTAATAAAGGCGGGGTGTTCTCGCGAATGAGCGATTACCTGCACCACGAGCTGTAACCACGCCAACCGCCTCTTTGCAGGCGGTTTTTTTTCGCCTGCCGCCCGGCAGACGCGGGGACAACATCGCCGTTTTTTTCATCAGCCGCAATGGCGACTCTGTGAATTCGCGCACATACTGAGGAGGGATCTCCTGTTAAATTAACTGTATATTCATACAGTCATTTATCTCCAAAGGAGGCAAGATGAACTACAGCGTCACCCCCCTCGGCAAGAAAACCATTGCCGGTTTCCATCTGGTCGGGCCCTGGGATCAAACCGTCAGGCAGGGGTTTGAGCAACTGATGATGTGGGTTGAAGGCCAGCAGGTGCCCGCCCGCGAGTGGCTTGCCGTCTACTACGATAACCCGGAGGACGTGCCGGCGGAAAAACTGCGCTGCGCCACCGTGGTCGCGGTTGACGAGGATTACGTCATTCCCGCCAACAGCGAAGGGGTGATCATAACGGCGATTGCCGGCGGGGATTACGCCTGCGCCCGCGCGCGGGTGGTGGATCACGACTTCGCCACCCCGTGGAGGCAGTTTTTCGACAGCCTGCTGCAGAGCACGGCGTATCGCATCGCCCCTCAGCCCTGCTTTGAGGTCTATCTTAACGACGGCAACCACGACGGCTACTGGGAAATCGACATGTATGTTCCCGTCGCCCGCGTCGCGTCGTAGCGATTTACCCCTGTTCCGGACAAGGATTTTTACATTCCCGGCACGCTCCGGGCGAAAAAGCAGTTACAATTGGCCTTTTCGTTTTGCCGGAGAGGGTTGTGCGCGCTGATAAATCACTCAAGCCATTTGAGATCCGCTTGTATCGCCATTATCGGGTGGTGCATGGTGTGCGGATTGCGCTGGCCTTTGTGCTCACCTTTTTGCTGGTGCGGCTGCTGAACGTGCCTGAGGGGACCTGGCCTCTCATCACCCTGGTGGTGGTAATGGGGCCGATCTCCTTCTGGGGCAACGTCGTGCCGCGGGCGTTTCAGCGCATCGGCGGCACGATCCTCGGCTCGGCGCTGGGGCTGGTGGCGCTGAAGCTTGAGCTTATCTCCCTGCCGCTGATGGTCCTCTGGTGCGCGGCGGCGATGTTCCTCTGCGGCTGGCTGGCGCTGGGCAAGAAACCCTATCAGGCGCTGCTGATCGGCATCACCCTGTCGGTGGTGGTCGGGGCGCCGCCGGGCGATATGCATACCGCGCTGTGGCGAAGCGGCGATGTGATCTTCGGCTCGCTGCTGGCGATGCTGTTTACCGGTATCTGGCCGCAGCGGGCGTTTATCCACTGGCGCATCCAGATGGCCAGCTACGTCACCAACTTCAACCGCCTCTACCAGGCCGGCTTCTCGCCAAATCTGGTGGATCGGCCGCGGCTGGAAAAGCATCTCCAACAGGCGCTCAACGACGTCGTCAAAATGCGCGGGCTGATCACCCCCGCCAGCAAAGAGACGCACATCCAGAAGGCGATCTTCGAGGCTATCCAGACCGTCAGCCGCAACCTCGTGTGCATGCTGGAGCTGCAGATCAACGCCTGGTGGGCAACCCGTCCGGGCCACTTCGTCATGCTCAATGCGCACACCCTGCGGGAGACGCAGCAGATGACCCAGCAGACGCTGTTGGCCATCGCCCACGCGCTGTACGAAGGGAACCCTCAGCCTGTGCGCGCCAATAATGAAAAGCTGAATGATATCGTCCTCGAACTGCGCCAGCTGATGAAAGAGCAGGGGGACGATAGCCTGGCGGAAACCCCGATCCATGGCTATGTTTGGCTCTCTATTGAACTGGCGCGCCAGCTGGAGCTGCTGTCGCATCTGATCTGCCGCGCGTTGCGCAAATAAGCACCAGATGCACCGGGTAACTGCACGGGTTGTTTCGATTCAGCAGCGTTTAGGGTTATGATAAACGCAAAGGAAAAAACATTGTCATCAGCGACTGCTAGCAGTTATGTTAGCCCTATAACGCAGTCGCTTTACGAATCCGAATCTCAATTATTAGGGGTGTAAAAATGGAAACAACTAAGCCTTCTTTCCAGGACGTACTGGAGTTTGTTCGTCTGTACCGTCGTAAGAACAAACTGCAGCGTGAAATTCAGGACGTTGAGAAAAAGATCCGTGATAACCAGAAGCGCGTTCTGCTGCTGGACAACCTCAGCGACTACATCAAACCGGGCATGAGCGTGGAAGCCATCCAGGGCATCATCGCCAGCATGAAGAGCGATTACGAAGACCGCGTTGATGACTACATCATCAAGAATGCCGAGCTGTCCAAAGAGCGCCGCGACATCTCTAAAAAACTGAAAGTGATGGGTGAAGCCAAAGTCGAAGGCTAATCCCAGCTGTCCGGCGGCGGTCAGCGTCGCCGGGCTGTTCTGCACTACCCCCTCCCGTCTCTTTTTCTGCGAAAACTTTGTGCCGGCAACTGCCTCTTTCCACCGACTCTTTGCTATACTGCCCCGCGAAAACGTATTGATATCGGAAAGGTTTCTCTCATCCTGGCCGGGCATCTGACGCAGCGGCGTCAGGGCGATATCTCAACACCTCTCACCTCTCCGACGATCGATTCGCCAGAAGATAAACTCAGGTGCTGACCGGGCGCGACAGAACCTCTTCCGCTGCTTTCGCCGACAGGAGTCAACCCCACGTGATTAAGTCATTCTTTGCCGCACTCTCGTTTATCAGCCGTCTGCCGGTCCCGGCGCGGTTATCTCAGGGCCTGGAGATCGAACAGTACCAGCGCAGTATCGTCACCTTCCCGCTGGTCGGTTTACTGCTCGGCGCCATCGCCGGCGCGGTGGTGTACCTCCTGCAGCCGTGGTGCGGCGTCCCGCTGGCGGCGCTGTTCGGCGCGCTGGCGCTGGCGCTGCTCACCGGCGGATTTCACCTTGACGGGCTGGCCGATACCTGCGACGGCATCTTCTCCGCCCGCACCCGCGATCGAATGCTGGAGATCATGCGCGACAGCCGGCTGGGTACCCACGGCGGGCTGGCGCTGATTTTTGTGCTGGTGGCGAAGGTGCTGGTGGTCGGCGAACTGCTGCTGCGCGATGTCAACCCCATCGCGGCGCTGGCGGCGGCCTGCGCCGTCGGTCGCGGAATGGCGGTGCTGCTGATGTATCGCCATCGCTATGCGCGGGAAAAAGGGCTGGGCAATCTGTTTATTGGCAAAATTAGCCTGCAGCAGACGCTGGTGACGATGGCGCTGGCGATCGCGCTGGCCACCGCCCTGCTGGGGCTGCAGGGGCTGCGCGCCGCGCTGATCGCCCTGGTGCTGATCTGGGGTCTGGGGTGGGCGCTGAAGCGAACCCTCGGCGGGCAGACCGGGGATACCCTCGGAGCGGCGATCGAGCTGGGTGAATTACTCTTTTTACTGGCGCTACTGTAAGGCCTGGCATCAACGGTGAGGAACAGAATGGAAACACTTTCGGCGTTACTGGCTGCCATTCCGCAGCCCGATGTGACGGGCATGGCGCGCGCGCAGCAGCATATTGATGGCCTGTTAAAGCCGCCCGGCAGCCTTGGCCGTCTGGAGAGCCTGGCGGTACAGCTGGCCGGTCTGCCGGGGCTGCAGGGGCAGCTGGCGCTGACTGAAAAAGCCATCGTGGTCATGTGCGCCGACCACGGCGTCTGGCATGAAGGCGTGACCCCTTCCCCGCAGGCGGTCACGGCCATTCATGCCGGCAATATGGTGCGGGGCAATACCGGCGTCTGCGTGCTGGCGGCGCAGGCTGGCGTGAGAGTGGAGGTGGTGGATGTCGGCATCGACGCCGAGCCGCTGCCGGGCCTGATCAACCTCAAGGTGGCCCGCGGTAGCGGGAATATCGCCCGGACGGCGGCGATGAGCCGTCAGCAGGCAGAGACTGTGCTGCTGGCCAGCATGCGTTTCGCCCGCCAGCTCGCCGCCGACGGGGTGAACGTCTTTGGCGTGGGGGAGCTGGGGATGGCCAATACCACCCCGGCCGCTGCGACGATCAGCGTCCTGACCGGCAGCGACCCCGACGCGGTGGTGGGCTGCGGGGCCAATCTGCCGCTGGCGCAGCGGGGCCATAAGGTGGCGGTGGTGCGCCAGGCGATCGCTCATAACCAGCCGAACCCGGCGGACGGGCTGGACGTGCTGGCTAAGGTGGGCGGTTTTGATCTGGTGGGTATGACCGGGGTGATCCTCGGGGCGGCCTCCTGCGGCCTGCCGGTGGTGCTGGATGGCTTCCTCTCCTACGCTTCGGCTCTGGCGGCCTGCCGCATGGCCCCGGCGGCGCACCCGTATCTTATCCCTTCACACCTGTCGGCGGAGAAAGGGGCGCGGATCGCCCTCGACGCGCTGGGTCTGCGCCCGTATCTCGATATGGACATGCGCCTGGGGGAGGGCAGCGGCGCCGCGCTGGCCATGCACCTGTTGGATGCCGCCAGCGCGATGTACCACCAGATGGGGACCCTGGCGCAGAGTAACATTGTGCTGCCCGATAGCGCGCCAGCGTCCTGATGATAAAGCGCATCGTCTCGAGGATGGGGGACGGTGCGCCGGGTTTACAGCGCCTGCTGCCAGACCGCCTGCGGCAGCAGGTAAACCTGCGCCGGGGCGCGCATACCGTCGCTGACAATATGGCCGATACCGCTGGCCATCACCGCCAGGGTAACGTCAAAGGCGTTAAGGCTGTCGCCGAAGCCGGCGGTCAGGTTGAGCATCGAGCCATTGGCCATCAGGTAGACGGTTTTGTCAGCCATGCGGTAGGCGTTGATATACGGCATCACCTCTTCCTGAGGGTACTGGCGCAGGTACTCGCCGTCGATCTCTTCCGCCACGTGGCCGACGTTAAGGATAAACACGCCCGCTTTCGCCCGGTCCAGCGCCTGGCGATTAACCACGTTTTTACCGCCTGTCGCGGTGGCTACCACGTCCGCCGAGGCGATAGCCTCCTGGAGATCGACCACGTGCCAGCCGTCATAGGCCGCCTGCAGCCGACGGGCAGGATCGATCTCCGCCACCATCACCTGGCCGCCAAAGGCTTTTGCCGCCGCCGCGACGCCCTGGCCAACCAGGCCGTAGCCGATCACCAGCACTTTTTTCTCATGCAGGGTGAGATGAGTGGTCTGGAAGAAGGTGTGCCAGGCGGTGAGTCCGACCATATGGCGGTTATGTAGCCCCTCTTTGACCGGCAGATCGTCCCAGTTAAAGATCGGATAGCCGGGCTGAATATCACCCAGCCGATTGACGCCGGAGCCGGTGGCTTCCAGACCCGCCACGATGTTGCCGAACTCGCCGCGCTGATGGAGGAGGGTGGTGATATCGGCCCCCATTTCGCACAGGTGAGTGGGCTGCCAGGCGATCGCTTTTTCCCATGACTGTTGCCAGTCGGCATCGCTCATATTGCGCCAGGCGCAGGCCTCGGCGCCGCGCTCCACCAGCCAGGCCACCACGTCGTCCTGCACGGTGGTGGGGTTACAGGTGGTTAAAAAGACCTGAGCGCCCTTGTCGAGGATCCCCTGCACCAGCGGGATCATTTTCATGTCGAGGTGCATACAGCAGGCAAGGCGGACGCCGCTGAGGTCGGGCAGGGCGGCGACCTGACGCAGGGTACGCGGCATATTCTGGCTGGCCCATGCCACTTCTTTCGCTAAAGAGATTTTATTATTCACTGGGTTATGACCTTCAGTTCGCAAAAGGGGTATCCCCCTGACAGAAAAGGGATTCTATCAGCCCGGGCGAGAATTCACAGCCCTGCGCCGCCCGGAAATCGCCGCCCGCGCGATCCCCTGCTAAATACAGGGTTGTTAATGTAAGGTTAAAAAAAGAAAATAAAATATAAGTAACTCCTATGATCTGAGCGATAAAGCGATGTTGAGTGTTATTCCCGCAGGCCTGTTTTCACGGCTGCGGATTTTCCTTGGGCGGCTGAAGCCGCACGCGCTGCCGGTGGCTCGTCGGCATATTGTGCTGGGCTCCATCGGCGCCGGCACCGGGCTGGCGGTGACCAGCATGTTCAGCCACTGGCTGCTCGGCGAAGTCAATCTGTGGTTTATTGCCCCCATGGGCGCATCGGCGGTACTCCTGTTTGGCGTGCCGAGCAGTCCGCTGGCGCAGCCGTGGTCGATTGTCGGCGGTAATGTGCTGTCGGCGCTGATCGGCGTCACGGTGGGGATGCTGGTGCCCGACCCGGCGCTGGCCTGCGGGCTGGCGGCGGCGCTGGCCATCGCCGGGATGTATTTTCTGCGCTGCCTGCATCCTCCCGGCGGCGCGGTGGCCCTGACGGCGATCCTCGGCGGCGCCGGGGTGCACAGCGAAGGCTATCACTTTGTGCTGACGCCGGTGCTGCTCAACTCGCTGATGCTGGCGCTGCTGGCCATCGTGTTTAACAATCTGGTTGGCCGCCGCTACCCCCATCCGCTGGCGGCGGAGGAGGTCAAATCCCGTGCGGTGCCGCTGGGCATTTCGGTTACCCGGGAAGATATTCACGCCGCCCTGCTGGAAGGCCAGTTCCTCGACATTGACGAAGACGATGTCCAGGAACTGCTGGAAAATATCGAACAGCAGGCGCGCCAGCGCATCGCGGCGGCAGGCCGCCGCTGACAGCGCCCTCCCGGCCGCGGCTTAGAGATCGCCGGTAAGATACTGCGCGACCCCGCGGCCAAAACTCCAGTCGCCTTTCTGGTTGCTGATAATCGACACCATCACATCATCGCCGCTCAGGCCGCAGTGCTCCGCCAGCTCCTCCTGCAGAATGGCGAAGAAACGCTGCTTCTGCGCGTCGCTGCGCGGGCTGGTATAGACCCGCACCACCACCTGATCCCGCGTGCGGGTCAGTCCGAGGCCGGTGTCTTCAATCACCATATGGTGGGCTTTGTTTTCGTGAACAATCTGGTAGCGGTCGCGTTCCGGTACCTCGAAGGCGCGCAGCACGGCGCGATGAGCGGCATCCAGCAAGGTTCTGATCTCCTGTTCCGTACGGCCTTCAATCAGGTCAAATGTCAGTAATGGCATGCAGGTGGTCCTTATCGTTAGGGAATAATCGCTGTCTGATATGGATGCTAGCCGATGCCGTCGCGGGCAAAAACCGCTATAGTTGAATACATTGTTTTTACTGGTGAACAATCAATATGAGCGAGAGTCGTCCGGAGAGTTACTGGGCCCATCTTTACTGGCTGACGGTGCTGGAAGAGCAGAAAAGCTATACCCGGGCCGCGGAAAAGCTGGGGATCAGCAAGTCGGCCATCAGCCAGAAAATCAGCGAGCTGGAGCGGGTGACCGGTAAAACGCTGGTCCATCGCACCACCCGCAGCGTCAGCCTCAGCGACGACGGGCTACGGCTGGTGGCGGAGCTCAGTGAGCCGTTTGGCCAGCTGCGGGATATTTTCACCGGCGCCTGCGATGAGGGCGGACCGCTGCGGGGGACGTTGCGCCTGACCGCGCCGGTGGCCTTTTCCCGTCAGCAACTGGTGCCGGCGATCGCGCCCTTTTTACATCAACATCCCCAGCTGCATCTGCAGCTGGAGGTGACCGACCGGCTGGTCTCTCTCGGCAGCGAAGGGTTCGACCTCGCCATCCGCCACTGTCGGCGCGAGGCGCTCCCGGACACCCACGTCGCCTGGCCGCTGTGCCACACGGCCACGCTGATCGTCGCATCCGCCGACTATATTCGCCGCCATGGCCGCCCGGAGACGCCCGACGATCTGCGTCAACACCAGTGCCTGACCTATCCCCGTGGGCCCCAGCGCCCGCAGTGGACGTTCGCCTCCCGCCAGACGCCCGATGAGCGGGTGACCATCAACGTGCAGGGGCCGTTCGCCACCAACAACAGCGAGTCGCTGCGCGATGCGGTGCTGGCGGGGTTGGGGGTGGCGCTGCTGCCGGATTTTAGCGCCCGGGAGGCTATCGGCCGCGGGCTGGTGCAGGAGCTGCTGCCGGCGTGGCAGCCGGTGGAGGTGTTCGCCGATCGGCTGTACGTCATCCGGCCCTATACTCCGCGGGTGTCGCGCGCGGTGGAGACCTTTAGCCGCTACCTGAAAACGACCTTCAGCGAGCCGCGTCCAGCTCCCGGGCCAGCGCCTCGCTGAAGCGGGGGAGCAGATGGCGCTCGCCGGGAAGCAACTGCGCCAGGGTGACGGTTTTGTCGGCGCGGTAGACCCGCCCGCTGCCGAGCTGCGCTTCGAAGGCGTTCGCCGCCTGATGCGCCGCGCTAAGATCGACGTCAATAAGGATCACCGCATGGGCCAGCACCACATGGCCGCCGCTCGCCGTCTGCGGCCGCCAGTACTGGGCGGTACCGACAATCTTGCGCGCCTCCTCTCCCTCCCCGCAGGCGAGGTTATACCGGCCATCGCAAAAGGAACCGCTCACCGCTTGGGCGTGGCTGGCAACGCCGAAGCGCGCGAAGGTGCGCTGCAGCACAGCGCACAGGGAGTGATAGATGGGTTCGGCGGCCTCGCCGAGCGGCTGCTGCACCGGCCAGGCGAGGCTGAGGTTGATAATCCCCGGCCCCTGGGGCACCAGACCGCCCCCGGAGCGGCGGAGCCATACCGGCCAGCCCCGCGCGGCAAAACGCGCGCTGACCGCCGGCAGGTCCGCAAACTGACGATAGCTCCCCGGCACCACGAATCCCTGCGGCGCCTGCCAGAGCTGGGCGACGGCCTCGCCGGCGCCGGCTTTGGCAAACAGCGGTTGTTCCGCCTGGGTGGGGTCCTCGCAAAACTGCAGCGCCAGCGAGGCGGGGGTAAAGCGGCGTGGCCAGCAGTCGGCCAGGGGCAACAGAGACATGCGTTCTCCTTACCGGAGGGCGCGGGTCGCGCCCTCCGAAGGCTGGTCAGTCGACAGTATGCTTTTTCATCAGCAGCGCGGTGAGCGCTGACAGCAGGCAACCCGCGGTCAGATAGAGGGCCACGCTGTGCCAGGAGCCCCCGGAGAAGGTGACCAGCGCCGCGGCGATAAAGGGCGTAAAGCCGCCGCCGACCACGCTCGCCACCTGGTAGCCGACGCCGGCGCCGCTATAGCGATAGCTGGCGCCGAACAGCTCGGTAAACATCGGCTGCTGGACGCAGACCACCATATCATGGGCGATATTGGCCAGCATCAGGGCGAAGAACAGGATCCAGAAAACGGACTGACTCTCCAGCGCCATAAAGAACGGAAAACCGCTCAGCGTGCCGATCAGCG
Organism: Klebsiella sp. JB_Kp004; assembly: GCF_040065795.1. Classification (NCBI taxonomy): domain Bacteria; kingdom Pseudomonadati; phylum Pseudomonadota; class Gammaproteobacteria; order Enterobacterales; family Enterobacteriaceae; genus Klebsiella; species Klebsiella sp. JB_Kp004. The sequence continues at coordinate 309,922 of NZ_JBEAKW010000004.1, read as the reverse complement.
CCCCGGTAATATAGATCCGCCGACGGCCAAAGCGGTCTGCCAGCCAGGCGAAGCAGGGGATAGTCAGACAGCTGAGGCCGCCCACCAGCAGGCCGATGTTGAGGAACAGCTCGCGCGGCAGGCCGAGGTTTTGCGTCGAGTAGTTGAGGGCGAAGGCGGTGACGATGTACATGGTCAGCAGTTCGCACAACCGCAGGGCAATAATCAGTAAAAACGCCCCGGGATGGCGAAGCAGGGCTTCCACCACCGGCAGTCGCTTTTTCACCTGCGGCGCGTTGGCCTGGCTCTGCTGGGCTTCAAACTCCTGCGATTCGGCCATACCGTTACGGATCCACAGCGCAATCAGAACCAGCGCCACGCTGAACAGGAAGGGTAAGCGCCAGCCCCAGCTGAGGAACTGCTCGTCGGTGGTCAGGCTGCTGATCAGCGATACCAGCCCGGTGGAGAGCAGCAGGCCGACGCCGTAGCCCACCTGCACCCCGCTGCTGTAAAAGGCTTTTTTTCCCTTCGGCGCGTTCTCCACCGAGAGCAGCGCCGCGCCGCCCCATTCGCCGCCGACGGCAAAGCCCTGAACCGCCCGCAGGAACACCAGCAGCACCGGCGCCCACCAGCCGATCTGACTGAATGAGGGGAGCAGGCCGATGCAGGCGGTGGCGATACCCATCATCCAGACGGTCATCATCAGCATCCGCTTGCGCCCGAGACGGTCGCCGAAGTGGCCAAAGATAATCCCGCCCAGCGGGCGAAAAAGAAACCCGACGCCGAAGGTGGCAAACGCGGCAAGGGTGCCCATCGCCGGGCTGATTTGCGGGAAAAATTCGCGGTTGAACACCAGCGCGGCGGTAATGCCATAGAGAAGAAAATCGTACCAGTCGACCACGGCGCCGGCAAAGCTGCCCCATGCCGCCCGCCGGGCCCGATGCAGCGAATCCGGCGCCTCGCCGGGCTGCACGCTTATTGTTGAATCCATACCCTGTCCTGTCAGTCACGTAATTCGTTGTTATTGGAATGAGACGCTTTTAGCGTAGCGTCTGCACTGAGACTACCGCGCAGCGGCCGTGGAGGAAAGTAGTTTGCCTGCTAAGCGGCGAGCTGGTGCAAAAATAAGCGACCGGAAAGGCGGGCGAAATCACACCCTTTACTAAACATTCTGGCAATTTGCCAGCAAGCTTATACTTTTAATTAAATCAACGGATAACAAAGAGGAGCACCTTTTAAGAATTGACGTAAATGGTTTACACTTAACATGTCTCCTTCTCTGGAATGGTGAGTTAAATGCGTCTACTTCTTGCAGTTTTATTTTGTTCTGTCATGTTGCCTTCTGCTTATGCTGAAAAACTGCCTGCGCCGACAGGAAAACCTGTACTGACCATTTCCGGCAAAATCGGAAATACGAACGTCGGTGACAAGGCGGTTTTTGATCTCGCGATGCTGGAAAAGCTGGGCATGAAGACGGTGGAAACCACCACCCCCTGGTACACCGGCAAGGTCCGTTTTGACGGTATTCCCCTTAATAAACTCATGGATTTAGTCGGCGCTAAAGGTCAATCCGTCCGCGTGCTGGCGCTCAACGACTACACCACCATTATCCCGATGGACGATTTTTATAAATTCCCGGTCATTATGGCGTTAAAAATGAACGGCCAATATATGCGCGTTCGGGATAAAGGCCCGTTATTTATCGTCTACCCTTACGACAGCAGCGCTGAATTACAGAACCAGATCTATTATTCCCGATCGGCCTGGCAAGTTTCTAAGATTATAATAGAGTAAGGGTCGGATCTTGAATCGAATACTCACGGCTATTATTTTGTCGTTGTTTATTGTGACTGGATATATTACTTATCTGGTGCATGAGCGACAAAGTGAGTTGCAAAAATTTACCCGCTATACGGACTCGTGGTCAATGTCGCAGATGGTATCGGAATATATGCGACTGGAGTCTCGTCTGGCGGGAATGGCGATTGGGGCCGAAGGGGCGGACCACGATGAGGTGCGCCTGCGCCTCGAGATCATGATGAGCCAGATCGAACTCCTGCAGGAGGGCGATCTGGGTCGCTTTATTAATAAAAGCGAACAGCGGAAGGCGGTGGTCGCCACGCTGATCCGCAATCTCCATTTGCTTGATAAACAAGTTGATACCATGACGCCGGCGCAGGTTAAAGCGATCCTGCCGGTGTTAAGCGAGCTAGATGGCCCCCTGACCTCAATGGCGGCCGCCACGCTGACGCAAGATATTAATATCGTTAATATCACCCATGATAAAATTCAGCATCTCTATTATATCTACTCGGTGATCTCCATTCTGCTGATCGCCATGTGTATTTCCCTCGGGCTGCTGATGCTGCGGCAGAATAATAACCTGCGGCGCGCCCACGTTCGTATGAAAACCCTGGCCAACGATCTGCAGGCCTCGAAAGAGAAGCTGCAGGTGCAGAACCGTCGACTGCAGTACGATGCCTACCATGATTCGCTGACCGGTATGCCAAACCGTCTCTCTTTCTGGCAGCGTCTGCAGGAGATCGTCAATCAGGTTCGCCCCTATAATGGCTGCGCCGTGGTGATGCTTTTCGACCTCGACAGCTTTAAGGATGTAAACGATACCCTCGGCCATGACGCCGGCGATAAGCTGCTGCAGGATCTGGCCAGCCGCCTCTCTTTTTTCCGTAAAACCTCTGAGACGCTGTATCGTCTCGGCGGCGATGAGTTCGCGATGCTCTCTTACGATCTGACCGAAGAGATGGCGCTCGAGCGGGCCAATGTTATCCGGGAGAAGATCAGCCAGCCCTATCAGATCTACGATGCGCAGATTAATATCGACGCCTGCATCGGGATCGTGATCTCTGATGGCGAAAGCCGGACCGATTATCTGTACAAGTGCGCCGACCTCGCCCTGTATGAGGCGAAAAAAGAGGGCAGCGGCCATGTGCAAATCTTCCGGCCGGGAATGCTGCAGCGTCTGCAGGAGAATAAATCGTTTGAAGACGATCTGCTGCAGGCCCTGGCCCATGACGAATTCAAAGTCTACTACCAGCCGATCGCCGATACCGTTACGCGCGAAATCTACGGTTATGAAGCGCTGGTTCGCTGGTTCCATCCGGTGCGCGGCGCCGTGCCGCCGACGGTGTTTATCCCGGTGGCAGAGAAAATCGGCCTTATCAATGCCCTCGGCGAGTGGGTGCTGAAAACCGCCTGTGCCGAAGCGGCCAGCTGGGCGACGCCGCTCAAGGTCTCGGTCAACGTTTCACCGATTCAGCTGATGAACACCTCGCTGACCGACACCATTATCAGCGTATTACAGCAGACTGGCCTCGATCCGCGACGGCTGGATCTGGAGATCACCGAGTCGGATGTGTTCAATGAGAACACCCGTTCGCTGGAAATTCTCAGCCAGCTGCGCGAGCAGGGCATTCAAATCTCCATCGATGACTTTGGTACCGGCTATTCTTCGTTGTCGCGTTTAAGCTACTTCCCGTTCGATAAAATCAAAATCGACCGCTCGTTTGTTATCAATATTCCGGAGCAAAAAGACGATCTGGATATCGTGCGCCTGATTATCAGCATGGGAAAGAGCCTGCATATGCGCATTGTGGCTGAAGGTGTGGAGACCGAAGAGCAGTTGGCCTCGCTGCAGGCGCTGGGCTGCGACCTGGTGCAGGGCTATTTAATCGGCAAACCGAGTCCGCTGCGCTAAATGAAATATGAAGGCCCTTAAAGATATTATTCCGGGCGATTTCAGCAAGCTGAAATCGCTTTTTTTATTTTCCCTTAGCGCTAATCCCAGAGGGGTATAAAAAGGAGTAGAGATAAAATTCGCCAGGAAAATAATATCCTTCACCTTTGAAAGAGGTATATGATATGCATCATATAGGCTATTTCTGACCGTATCCTTTGCAACGGTAAAGCGAGGCGCAATCATGCAGCGAATTATTATTCCCACCCATTACGTTCATACCCGCAGCACGCCGCTGTGGACTAAGGAGACCGCTCCGGCCTCTATCTGGCGCCGCCATCTGGACGCTGGCACCCGCCAGGGGGTCTATCCCCGGCTGTCGGTGATGCAGGGGGCGATCCGCTATCTCGGCTATGCCGATGAAACCAGCCCCGAACCGGTTGAAACCCTGACCATTGAAGCCGGCCAGTTTGGCGTTTTTCCACCGGAAAAATGGCACTGCATTGAGGCCCTCTCGGAGGACACGGTATTTAATGTCGACTTCTATGTTGATCCGAAAATTCTCATCGAGGGATAAAATTATGAACAGTGAAAATAAAGGTTATACCTTAGCGGTAGAGAATGGCCGGCTTCAGCGGAAACAAGAAAAAATATTCCTCAAACCGATGGTCTTGTATATTCCTCAGCAGGCGGTAGAGGCCGTTAATGGGCTGCTGAGCGCTCTGCCGGACGACAATTTAGAGGGGGAGTTTGTGCTGACGGTCACCAATAACAATAACGGCGTCTCGGTCGATAAAAGCTTTTCCTCGCTGGCGGCGCTGCGCGACCCGCTTACCGCGGCCGATGCGGTGAAGGAGTTGATCAATATCGTCCGCGGCTATGAGTCCGACGAAGAGACCAACGTTTGCGGCTGGTAAGGCCGCTATCCCGCTGCCGGCTGGCCGCTGTCGACCAGGGCCATCTGACCCACCAGCCACTCCCGTAGCGCGATAATATCCGCCCGCTGCGCTGCCGCTTCGGTGGTGACCAGATAGTAGCTGGCGCCCGGCAATGCGCCGCTGAATGGCGCGGATAATACCCCGCGCTGCAGCAGATCCCGCGCCAGCAGTTCGCTGGCGATCACCGCCCCCTGGCCGGCCACCGCCGCCTGCAGGGCATGGGTTTCATCGCTAAAGGTTAACCCCGCGTCAATATTCAGCGTCGGCGGTCCATAGCGGCGACGCCAGTTCTCCCAGCTCGGCGAATCGGCCGGTACGTGCCGGTTGGCGACGTGAAACAGCGTCACCTGCGCCAGATCGTCAGGCCGGCTGAGGGCCAGCGTCGGGCTGGCGACCACGATAAAGCGATCCTTATGCAGCAGGGTACAGCACAGATCCGGCTCGGGCGTTTCGCGATAGCGAATCGCGGCGTCCACCGTGCCCAGATGCAGATCCACCCGTTCGACGCTGGTATGCAGACGCAGGTCGATAGCCGGAAAGCGGGCGGTGAAGTCCGCCAGCCGTGGCACCAGCCAGTGGGTGAGAAAATTGGAGGTGGTGGTGACGGTTAAGGATGGCGGCTGGCGGGCCTGGGCTATCTGGACGACGGCCTGCTCCAGGGCGCTGAAGGCGCGCTGGGTAGCGGCGTAGAGGATCTCGCCATCGGCGGTCAGGCTGACGCCCTGCGCGCTGCGTTCGCAGACCCGGCACTCCAGGACCGATTCCAGCAGTTTAATCTGATGGCTGACCGCCGTCGCGCTGACGCCGAGCGCCCCGGCGGCCAGTTTAAAACTACGCTGGCGAGCGACGGCGTGAAAGGCGCGCAGGGCACCCAGCGGCGGCAGGCGGGGGGTTCTCATGGCTGAGTTTTTCTCATCTATGGCTGAAAACTATGCGTTTGTGTGTCCCTGTATAGTGGCGATAGGCTACGGGCATGTAAAGACGATGACATGAGTTATTTTCATGCCGTTTAATGTGCCAGGAGCTGAATATGCACGTTTTACACCACCATGCCGCCGCGAACGCTGCGGGAACCATCGACCCGCGCGGTCGCGCCATCGCCCTCAGCGTAGTCTTCGCCGCCGGGGCCTTGCTGTTCATCATGGCCCCCGTTATCGGGGCGAGCGGCACGCTGGGTCTGCTGGCGCTCCTGATCGCGGCCTTCGGCGCCGGATGGGGATTCGCGCGCGCGCAGCCCTGGCTCTATCGGGCGCCCCTGACGGCGACGCGTTGGGCCTTCCTGGTGTCGGCGGCCGGCTGGCTGCTGGCGCTGGTGGCCTGGTATGGCGGCCAGGCCTGGCCGGCGCTGCTCCCCGGCGTGATGTTCGGCAGCGCGGGGGCGGCTGTCGCCTGGCGCGTTGCCGCGGGACGGGCGGCACTGTCGGGGCGCCGCGTCAGCGGCGCCACGGCGCTGAGCGTGGCTGTCGCTATCGCGGCGACGCTGCTGACCTGGCACACCGCCGGGGCAGGACGCGGCGGCGTGAACTTTGCCTTCGCCGTGCTGCTGGACTGGGCGCTGCTCGGCGCGCTGATTGTGCGGATCCGCCAGCAGGAGAGTGGGGCGTAGTAGCCGCCGCTTGCCGGGTTCAGGCGAGCCGATCAAGCGAAACGGGATAAGTCGTCCGGCGGGGTGATAAATTTCTTCTACACTGTTACTGGCATCACATTCCTGCGCGGCTGGCATCTCCGCCGGCCGCCGTCGGCATTCAGTCCAGGCACGGGCCTGCAGGCTGGTTATCCTGAAAGAGGAGTATGTAACATGGCATTTGTCACCACCCAAGACGGCGTCAATATTTACTTCAAAGACTGGGGTCCAAAGGAAGCTCAGCCGATTGTTTTTCATCACGGCTGGCCGTTAAGCGCCGACGACTGGGATAACCAGATGTTGTTTTTCCTTGCCGAAGGCTTTCGGGTCATCGCCATCGACCGTCGGGGCCATGGCCGCTCCGATCAGGTCAGCGAGGGGCATGATATGGACCATTATGCGGCAGACGTCTCGGCGGTAGTGGAGCATCTGGATCTGCACAATGCGGTCCACGTCGGGCACTCCACCGGCGGCGGCCAGGTCGCCCGCTACGTGGCCCGCTACGGCCAGCCGCAGGGGCGGGTGGCGAAGGCGGTGCTCATCAGCGCCGTTCCGCCGCTGATGGTCAAAACCGAACAGAATCCTGGCGGCACGCCGATCGAGGTGTTTGACGGTTTCCGCAAAGCGCTGGCGGCTAACCGCGCCCAGTTCTATCTCGACGTCGCCTCTGGCCCGTTCTATGGCTTTAATCGTGACGGAGCGGAGGTGTCGCAGGGGACGATCCAGAACTGGTGGCGACAGGGGATGATCGGCAGCGCCAAAGCCCATTATGAGGGCATTAAGGCGTTTTCAGAAACAGACCAGACCGAAGATCTTAAGTCGATTACGCTGCCGGTGCTGGTCATGCAGGGCGATGACGATCAGGTGGTTCCCTATAAAAATGCCGCTATCCTGCAGGACCAGCTGCTGCCCAACAGCCAGCTGATCGTTTACCCTGGCTTCCCGCACGGGATGCACACTTCCCACGCCGATACCATCAACGCCGATCTGCTGGCGTTTATCCGCGCCTGATCTTCCCTTTCGCCGGGCGGAATGCCGCAATGGCCTTCCGCCAGCGCCCCGGCCGCCCGTCGCCGGGGCGCGCCGGTTGACGAGCAGGGGAAATCTGCTTAACTCATGGGATACCTGACGACTATTTTCCCCCTGGCAGGATAAAACGCCGGGTTTCCCGCGGGAAGCCCGGTGGAATTCTGCGCAAGAGACAAGAGAGAGACAATGAAATTAGCCGGACTTCATCCCGACGAGCAGCGTCGCCTGCAATCGCTTCGCTCTTCCGGGCTGTTGAATAGCGGAAAAGAAGAACGCTTTGATCGCCTGACCAGGCTTGCCCGTTCGCTGTATAACCTGCCGGTGGCGTCCATCAGCCTGGTAGGGGAAGATCTGCTGCATATCAAATCCTGTGCCGGTCTGGATGTAGACACGGTGCCGAGAGACATTTCATTTTGCGCCCATACCATTTTGCAAACCGACCCGCTTATCGTTAACGACATGCAGCAGGACGAGCGTTTTCACGACAACCCGCTGGTGATTCAGGCGCCGTTTATCCGCTTTTACGCCGGGTATCCGGTGCAGCTGCCGGATGGCGCGACGGTGGGGTCATTTTGTCTGATGGACCATCAGCCGCGTTCGTTTTCCGCGCATGAAATGCAGATCTTAAGCGATCTGGCGGCGATCGTGGAGGATGAGTTCAAGGTGCTGGATGCGGCAACCTCTGATGAGCTGACGGGACTGTTTAACCGCCGGGGATTCCTCACCCTGGCCGAGTATGCCCTGCTGACGGCCCAGCGCCGTCATGAGCCGGTCAGCCTGGCGTTTGTCGACCTCGATCGCTTTAAGCACATCAACGATACCTGGGGGCATGAAGAGGGCGATCGCGCGCTGATCGCCATCGCCGATTTGATGAAAGCCGCCTTCCGTGAATCCGATATCCTCGCCAGGCAGGGGGGCGATGAGTTTATTATTCTGTTCGCCAATACCAGCCGCCACGATGCCGCGGCGGCGATGGAGACGCTCAGCCACAACGTGGCGCGTTTCAACCAGCAGGCGGCTCACCCCTGGCAGTTGGCGTTCTCCTGGGGCTGCGTGGAGTACGATCCCGCCAGCCACCCCAGTCTCAACGCGCTGGTGGCCACTGCCGACCGCCTGATGTATCAGGCGAAGCAGAAACAGGGGCGCGAGCGCCGTTAATCCTTTGCGGCGGCGGCATTCAGCAGGTACTCCTGTGCCTGCTGCCGCTTCTGCGCATAGTCACCGAGCAGCGCCTGCTGCGATTTCCCCGCGTTGTCATAAAACAGGCCGCCCTGATCGGCGATAAAGTCATAATGCTGTTCCAGCTGGCCTATCACCCAGTCGATACGTTGCAGGGTGAGCAAGGTGCAGGACTGGCCATGCAGGTCGTCTTCAATATCCAGCACGTGTGAGCGGAAGGCCTCCAGGGCAAATAACCGGCTCAGCGCGGCAGGGTCCGCCAGCGCCGTCTCCCAGCGCGCCGTTATCTGCTGAAAATGAGCCTGCACCTGCGGGGATGCCCGCCGGGCGCGAAGCCAGACCAGCTTGCGCCGGTAGCTTTCGACCGCCAGCCGCTTCATCTCGCGATACTGCGCCAGCTGCTGTTCGGCATCGGGCACCCGGGTCATCAGCCAGCTAAAAAAGAAGCGGGTCTCAAAGCGCTCGACAAAGTGAAACAGGGGATCGGCCAGACCGTTGCTGTTGAATTCTCTCAGCGGGTCGAAGGGATACATATAGCCAAAATCGAACAGCCACAGCTGCTCCTCCCGGTCCACCAGCAGGTTCCCGCTACAGAGATCCCACTCCATCAGCCCCTGCTCCTCACAGGCTTCCAGCGTGGTGAACAGCTGAGCGATCAGCGGCGGGGTCAGCTGGTGAATCGCCTCGCCATCGATCCAGGGGGAGAGGAGGATGCCGAGGCGATAATCGGCATACAGCGTCGGGACGATGTGGGTGAAGCGCGGCGCGGTATTTGGGTCATCCTTCAGCCGTTGCAACGCCTGCCGGCGCTGTACCTCGTTTAAAAACGACAGCTGGCCGTTAAGGTTGGCAACGCCGGCGACGGCGCGTCGTTTCTTTAAATTGTACTCCTTGCCGGCGATGCGCAGCCGGTAAACCTCGCCGGTCAGCCCCGAACCGTATACCTGCACCACATAGGGTGAATCCGCAGCCAGCGCGGCGAGGGTCTCCGGCGGCAGTGGACAGTGATTGACGTCGCCGACAATAAGAGGTTCTCCGCTGCGATCGAACGCCTGCTGCTGCTGTTGTCTGAGGTTCATGGCGCCTCCTTAAAAGTCATGGGACAGAGTGATTCATCCACGCTATCTCACCCGCAAGCGTCAGCAAAATCATCCTACCGCCGGGCGCTTTTTCAGGCTGAGCGGTGGCGCGTTCATGGAGGATACCTGGGGCGTAGGGCGGCGGCCCTGACGCCGTTGTCAATGAGGTGTTTGCCAGGCTGGGTGCGATTCAGAGTTAACGCCAGAGACGCAAGAAAGCAAAAAGCCTGCTCGTAAGCAGGCTTTTTAAATTTGGCTCCTCTGACTGGACTCGAACCAGTGACATACGGATTAACAGTCCGCCGTTCTACCGACTGAACTACAGAGGAATCGTGTGGAGTCGTATCTTAGCGGCGAAAAATCTTTTGTCAAACATCAATTCGCCCGTTCAGGTGCAACTGCCGCTTCCATCAACAATTTGTTGTCATTTCCGACAATGATTACGGAAAAATACTTTGCAGGATATCCATTTCTCGATCATCATTTGAAATGTTGTTTCAACATCTCTCACTAAGGTCTCTCTTGAACGTCACCTCCGCCGTACACCAGGCCGTCGAACGGACTTCCTGGTTTAAAAAACGTCAGCGTTATCGTGTGCTGTACTGGCGCGAAATCAGCCCTCTCGCTGTGCCCATTCTGCTGGAAAATGCCTGTGTACTGTTGATGGGGGTGTTGAGCACCTTCCTTGTCAGCTGGCTGGGCAAAGAGGCCATGGCCGGGGTGGGCCTGGCCGATAGCTTTAACATGGTGATCATGTCGTTTTTTGCCGCTATCGATCTGGGTACCACAGTGGTGGTGGCCTTTAGCCTCGGCAAGCGAGATCGGCGGCGGGCGAGAGCGGCCGCGCGCCAGTCGCTGGCCATTATGACCCTGTTTTCCATTGTGCTGGCGGGAGTGATCCACGCTTTTGGTCAGGAGATTATTAATTTTGTCGCCGGCGATGCCACCCCGCAGGTGAAGGACCTGGCGCTGACCTATCTCGAGCTGACGGTGCTGAGCTATCCGGCGGCGGCGATTGCGCTAATCGGCAGCGGGGCACTGCGCGGCGCCGGGACCACCAAAATCCCGCTGTTGATCAACGGCGGGATGAACATCCTCAATATCCTAATCAGCAGCGTGCTCATCTATGGCCTCTTCTCCTGGCCGGGGCTGGGCTTTGTCGGCGCCGGTCTCGGGCTGACCATTGCCCGCTATATTGGCGCCATCGCCACTATCTGGGTGCTGATGGTCGGCCTCAATCCCGCGCTGCGGCTGTCGCTGAAGGGCTACTTCAAACCCTTTAACTTCGCCATTATCTGGGAGGTGATGGGGATCGGCATCCCGGCCAGTATCGAATCGGTTCTGTTCAATGGCGGTAAGCTGCTGACCCAGATGTTTGTCGCCGGGATGGGCACCAACGTTATCGCCGGCAATTTCATTGCTTTTTCGGTGGCCTCGCTGATTAACCTGCCGGGCAACGCCCTCGGCTCCGCCTCGACGATCATTACCGGCAAGCGGCTGGGGAAAGGACAGATTGGCCAGGCGGAATTCCAAGCCTGGCATGTGTTCTGGCTGTCGACCATTATTCTGACGCTGATTGCCTGGGGCAGCGCCCCGTTCGCAGGCTTTATCGCCTCGTTCTATACCCATGAAGAAGACGTAAAAGAGGTAGTGAAGCAGCTGCTGTGGCTCAACGCCCTGTTTATGCCGATCTGGTCGCTGTCGTGGACTTTACCCTGCGCCTTCAAAGGCGCCCGTGACGTACGTTATACCATGTGGGTGTCGATGCTCGGCATGTGGGGCTGCCGGGTGGTGGCGGGCTATACGCTGGGTATCGTGCTGGGGATGGGCGTGATCGGCGTCTGGTTAGGGATGGTGCTCGACTGGGCAGTGCGCGGCGCGCTGTTTTACTTCCGCATGGTGAGCGGCCGATGGCTGTGGAAGTACCCGCGGGTGAAGGCCTCAACGCCGGATACCTGATCCGTTTGCCGGATAAACGCCATTTTTTGCGCAAAGTGAGGAATAATTCGGCAAACGATTCATTTTATTAAAAACAGGCTTTACAGCGTCCGGCGTCATCGTTAATATGCGCCCCGTTCACACGATTCCTCTGTAGTTCAGTCGGTAGAACGGCGGACTGTTAATCCGTATGTCACTGGTTCGAGTCCAGTCAGAGGAGCCAAATTTAAAAAAGCCTGCTTTCGAGCAGGCTTTTTGCTTTTCTGTCTGTCCGTTTCCTTGCGGACTCAACATCCGCAGCCACCGCCGGGACGTTTGTCTCGCTCACCCGGCCACTGACGCTCCCCTGCGGGGAACGCCAGCGTTTTCCTCTCTCTTCCCCCGTTGCCGGTTAGCGGAACGGCGGTTCGTTGAAGGTGCGTAGCTTACGCGAGTGCATGTGATCCCCCTCGGCGCGCAGCAGGTCGATGGCCCGAATGCCGAACTGCAGATGCTCAGAGATGGCCCCCTCATAAAAGCGGTTGGCCTGACCGGGGAGCTTGATCTCACCGTGCAGCGGCTTGTCCGAGACGCAGAGCAGCGTGCCGTAGGGGACGCGGAAGCGATAGCCCTGGGCGGCGATGGTCGCGCTCTCCATATCGATAGCCACCGCGCGGCTGAGATTAAAGCGCAGCGCGGAAGCGGAATAGCGCAGCTCCCAGTTACGGTCGTCGGTGGTGACCACCGTCCCGGTACGCAGCCGCTGCTTCACTTCCTCGCCCGGCATCCCGCTCACCTGCTTGGTGGCGTCGTACAGGGCGCGCTGCACTTCGGCAATGCTGGGGATGGGAATATCCGGCGGTAGCACCGCATCCAGTACATGGTCGTCGCGCAGATAGGCGTGGGCCAGCACATAGTCGCCGATGGCCTGGCTTTCACGCAGGCCGCCGCAGTGGCCGATCATCAGCCAGACATCCGGGCGCAGCACCGCCAGGTGGTCGCAGATGGTTTTGGCGTTGGCCGGGCCGACGCCAATGTTAATCAGGGTGATCCCTTTGCCATCGTGGGTGATCAGATGCCAGGCCGGCATCTGGTGCTTCTTCCACGCCAGATCGGAAATGGCCTGCTCCGGCGCTTCGGTTTCGGCGGTGATCCAGATCCCGCCGGCGCAGGAGAGGGCGATATAGGGGCTGTCAGGATCGAGGATTTGGCTGCAGCCCCAGCTGACAAACTCATCCACGTAGCGGGTATAGTTGGTGAACAGCACATAGGGCTGGAAGTGTTCCGCCGGGGTGCCGGTATAGTGCCGCAGACGCGCCAGCGAAAAATCGACGCGCCGGGCGTCAAAGTGCGACAGCGGATAGAACTCGGTAGGATGGAACAGGCCGTCCGCGGTCTCATCGCCAATCTGCGACAGCTCGGTGGTGGGGAAATAGCGCGTCAGACCGGCGCTCATCGAACGGTCAAGGGTCAGGGTGGAACCGTCTATCACGTAAGGGTAGGGGATTTCATGCTGCGACAGCTCGACGCTAATATGGGCGCCATAGTCCTGATACAGTAGGGTCAGCTGTTCGAGCAAATAGTGGCGGAACAGTTTCGGGTTGGTGATGGTAGTGGTATAGCACCCGGCATGGGTGAAACGTCCCCAGGCGCGCGTTTTAAGGGCTTTATGATCGGCGCCGTCCCAGGAGACCGACAGCTGCGGATAGACAAAAAGGCCTTCCGCGCGGGCTTCGGTATCAGGGAGCGTATGATGGTCAATATAGTCGCCGATGGCTTTGCGCAACGCCGTGACCGAGGCTTCATAACGCGATTCCAGCTCGGCAAGCGCTTGTTCCGGGGTCAGACTGGCGGCCTTGTTATTCATGATTCGCTCCTTGTTTCAGGTCTGCTGACATTCCCGATAGTATGTCACAGCGGGAAAAGGGCGAAGGGGAATTTATCTGTCAGTTGCGAAGATACTCAGATCAATACCGGCACAGGGGCCGGACTCGATTTATTTGCCGGCGTTTGCCCAGCGCGCGCTGCTATAATGGCTGGCGTTGCGGATCTTCAATGTCTGCGTCGGATTATTATTCAGACAATAGCGCGCATCGGCCAGCGGTGTGAGTTTATCCCCTTCCCGCAGGCGGAGGCGACAGGCTTCAATCTCAGCGATCATCTCCAGTGCGCCGCTCTGGAGCACGACGCGGCAGGGGCTGGACGGAGAATTATCCTGGACTTTTTTTACCCACCACTCCATCTGTTTTTTTCCTCTCCTGGTGTCACATCCGCCGATAATTCATGTTTCTTAAAAATCTGACAATAAGATTATCCCGCTGGTTTATGCAGTGTTTAAAAATAGGCGACCAAACGTTGATCTCAGCGGTAGGTTTTTTTTTGCCGGCAGGGAATGATCTGCCGGGTTTAATTTGCCGGAAGCGATGACTATGCTGAAAAGCAGACCGTGAGAAGCGCCTGTCAGGAATAGGGCAGAACGCGTTCGGCTACGCGATAAATATCAGAGAGAGCGTTATGAAGCATCTATTACGACACTGGCGAACGTCGGGCGCCGTTATCGGCTCACTGCTGAAAAAAGGGAGCATTGCGGTGCTGGCGCTGCTGGTGATGTTTCTCGCCGGACGGATCTATGAGTCGCAGCGCGGCCCGGCGCTGCATCGCTGGCATACCTGGCGCGGCAATGAGATGGCGGCCAAAGAGATCGACCAGGCGACCTTTGCCCAATATCTGGCGCGGGAGAAGACCATTTTCGCCGATCTCCAGCGCGAGGTGATGGATGCTTTACCGGAGGAAGATAAAACCCCCGTCAACCGCTTTTATCGCCACAGCCGCGTCTGGCCGGGACAGTTTACACAGGACTGGAACCGTTCTTTTATACTGTTGCCGCAGGGCAAGCCGCGCGGCAGCGTGGTGCTGCTCCATGGCCTGACCGATTCGCCCTACAGCGTGCGCTATCTGGCGCAACTCTGGCGGCAGCGGGGCTATGTGGCGGTGGCGCCGCGTTTGCCGGGCCACGGCACCGCGCCGGGGGCGTTAACCGCCGTTGACTGGGAGACCTGGCTGGCGGCAACGCGTCTGGCGGTGCGGGAAGCGACGCGCCTGGCCGGGGCGGACGTGCCGCTGCATCTGGTCGGCTACTCTAACGGCGGCGCGCTGGCGCTGAAGTATGCCCTTGATAGCCTGGAGGACAGCCACTTGCGCCAGCCGCAGCAGATTATCCTGCTGTCGCCGATGATCGGCGTGACGGCGTTTGCCCGTTTTGCCGGTCTCGCCGGGCTGCCGTCCATCTTCCCGGCGTTTGCCCGCGCGGCCTGGCTGAACGTGGCGCCTGAGTTTAATCCGTTCAAGTACAACTCGTTTCCGGTAAAAGCGGCGAGACAGTCCTGGCTGTTGAGCCAGGCGCTGCAGCAGCAGATTATTCGCGCGTCCCGTCAGGGGGCGCTGAAAGCGCTGCCGCCGGTCCTCACCTTTCAGTCGATAATGGATTCCACCGTCAGCACCCGGGCGGTGGTGGAGTCCCTGTATCGCTACCTGCCGGACAACGGCAGCGAGCTGGTGGTGTTCGACATAAATCAGGCGGCGGATCTCCGGGTCCTGTTCCGTCCCGCGCTCTATGCGGCGGTGAATACGCTGTTGCCGCCGGCGCCGCGGGCCTATACCACGACGGTGGTGACCAACGCGACGGCGCACACCCTGCAGACCATCGCCCGTACCACGCTGGCGCAGGAACGGGAAGAGCATCGTTATCCTTTACACCTTGCCTGGCCGGCGGATATGTACTCCCTGTCGCATGTGGCAGTGCCGTTTCCCCTGAGCGACTCGCTGTATGGTCGCGAGCCGGACGAGAAGAACCGCTACGGCATTAGTCTGGGCACCATTTCACTGCGCGGAGAGACCGGGACGCTGAGCGTGGGGCTGGAGACGTTAATGCGCGTCACCTCCAATCCTTTCTTTCCGTGGATGCTGGCCCGCGTCGATGAGCATATCGCCTGCGGCGAGCAGGCGGCGGTGGTGGCCTGCCTGAAGGCGCAGGCCAGCGCGGAGGCGTTAAAAGAGGATCAGGTGCAGGACGGTGCGCAGCAGAATGCCGACGATCGCCGCGGGAGCCACGAAGCGAAACAGGCGGACAAACCGTGAGCTGATGCCGAGGAAAATACCGATTCCGGGCAGATCGAAGGTTTGGATCAGCAGGCCTGCCGAGGCGTTGACCTGGCTGACGGTGACTTTGCCCTGCTGGATCAGCTCGGAAATGACGCCAAAATAAGCGGTGCCCCCGGCGACGCACTTCACCAGCGCCGGCAGGACAAAGTTCTGCGGAATATGCAGCCAGCCGAGCACCGGTTTCAGCAGCTGCTGCAGCAGGTCGATGACGCCAGCGCCCTGCAGCAGTCCGACAATGGTTAACGACAGGATCAGCATCGGCACCGCGCCGAGCGCCAGGCGGATGGCGTCGGAGCCGGCGCTGTTGATCACCGCCAGAATGCCCTGACTGTTCTGCTCGGCGTTGGGCAGCGCTTCCGCGCGAGGGTTCTCGGCGACCGATAGGCGCCGTCCGGTGACGTGCCAGGCGACCGCCGCCGCGCACAGGCCGCCGACCACTGAGATAACGATCGAGGCCAGCCAGTGCAGGCCGAAAGGGGTGAGGGGATAAAAGACGTTGCCTTGCCCCATGGCGAAGACCATGGCCAGGGTGGCGGCCATTTGCCGGTCAGAAACGCCGCGTTTGTCCATAATCGACAGCGTGGCCAGCGGGGCGGCGAAGCTGACAAAGTTAATCTGGATCAGGGCGAAGGCGCTCATTCCGGTTAAGCCGAAGGGCTTCAGCAATGGCGCAACCCAGCGCACAATCACATCGAGGATGCCGCGGACCTCCAGATATTTCATGATAATCAGCATGATCACCATGATCGGCAACAGCGTATACAGCGCGACGTCAACGGACGATTTGCCCGCCGCCATAATGATGCTTATGACATCCATTTACGTTCTTTACCACTCGCAAAGCCATTCGTTCGCGTCATCATAATCCCGTGGGGAAGGAAATGATATGTCAGGATCGCCCAGGGACCGGCGCCGTGGGGCGCCGGGAGGAGAGGATTACTGGCCGATGTTGACCAGCGTGCGGCCATGAATATTGTTGCTGAGGAAATCTGCGGCATACGCTGGCGCCTGCTCCAGCGTGATTTCGGTGGCTGCCTGTTGGTAGTAGCTTTCCGGCAGCAGCTGGGCCAGACGCTGCCACACCGCGTCGCGTTCTGCGGTGGGCACCATCACCGAATCCACCCCCTGCAGACGCACATTGCGCAGAATAAATGGCATCACGGTGGTTGGCAGATCGAAGCCCCCGGCCAGACCGCAGGCGGCGACGCAGCCGCGATAGTGCGTTTGCGCCAGCACTTTGGCCAGCATCGTGCCGCCAACGGTATCCACCGCGCCCGCCCACAGCTGTTTCTCCAGCGGGCGGGTCTCTGCAAAGTCGCTGCGCGGCAGGATGGCGTCGGCCCCGAGCTGGCGAAGGTAGTCGTGCGTCGACTCGCGGCCCGATACGGCCGTCACCCGGTAGCCGAGCGCTTTCAGCAGTACCACGGCGGTGCTGCCGACCCCGCCGCTGGCGCCGGTGACCAGGATATCACCGCTTTCCGGGGTGATGCCCGCGCTGACGAGGGCATCGACGCACAGCATCGCGGTGAAGCCGGCGGTGCCGATGATCATCGCCTGGCGCGCGCTGAGCGCCTCCGGCAGGGCAACCAGCCAGTCGCCTTTGACACAGGCCTCGGTGGCCAGACCGCCCCAGTGGTTTTCGCCCACGCCCCAGCCGGTGAGGATCACGGCCTGGCCGGGAACAAAGCGCGGATCGCGGCTTTCACTTACCCGGCCGGCAAAATCAATCCCCGGCACCATCGGGAACTGGCGGATGATTTTGCCTTTGCCGGTGATCGCCAGGGCATCTTTATAGTTGAGACTCGACCAGTCGATGGCGACCCGCACGTCGCCTTCGGTAAGGGCGGGCAGGTCAATCGCTTTGACGGTGGCCACGGTGCGGTTGTCAATCTGGTCCAGAACTAATGCTTTCATGACTGAGTATTCCTCGTCTGAAGGGAGTTATCGGCGCTATCGCCGTCCTGTGCAGGTGTTATTGTCATCATAGTGTGCGCAAAGAAATCCCAGTACTGGTTAAGGGGAGCGGCGGACTGGACCAGCCTGGCGCGCATCACCGCGCCTTCCCAGCCGATCCAGAACACCTGGGCCAGCGCCTCCGGCGAGGTGTCGCTGGCGATCGTCCCGGCAGCCCGCGCCTCGTGCAGGCAGCGGGCCACGCGCGCCTCCCATGCCGCCAGGATGGTCTGCAACCGCTGGGGAAATGCCTCGGGCAACAGGGGAGCTTCCTGCAGCAGGTTGCCTACCAGGCAGCCGCGACGAAACTGGTATTTCTCCATTCCCTGACCGGCATCACGCACGAAGGCCGCCATCCGTTCCAGCGGCGGCACGGCGTCGTCCAGCAGGAATTTATCTAATTTATGCGCAAAGTAGTCGCCATAGGCGGCAAGCACGGCGAGGCCAAAGGCCTCCTTGCTTTTGAAACAGTGGTAAAACGACCCCTTCGGCACGGCGATGTTCTTGATCACCGCATCAATACCCGCTGCGAGATAGCCCGTTTCGGTCAGCACCTCCAGGCCCGAGCGGATCAGCGCCTGTCGCGTGTCGACAAACTGGCGATCGGCCTTTGGCGGTCGGCCGCGGCGGGGCTTCTGGTTGGCGGAGGTAGCGGGATTCATCATTTAGACCGTATGGTTTAATTGTTTGTCAGGGTACCCCCAATCCCGGTGGGGGGCAAGCCATGTATGGCAGAGAAGGGCGGGATTTCCAGGCAGTCGGCTTATGAAGGCTACGCGGATTATCATCAATTATTAATGCGTGGTTCTCCGCGCGGCTGCTGCAGAGAATATCAATCCGCTGAGACTATTCCGCTGACCATATATCTCTCCGGCCGCCACGGAATGATAAGGATGAATGGTAGCGATTATATTGCCGGGCTGGCGATGATTTGCAGACTCTGGCGGATTGACAACTCCGGCATGATAAAACACATTGTCCCCCCTGAAGGGGCGCCGGTTGCCACCTCAGTTTAAATAATAACGCCGCAAGGCAGGAAAGCCTGTCCTTTATTATCGGCGTCTGGATAAATAACCCGCCGCCGAAACCACACCTGCGAAAAAGGAATAACAGCCTGATGTACAGAATGAATATTGCCGTCAAAGGAGGGGATGAATGTCGCTAATCGCTATTGTGCTGGTCTTTATGATGGCCATCGTGGTGACGGTGTTCATTTCCCATCTTCTGCCCGTTAAAGTGCCGCTGCCGCTGATCCAGATCGCCGCGGGCGCCGCGCTGGCCGCCGGTGGTTTTCAGGTCGATTTCGATCCGCACATCTTTTTGCTGTTGTTTATCCCGCCGCTGCTTTTCCTTGATGGCTGGCGGATCCCGAAAGACGCGTTTTTCCGCGATATGAAGCCGATTCTGTCGCTGGCGATAGGCCTGGTGATGGTCACTATCCTCGGCATTGGCCTTTTTATTCACTGGCTTATTCCGGCGATCACCGTGGCGGCGGGGTTTGCCCTGGCGGCGATTCTGTCACCCACCGATCCGGTGGCGGTATCGGCAATGACCGCCAGCTCGCCGCTTCCTTCCCGGATGGCGCATATCCTCGAAGGGGAATCGCTGTTAAACGATGCTTCGGGCCTCGTCGCTTTTAATTTCGCCATCGCCGCGGTGCTGACCGGCAGCTTCTCCCCGGGAGAGGCGGTGATGAAGTTTTTCCTGATGGCGTTCGGGGGCATCCTCAGTGGGCTCGTGGTGGTGTGGGTCACCGGCAAATGTAATAACTTTCTGGTGCGGCGCACCCGCGAGGAGCCGGCCATCCAGATCCTGATCAGCCTGCTTATCCCCTTCGCTGCCTACCTGCTGGCCGAGGCGTTCCATGTCTCCGGCATTCTTGCCGCCGTCGCCGCCGGCATTGCGATGCACTATGAACAGCTGTCGGGGCCCCGGCTACCCGCGACGCGCATGAAAAGCAGCGCGGTGTGGTCCATGCTGCAGACTACCCTCAACGGGATGATCTTCCTGATGCTGGGCGAGCAGTTGCCCCGCATGCTCAGGACGTTGCCGGCGGTAGCCAGCCAGGCCGGCGTCCCTTCGCCCTGGTATCTGCTGCTGTACGCCGTGGCCATCACTCTCGCGCTCGGTCTGATGCGTTTCGCCTGGGTATGGCTGTCGATGACGCTGACCATTTTTCGCCGCAAACGCCGGGGCAAAGCCATCACCGTCCGTCCGCGATTCAGCATCCTCGCCGTCATGGCGCTGGCGGGGGTCAAAGGCTCCGTGACGCTCGCCGGTATTCTGACGCTGCCGGCGGTGCTGGCGGATGGTTCACCATTCCCGGGCCGCGAACTGCTGATCTTTCTCTCAATGGCGGTGATCCTGATGTCGCTGGTGGTGGCGGCTATCGGTCTGCCGTTCATGACCCGCTATCTTGCCGATGATTTACCCCATGACACCGGCAAAGACGATATTGGCGCCGTCATGACCGAAGTGGCTATCAACCGGCTGAATGCGCTACTCGACGAGCCGGTGGAGGATCCGACTGAGCAGGCCCTGCGGGCTGATGCCGGCAATATGCTGCTGGAAACCTACCAGCGGCGGCTGCACTATAACGACAATGACGAAGGGCAGGACGTCGGGCTGGAGCTGGCTAAGCGCGCCAGGCTGGAGAAATATATGCAAAGAGAGGTCATTATCGCCCAGCGTCAGGAGCTGTTCCGGCTGCGTCGCGCCCACAACATTAGCGATATCACCTTTTATGAGGTGCTGCGAGAGATAGACCTGAAGGAAGAGAGCTTGCGCTAGGGGCGCCATCGCCGGAGGGGGGATCCTTCGCCTTCCGGCAGCGCAGCTGGCGCGGAAAAGCAAAAAGCCTGCTCGAAAGCAGGCTTTTTAAATTTGGCTCCTCTGACTGGACTCGAACCAGTGACATACGGATTAACAGTCCGCCGTTCTACCGACTGAACTACAGAGGAATCGTGTGAACGGGGCGCATATTAACGATGCCACCCGGCCTTGTCAAAGCCTGATTCAAAGAATTGCGTTCGACTGCTGACAATTTCAGCAACCCCCGCGCATGCGCTGTTTTTTTCACCAGATTGCACCGTTGTAGTGCGAATGTACCCCTAATGGGGCATACCACAATCTGCTTACCGGGCAAATAAAAACCGGATTGCTATCACTATCCCTTATAACACCGCCTGTGGCGGGCAACGGCAGCGGAAATGAAAAGCTGGCAAGCAAATTGCAAAACCAGTTTCATCATACTTCCAGCGTTGACGCTGGCGTTCCTTACAGGAGGCAAAATGAACTTAAGACGACTGAAATATTTTGTGAAAATCGTCGATATCGGCAGTCTGACCCAGGCCGCTGAAGTCTTGCACATCGCCCAACCGGCCCTCAGCCAGCAGGTCGCGACCCTGGAAGGTGAAATGGACCAGCAGCTGCTGATACGCACCAAGCGAGGGGTCACGCCAACGGAAGCCGGTAAAATCCTTTATACCCATGCGCGGACCATCCTGCGCCAGTGTGAGCAGGCGCAGCTGGCGGTCAATAATGTCGGCCAGACGCTGCGTGGCCAGGTCTCGATCGGCCTGGCGCCGGGCACAGCGGCCTCCGCCATTACCATGCCGTTGCTGCAGACGGTGCGTAATGAGCTGCCCGAGGTGATGGTCTATCTGCAGGAAAGCAGCGGCACTGCGCTGAATGACAAGCTGCTGGCGGGCCAGCTGGATATGGCAGTGCTGTATGAGCGTTCGCCGGTGGCCGGCATCGTCAGTCAGCCGCTGCTGAAAGAAGACCTCTACCTGGTCGGCACCCGCGACTGCCCGGGGCAGAGCGTGGACCTCACGGCGGTGGCGGAGATGAACCTGTTCCTGCCGCGGGATTACAGCGCGGTACGGGCGCGGGTCACTGAGGCGTTCACCCTGCGTCGTCTGTCGGCGAAAATTATCGGCGAGATCGAATCCATTACCACCCTGACCGCGGCCATCGCCAGCGGCATGGGGGCAACGGTCCTGCCGGAATCCGCTGCCCGCTCCCTGTGCGGCGCGGCGAACGGCTGGATGGCGCGGATTAGCACGCCGTCAATGAGCCTGTCGCTGTCGCTGAACATGTCGGCGCGCGGCGGTTTGTCGCCGCAGGCGCAGGCGGTGAAGGAGATCCTGCTGTCTCTGGTGAGCCGTCCGTCGCTGGAGAACCGCGAACTGCAGCTGGTTAGTTAGGCTATATTCTCTTAAGGAATAAGTTGCTGGTTTTTATTATTTGTTACCCGGGACAACAGACTTTAACAATAGCAGATACGTTAAGTCCATTGGCCCGGAGGAAAGGGTGAACTTCCAGCAACTGAAAATTATCCGTGAGGCGGCCCGTCAGGATTACAACCTGACGGAAGTCGCGAATATGCTCTATACCTCGCAGTCAGGCGTCAGCCGCCATATCCGGGAACTGGAAGAGGAGCTGGGGATTGAGATCTTTATCCGTCGCGGCAAACGCCTGTTAGGCATGACCGAGCCGGGTAAAGCGCTGTTATCCATTGCTGAGCGGATCCTCAATGAAGCCAGCAACGTCCGGCGGCTGGCGGATCTCTTCACTAACGATGCCTCCGGCGTCTTAACCATCGCCACCACCCACACCCAGGCGCGCTACAGCCTGCCCCCGGTGATTAAAGCTTTCCGCGAGCTGTTCTCCGACGTTCGCGTCGAGCTGGTGCAGGGCACCCCGCAGGAAATCGAAGCGCTGCTGCATAACGGCGGGGCGGATATCGGCATCGCCAGCGAGCGTCTGAGCAACGACCCGACGCTGGCGGCTTTCCCCTGGTTCCGCTGGCATCACAGCCTGCTGGTACCCAAAGACCATCCCCTGACCCAGGTGTCTCCTCTGACGCTGGAGGCGATTGCCCGCTGGCCGTTAATCACCTATCGCCAGGGGATCACCGGCCGTTCGCGGATCGATGAGGCCTTCAACCGCAAAGGGCTGATGCCGGATATTGTGCTGAGCGCCCAGGATTCCGATGTGATCAAGACCTACGTCGAGCTGGGGCTGGGCGTCGGGCTGGTCGCCGAGCAGTCCGGGGATGCCCGGGAAGCGGACACCTTTACGCGGCTCGATACCCGCCATCTGTTTGATGCCAATACCGTATGGCTGGGACTGAAGCGGGGTCAGCTGCAGCGTAATTACGTCTGGCGCTTTATCGAATTGTGCAACGCCGGACTGTCGCTGGATGAGATCAAGCGCCAGGCGATGGAGCCGGAAGAGGCCGCTATCGACTATCAGATTTAAGGAAATGCTGGCCAGCGGATCGGGGAGAGGAAATGCCGCTATAATTCACACACGAGAGTCGCGACTGAGGAAGGGAAAATGACGATGCGGCGTGTGACATTACTCTGTTCGGCGCTGATGCTGTTCGTCAGCCACAGCGCGCTGGCCGTCAGCTATCCGCTGCCGCCGGAGGGGAGCCGTCTGGTGGGCAGCGCTTTTACCATTGCCGTGCCGGAGAACAACACTCAACCACTGGAAAGCTTTGCCGCCCAGTACGGCCAGGGGTTGAGCAATATGCTGGAGGCGAACCCCGGCGTCGATGTTTATTTGCCGCACTCCGGTTCGACGCTGACTATTCCGCAGCAGCTGATCCTGCCTGACACCGTGCGTGAGGGGATCGTTATCAACGTCGCCGAGATGCGCCTCTATTATTACCCGCCGCTGGGCAATAGCGTGGAAGTCCTGCCAATCGGCATTGGCCAGGCGGGACGCGAAACGCCGCGTAACTGGGTGACGGCGGTAGAGCGCAAGCAGGAAGGGCCCACCTGGGTACCGACCGCCAATACCCGCCGTGAATATGCGAAAGAGGGCAAAACCCTGCCGGCGATGGTGCCGCCCGGTCCCGATAATCCGATGGGGCTGTATGCGATCTATATCGGCAGGCTGTACGCCATCCACGGCACCAATGCCAACTTTGGCATCGGGCTGCGCGTCAGCCAGGGATGCATCCGCCTGCGCAATGACGACATTAAATTCCTGTTTGATAACGTACCGGTGGGGACGCGCGTCCAGCTGATCGATCAGCCGGTGAAGTACACCGTGGAACCGGATGGCAGCCACTGGCTGGAGGTGCACGAGCCGCTGTCGCGCAACCGGGCGGAATTTGAATCCGACAGAAAAGTCCCCTTGCCGATGACCTCGGCGCTGCGCGAATTTACTCAGGGACCGGGAGTGAGTCCTTCGCAGGCCGAGCAAACCCTGCAGCGCCGCTCCGGCATGCCGGTGAATATCAGCGCCACAGCGGCGCAGGGGAGTTTGTAGGGGGTCGTTTAGCCTCATTAACGGCTATTGTAAGAAGGCTCTTGTGCTGTCGATGCATTCAACGTTGTTGGGGATAAGGATCGGGAAACCGATCCTTAACTTATCAACAGTGGCGGTGATGGCGTGTTAATGAGGGCGCCAGGAGAGGCTCAGGCGGAGATGATAAAGTCTGCAAATATATCTATGGACTTAATATTGTTACTGAGGATCTTTTTTTTGGCTGCCATTGTCCATGAAAGCGAATATCCCCGTTATGATAGCCAATATCCAGAATATAATACTGATGAGTGCTGCAGAATCCATATTGTCAAAACACTCCTGACCACACCCACTACCGCTGACCCCCATCCCGACGATCATGAAGCTCATCATGCCGCTCAGCAATGCCAGAATCACGAAAACTACGGTGATGATAATTTTTATACCTTTTGTCATAAATTAATATCCTTATTTTATTAAATGCAATTTTCTATAATTATAATGAATGATGCGGGAATGACGCTATTAAATATAAAGTGTACCTCATCGGTAATCCCATGAATACTGTAGTTAGGTAAACAGGCTAGTGTTAGGTAAATATTTCCAGCAAGTTCGGAATAGGACTGCAATCCCGCATTATAGTTCTCGAATTCGTTATAAATATTTAAATTGGGAAAACGATTTCTATTATTCACTTTCGTTCAAAACAACGGGAATGACCCCCATCGTCGTTGATAAGCGAATCAGGGGGCTGGGATGTCGTTATTTATTGTTGGCAATCGGGACATGCTGCTGCATCACTTCAACGATCCAGTCAATAAAAACGCGCAGCTTGGCGTTGACATGGCGGTTCGGTGGAAACGCCAGGTACAGAGGCATTGGGCTAATCCGCCATTGTGTAAATAATGGAATCAAAGCGCCACCGGCCTGATGCGCTGCCGCCATATAGTTGGGCAGCGCAATCACGCCTAAGCCAGCTAACCCAGCTTCGAGGTAAGCATTGCCATCATCCACGGCAAGGACGTAGTTGCCCGTGATTTCAATACGTTCATTCTCACTGCGCAGTACCAAAGGATCAATCTTACTGGTGCGTGAGGACAAGAATCCCACTATGCAATGGTCAGTATTTTGCAGCTCTCGCGGGTGTGCGGGAGAGCCAAGGCGTTCCACATAACGGGGGGCGACGTAGACGCCGATTGGCAAATCGCCGACATGGCGTGCGATTAGGGACTGGTCGGTGATTTCGCCACCGCGCAGGATGCAATCCACGTTGTCGCCGATCAGATCTACCTTCCGGTCGCTCACGCCCATGTCGAACTGGATATCAGGGTAGCGGGCGTGGAAAGCCGGTAGCGCCGGCACCAGGATGAGGCGGGCTAACGGACTGGGCACATCCACCCGTAGCCTTCCCCTGGGCGTCATCGCCGCACTGGACAGGCTGTTTTCAGCATCCTCCATGTCCGCCAGCAGGCGGATGACGCGCTCGTAGTAGACCGCGCCATCGGGAGTCACCCCAAGCTTGCGGGTGGTGCGATGGAGCAATTTGACGCGCAGTCGCGCTTCCAGTTGCTGAATAAGTTGCGTCACCGTGGTTTTGCTCATATGAAGCGTTTGGGCAGCCTTCGTGAAGCTCCCTGCCTCCACCACCCGAGCAAAGGCGCGCATCGCATCGAAACGATCCATTTCTTATCCTGTCTTTCATTGATTGTTTGGATATTACAAACAATGAGGGACAAAGTCGCTTGTTTATCCGCCCGATCTTGCCGTTGTACAGTGTCTTTACATTCACCGGGCTGAATTCGCCCCAGCATAAAGGTACAAACATGACAGCACGCGAAGCCGTTTTTCCCCTCGGTCGGCAGGCGCTCTATGAGCGCAATCGGTATTCACCGGCCATCAAATCCAATGGTTTCTTGTTTGTTTCGGGGCAGGTGGGTAGCCACGAGGATGGTTCGCCTGAGCACGATCTGAAAGCACAGGTCAGGCTGGCGTTCAAAAATCTTAATGCTGTGCTCGCAGCGGCGGGTTGCACGTTTAGGGACGTGGTTGACGTTACCCTCTTTGTCGTCGATCCTGAGTCAAATCTCGACGCTATCTGGAGTATCCTGCCAGAATATTGGGGAGAAGCCCCTTATCCTACGCTGACCGGGATTGGCGTGACGTGGCTTTATGGATTTAAGTTCGAGATTAAGGTTATTGCCAGGCTACCCTAAGCGTTACGGGTCTTTCCGCCAGTTGGGCAGCCCGCGCTGTCTGTAGCGGTAACTGCCGGATCGGGATCGTCTGCTACCCAGCGGCAGACCCAGTGGTTACCGTCGGATCGAAAGTCTGTAGCCATAAGGTTGGGAGCAGCGGCGCTGCTTTTCACCTGCGGGGATCGCATACGGAACGTTGGACGGTACCAACGGTACGATGCTGCTTATACCCGCTGGCGTGGGGCTCACGGAAAGCAAAAAGCCCGCTCAGGTTTCCCTGAGCGGGCTTTTTAAATTTGGCTCCTCTGACTGGACTCGAACCAGTGACATACGGATTAACAGTCCGCCGTTCTACCGACTGAACTACAGAGGAATCGTGTGAACGAGGCGCATACTACTGGCCCGGCATTTTTGTGTCAACACTAAAATTAACCTGCTGATTCAAATGGCTAAATTTAGCTCAACACGTTGTTTTAGTGAACAATGCGCCGCTCGTCTTCGTCCTGCAGGCCATTTTCACGTCTGCGCGCCAGCGGATCCTGGCGGTAAAAATGGCAAAAACGCTGCCACAGGGCCGGGAAGCGGGGCGCGAACAGTTCAGGCGCGCTGAAAAAATATTCCGAAAGGACGGCGAAGCACTCCGCGGGATCGGTGGCGGCATAGGCGTCAATGCTGGCGGCGCTTTCCCCCACCAGATCAATCTCATCCTGAATGTTGTTCATCGCCGCGTGGAGATCGTGCTCCCAGCCGGCGACTTCGCGCAGTGGGATCAGCGGCACCCCGCTGGCCCGATCGCCATTCCGCGCATCAAGCTTATGCGCCACCTCATGCACCACAAGGTTAAAGCCTGACGCATCAAAGGAGTCCTGAATATCCAGCCAGTTCAGCACTACGGGACCCTGCTGCCAGCTTTGCCCCGACTGCACCACCCGCTGGTTGTGGACCAGACCAATATCATCCTCCCATTCATCATCCACGACAAAGGGGGCAGGGTAGATCAGCACTTCATGAAAACCGTCCAGCCACTCAATCCCTAGCTCAAGTACCGGCAGGCAAAAGAGCATAGCTATCCGCGCCTGGTGCAACGGAGTCAGCTCCAGCCCCTGAAGCGCCACCAGACGTTTTTGCTGTAAGAAACGGGCAGCCATCTGCGTCAGCTTGTGTTGCTCAGCGGGCGAAAGGTGGGCTAAAACCGGAATGGCAAGCGCTTGCTCCCAGGGCATCTCTGCGTTGCCGGACTCATCATCTGCTTTCCAGGGCCATTTAAACATCATATTGCTCGCAAAGTCGTCACTTGAACACGATTACCGAAACGGGAGCTATTAAAATGCCAAAGATCCTGGCATTATAGCAACCACAACAGCGGAGAGATGCCGGAGCGGCTGAACGGACCGGTCTCGAAAACCGGAGTAGGGGCAACTCTACCGGGGGTTCAAATCCCCCTCTCTCCGCCAACTATTCTTTCTCTGACCATTCCCCTTCAATAACACCGTTAGCTTCAGGTATAACGCCTGCGCTGGGGTATCGCCATCATCATCGTCCTGGTTTCAGCGTAAAGACGCGGTAGTGCGCCTTGTCCTTTTGTGGTCTTACCGCCGCAATTTGCCCGAACGAGCTTAAACGCATCATAAAGAGGGAAGGTACGCCTGGAAAGCGGCAATGTTGAAAAGAGTGATCTCAACGGAGCGGGAACAAGAAAAAGCCCGCTGAGCGCGGGCTTTGATGGGGATCAGAACTGGTAAACGAGACCGAGGGCCACGATATCATCGGTCGAGATACCGTTGTTGCGGTAGAAGCGGTCGTCTTCATCCAGCAGGTTGATTTTGTAATCCACATAGGTGGACATATTCTTATTGAAGTAGTAGGTCATGCCGATGTCGACATACTTGACCAGATCCTTGTCGCTATAGCGAGAGTAGTTGTAAAGATCTTTCCCCTTCGATTGCAGATAGGCCACGGATGGACGCAGCGGTAAATTATACTCATCGAACTGGTACTGGGCGACGACTTCAAAGTTCTGCGTCTTGTTGGCAATAGCGCCGTTGCCGTAGAAGGTCATGTTGCGGGTTTCCGCATACATGGCGGCCAGATAGATGTTGTTGGCGTCATATTTTGCGCCGACGGTCCAGGCCTCGGCTTTATCACCGTTAGCGTAAATATGGCTGCTGCGTGCTGCCGCCAGCTGGTTATGGGTACGGTCGGAAGCCGAGTAGGCGGCCCCGAAGCTGATGCCCATATCGAGATCGTAGTAGCTGGAGATACCAAACCCGTCGCCATTTTCCCGCGCCAGTTTACGAGCGCCGCCGTTGTTAGTGCCTTCGCCAGAACCGGCGTTTTCATTATTCCCCTGATACTGCAGGGCGAAATGCAGGCCGTCGACGAGGCCGAAGAAATCGCTGTTACGGTAGGTGGCCACCCCGTTGGTGCGGCCGGTCATGTAAACGTCGGTCTGGGTGTAGGTATCGCCGCCGAATTCCGGCAGCATATCAGTCCAGGATTCGATGTCGTACACCACGCCGTAGTTACGGCCATAGTCCAGTGAGCCATAGTCAGCAAACTTCAGACCGGCGAAGGCCAGACGAGTCCATGAATTCGCGCCTTCCCCTTCGCTGGTGTTCGCTTTGACATTGTATTCCCACTGACCGTAGCCGGTTAACTCGGAAGCGATCTGCGTTTCGCCTTTGATGCCTAAGCGAGCATAGGTCTGGTCGCCGTCCTCGCTGGTGTCGTCAGAGAAGTAACGCAGGCCGGCGACTTTCCCATAAAGGTCCAGTTTGTTGGCGTTGTTGTTATAAATTTCTGCAGCATTAACGGCATTGACCATGAGTAATGCCGGTACCATGAGTGCCAGTACTTTTCTTTTCATTATATATTCCCTTTTAATAATAATTTCTGTGAATTATGACAATCCCTCCGGAATGCCTGTCAGATACTAACGACTAAGTTCATTTTTATTTAAAATAAAATATGTAAATAAATAATGTAAGATATTACAAAATGTTTCTGTGTGGTTCATTATATTAAATTTAAATGAATCTGTTTTAATGATTATTTTGTTGTATAGCAATGAGTTATGTGGCTGCGTTGCGATCGTGGTTAACAGAATGAAATCATTTATATTAATTTAAAGCGAGTTGGTCATTCAGCCTTTAAATATAATTTATTAGTCACTTCCGCCGGCGGAGAGATAATTTGAATACACGGCATGGCTGGGTGTCGTTAATGTTTAAGCCCGTGGGTAAAGAATAAAAAAACCACCCCTGCGTATTTCCGTTGGCAGAATAAGTGATAAGTGGGTGCAGAAGACAAGGATGAAACTGCTGCCTGTGGCGCAGTATGGCGGTATAATGTGATGAGCGTCACGTTTTTGAGTGGCGGTAGTATGATTTGTCACGGAGAGGAATGAGATGGAAGAGCAGGCAAAACGCAGCCCGGGCGGCAAACTCGCGCTATGGGCGTTGTATGCCTTTTGCGGATATTGTGTCTGGGTTATTGTGCGTTACTGGTGGGTGGTGGGAAAAATTCACAGCGTCCCCGGCGCCAGCGCGGAGGGCGACTTTGGCACCATGGCAGGGAAATGGCTTGGCGCCCTGTTGGGAATGCTGGTGCTCGCCGGCATTGGCGCGATCCTCGGCGCTGTCGTCTGGTATACACGGCCCTCCGGAAGCAGGCGGGATCATCGGTCGTAAAGTTGCTATGCTCGAGGCTGACCTACAGATAAAGGAACGCCTATGAACCTGGTAGACTGGCAGCAACGATTTGAGCACTGGATACTGACGCACCACGCCCAGGAGGATGCGGCGCACGATCTGTCCCATTTTCGTCGCGTCTGGGCCACCGCCACCCGGCTGGCCGCCGGGGAGGTGGAAGTCGACAGGCTGGTGCTTCTCACGGCCTGCTATTTTCATGACATTGTCAGTCTGCCTAAAAATCATCCGGAGCGAAGCCGCTCCTCGATGATGGCTGCCGAGAAAACCCTGGCGATTTTGCAGTCGTCGTTTACCGATTTTCCCGCAGACCGCTATGCGGCGGTCAGCCATGCTATTGAGGCGCACAGCTTTAGCGCGGCGATCCCGCCGCGCACGCTGGAGGCGAAAATCGTCCAGGACGCCGACCGTCTCGAGTCGCTTGGGGCGATTGGCCTGGCGCGGGTCTTCGCCGTCGCCGGCGCCCTGAACACCATTCTGTTTGATGCCAACGATCCTTTCGCCGACCGGCGAGCGCTGGATGACAGAAAATATGCCCTCGACCATTTCCAGTGCAAGCTCCTGCGCCTGCCGGAAACCATGCAGACCGCTGGAGGAAGGGCTATGGCGCAGCATAATGCGCGCTTCCTCGTCGAGTTTATGGCCAAGATCAGCGCGGAGCTGAAGGGGGAACCCCTGGCGCTGGATGAGGCGGTTTTACGCCGCTTTGCACCGCAGCCGTCAACCGACCAGTGATTTATGGTACTCTCTGCAAAAATCGTCCGCGCTGGTTGAGGATATGCCACAAAAGTTAAGCAAGGAAAACAGGTCGTTGTCATTGACGGAACAGGCCGGTGAAGAGGCTCAGGCGCTGCTGCGCCAGCTGATGACGATCTACGATGTGAAAACGCTGGTCGCCGAACTGGTGAGCGTCGGGGAGCAGCACTGGAGCGCGGCGATCCTCAAGCGCGTGGCGGCCCTCAGCCGCGCGGCAGCGCGTTTGCGTCCGCAGGAGGTCGCTCATCTGGCGACGCTGCTGCCGTCGCCGCCGGCCCATCATCCGCACTATGGATTCCGCTTTGTCGATCTGTTTGCCGGTATCGGCGGGATCCGCAGCGGTTTTGAAGCTATCGGCGGGCAGTGCGTCTTTACCAGCGAGTGGAACAAGCATGCGGTGCGCACCTATAAGGCCAACTGGTATTGTGATCCGCAGCAACACCGTTTCAATGAAGATATTCGCGATATCACCCTCAGCCATCGCCCCGACGTTAGCGATGACGAGGCGGCGCAGCATATCCGCGAGACTATCCCGCAGCATGATGTGCTGCTGGCCGGCTTTCCCTGCCAGCCTTTCTCACTCGCCGGCGTGTCGAAAAAAAATGCCATGGGTCGCGCCCACGGCTTTGCCTGCGAAACCCAGGGGACGCTGTTTTTTGATGTAGTGAGAATTATCGCCGCCCGTCAGCCGGCGATCTTTGTGCTGGAGAATGTCAAAAATCTCAAAAGCCACGATCAGGGGCGGACCTTCCGCATCATCATGCAGACGCTGGATGAGCTGGGGTATGAGGTCGCTGACGCCGCGCATAGCGGGCCGGACGATCCGAAGGTGATCGACGGGCGCCATTTCTTACCGCAGCACCGGGAGCGCATCGTGCTGGTGGGCTTCCGTCGCGATCTGCAGCTGCACGAGGGGTTTACGCTGCGCGATATCGCGGCGCTGTACCCGGCGGTTCGGCCAACATTTGGCGAGCTGCTGGAGCCGACGGTGGATGCTAAATTTATCCTCACGCCGGTACTGTGGAAATATCTTTATCGATATGCCCGCAAGCATCAGGCGCGGGGCAATGGCTTTGGTTATGGCCTGGTGGACCCCACCAATCCCCACAGCGTGGCCCGGACGCTCTCCGCCCGCTACTATAAAGATGGCGCCGAAATTCTCGTCGATCGCGGCTGGGATCGGCCGCTGGGCGAGACGCATTTTGACGATCCGCAGAATCAACAGCGGCGTCCTCGTCGGTTGACGCCGCGGGAGTGCGCCCGGTTGATGGGTTTCGAATCGCCTCAGGGGGCGCGTTTCCGCATCCCGGTGTCGGATACCCAGGCCTATCGTCAGTTCGGCAACTCGGTGGTGGTTCCGGTCTTCGCCGCGGTGGCGAAGCTCCTGGCCCCGCGCATCGCTCAGGCGGTGGCGCGTCGCGAAGCGGGTGATAACGATGGCGGATGTTCACGATAAAGCCACGCGCAGTAAAAATATGCGGGCTATCGCCACGCGTGATACGGCGATCGAGAAGCGGATAGCGGCGCTGTTGACTCAGGCGGGATTCACCTTTGTTGCCCAGGATCGCGAGCTGCCGGGACGCCCTGATTTCGCTTTACCCGATTACCGTTGCGTCATCTTTACCCACGGCTGTTTCTGGCATCACCATGACTGTTACCTGTTTAAGGTGCCGGCCACCCGGACGGCGTTCTGGCTGGACAAGATCGCCGGCAACGTGGCGCGCGATGCCCGTGACCGGCAAAAGCTGGCCGAGCAGGGCTGGCGGGTGCTTATCGTCTGGGAATGCGCCCTGCGCGGTCGGCTGAAGCTGAATGACGAGGCGCTCACCGAGCGTCTGGAAGAGTGGATCTGCGGCGCCGAACACGACGCGCAGATCGACACCCAGGGTATCCGCGAACTGGCGCTTATTTCGACGCCTTACAAGGGGTAGCTTCGCTGCGAACCGGGAAAAGGTATTTCCCCAGCGTCACCAGCACGACGGCAAAAATAATCACCGCCAGCGCCAGCCACTCGATCAGGGACAGGCTTTCGCCACCGAATCCGGTACCAAGCAGAACCGCCACCACCGGGTTGACATAGGCGTAGCTGGTGGCCACCGCCGGGGTGACATTGCGGATCAAAAACATATAGGCGTTGATGGCAATCAGCGAGCCAAAGATAGCCAGGTAGGCCACAGCGGCGATCCCGGACCACGACGGAACACGGGTTAAGGTTTCGCCGCTCAGCCATGACGCGGCCAGCAGGACGATCCCGGCGGCGAGCATCTCGATTGCCCCCGCCATCATGCCGGTCGGCAGCTCGATCCGCGAGCCGTAAACCGAGCCGAAGGCCCAGCTCAGGGAGCCAATCAGGATCAGCAGCGCGCCCCAGGGGTTGCCGTTCAGGTTGCCTCCGCTGTTAAGCATCACAATACCCGCGAGGCCAATGGCAATCCCCAGCCATTCCAGTTTACGAGTGGCGATGCCGAAAAAGCGGCTGAAGCACAGGGTGAACAGCGGAACGGTGGCGACCATGACCGCGGCGATCCCGGAGGGAACGTGCTGATGTTCGGCCAGGGTGACAAAGCCGTTGCCGACGGCCAGCAGCAAAACCCCGATCAGCGCGGCGTTAAGCAACGGTCCGCGGGCCGGCAGTTTATGGCCGGTGGCCAACAGCCATCCCAGTAGCAGCACGCCGGCAGAGAGAAAGCGAATTCCGGCCATCATCAGCGGCGGCCAGCTGGCGACGCCGACGGCGATGGCGAAATAGGTAGAGCCCCAAATGATATACAGCGCAAACAGCGCCCCGATAAGCGGTAACAGCTGACGGGTAGACATACTTCCTCACGACGGTGCAGAGATAGAAAGGGGACATATAGTAAACGTGAAAACTATCCTGCTGGCGAGCGCTTAATTTGCGTCAGGTTGTTAAATTTATATTGACTAATTGTACCTTGGGCAGCGGCCGTTTTTTAACGCATACTCGAGGGAGACATTGATGAAAAGAGAAGGAAAATCATTTTGGCAGGAAGTAGTCTTTTAACATTACTCGATGATATCGCCACGCTGCTGGACGATATTTCCATGATGGGCAAGCTGGCGGCGAAAAAAACGGCGGGGGTGCTGGGCGACGATCTCTCCCTCAACGCCCAACAGGTGACCGGCGTGCGGGCAAATCGTGAGCTGCCTGTGGTCTGGGGCGTGGCGAAAGGGTCGTTCGTCAATAAAATCATCCTCGTGCCGCTGGCCCTGCTAATCAGCGCCTTCATTCCCTGGGCGATTACGCCGCTGCTGATGTTGGGCGGCGCGTTTCTCTGTTTTGAAGGGGTGGAAAAGGTGCTCCACAGCCTGGAAGCGCGTAAGCACAAAGAGGACCCAGCGCAACGGCAGCAGCGTCTTCAGGCGCTGGCGGATCGTGATCCGCTGGCCTTTGAGCGTGACAAAGTCAAAGGGGCGATCCGCACCGACTTTATTTTGTCCGCGGAAATTGTCGCCATCACCCTCGGCATTGTCGCGGAAGCGCCGCTGCTGAATCAGATCCTCATTCTGTCGGGGATCGCGATTCTGGTCACCG
Organism: Klebsiella sp. JB_Kp004; assembly: GCF_040065795.1. Classification (NCBI taxonomy): domain Bacteria; kingdom Pseudomonadati; phylum Pseudomonadota; class Gammaproteobacteria; order Enterobacterales; family Enterobacteriaceae; genus Klebsiella; species Klebsiella sp. JB_Kp004. The sequence goes on along the minus strand of NZ_JBEAKW010000004.1, from coordinate 275,894 downwards.
TCGGGGTCTATGGCCTGGTGGGGGTGATCGTCAAACTGGATGACATGGGCTACTGGCTGGCGGAGAAACGCAGTACCCTGGCGCAGTGGCTGGGCAAAGGGTTATTGACCGTGGCCCCCTGGCTGATGAAAGTGCTCTCTATCGTCGGAACGCTGGCCATGTTCCTCGTGGGCGGCGGGATTGTGGTTCACGGTATTGCGCCGCTACACCATGCCATTGAGCACTGGAGCGCGGGGCTGGGCGGCATGTTGGCCGCCTTGCTGCCGATGGTGGCTAATCTGGTGCTGGGTTTTATCATCGGCGCGGTGGTGCTGGCGGGCGTCAAGGCGGTCAGTCGCCTGCGTGGCGCGGTGAAGTAGTCAGGTGCGGCGCCGCATGACGGCGCCGCGTGGTCTACGCTAAAAGCGCCTCCGGTATCGGCAGAGACCGGGCGTGCTGACGACGTCAGATTTGCGCAACGTACTGCGAGAGAAAGATGGAAAAGCCACTACGGTTGAAGTTGAAAAAACTCTACCACCTGACTCGCCCGGCGCATGTGGTTAACATTTGTTTTATCGTGGTGCTGTTTTTCTCCACGCTGCTGATCTGGCGCGAAATCAATGTCCTGGAAGAGGCCTACGTGGCGAACCAGCGCAATAATCTGGCTAACGTCGCGCATGAAATGGATGGCCTGCTGCAGTTCAACATCGACAGGATGATGTTTTTTCGCCACGGTATGCAGTCCGCGCTTGAACGCCCGCTCGACGTCGATGTGTTGCACGAAGCCAGCCAGCGCTATCTGAGCCAACGCCACCAGGAGACCTGGCGGGTGGCGCTCCCCAACCGCCGGACGCTGCCGGTGTTTGGCGTCTCGGAGGGCGTCGTCAGGGATCACCCGCTGCTCTTGCCGGACGATCCGCTGGTGGTCAATGAACTGATGGCGACGCTGGAGCTGGGTTATCTGTTAAACCTGACGCAGCATGACCGCGATTTTGCCGAGCGGATGCAATATATCTCCCGCAGCGGTTTTTTCACCTCGACCCTGCCGCTGCGCGATGAATCGCAGGTGAAGACCTACTATTCGCGCGCCATCAGCGCCCTCTGGTTTACCCGGCAGACCCAGCGGAACAATCCGCACCGCGGCGTTATCTGGCAAACCTTTCCTGACGATGACCCGCAGCTGGAAGAGCAGGTGGTCACCGCCTCGATACCGCTGGATTTTGCCGGTTACTGGCGCGGCGTGCTGGCGATGGATTTCTCAGTCAGCGAAATAAAAGCATTTTTAATCAGCGCGATGCAGGGCGGGCAGGAGGGGGAATACCAGCTTTACGACAGCCATCTTAGCCTGCTGGCCTCTTCTGCGCCGGGGAATGTCCTGACGCTGCTGTCGCCGCGCGAACAGGAACTGCTCAGCCGCGCGTTTGCTCATGATAATCAGGGCGGTCTGCGTCTGCTGACGCGCTATATCAGCTGGGCCAAACTGCGCAATTTTGATGGCGTGCTGCTGCGGATCCATACTCTGCGGGAAGGCGTACGCGGCAACTTTGGCACCATCACCATCGCCCTGACCCTGATGTGGATCCTCTTCACCTTAATGCTGCTGCTCTCCTGGCTGGTGATCCGCCGTATGGTCCGCAATATGAGCGTTCTCCAGACCTCCCTGGAGTGGCAGGCCTGGCACGATGCCTTAACCCGCCTGCTCAATCGCGGGGCGCTGTTTGAGAAGGCGATGGCGGTAGCCAGCGACTGCCAGCGCAGCGGACGACCGCTGGCGGTCATCCAGCTCGATTTGGATCACTTTAAGGGCATTAACGATCGCTATGGCCATCAGGCGGGGGACAGAGTGCTGTCGATGGTGGCCAGTACGCTTGCCGGCACCGTCCGGGACGGTGATTTGCTGGGCCGCGTGGGCGGAGAGGAGTTTTGTGTCGTGCTGCCGAATACCACGCTGCAGGAAGCGGCGGCGGTAGCGGAGCGGCTACGCCTGCGTATTCATGGCCGGGAGGTCTTTTTGCATAACAACGTGACGCTGCGGGTCAGCGCGTCGTTAGGGGTGAGCGGCAGCGAAGAGCGGGGGGAGTATCACTTTGAAGCCCTGCAGTCGGTCGCCGATGGTCGATTGTATCTGGCCAAGCAAAATGGCCGCAACCAGGTCTGGTATCGCAGCGAAGCGTGAGCAAAACGTTTCGCCCGAATCAGGCAAAATGAGATTTTTCTTAAAGTGTTCGACGGGGATCGCGCTATCGAATGAAACCGGTTTGCGGCTAAGCCTTATCGCATCAGCCCTGCAGCCCTTTCTGCTGCGAAGCGCCAACTTTCTCAATATTTTGCGCCATGAATATCGCTTGTCATGCAAAATAATTGAGGATAATGTTTCAACGCATCGGATTTCCCGGTGTAACGAATTTTCAAGTGCTTCTTGCATTAGCAAGTTTGATCCCGACTCCTGCGAGTCGGGATTTTTTTCGCCCATCGCTAGCGGTTGGCTTCACTGGCGCTGAAATCATGAATATCGAGTTCAAATGCCTCCGCCAGTTCACGCCAGGTATGCGCCCCGCGGCCATCGATACTGGCGCGCTGTGGGTCATCGAGGATGCGATGGACTTCGCTTTCGCTGATCTCATTAATCGCCGCCAGCAGAGCATCAACGTTGACATCAACGTCGTTCCCGGTCTGGTCTGTCAATCGGTTCTTCATCATTACCCCCCCTCGCTGAGCGTCGCTCAAGCCTCTTTAAGTATAGTCGGTCTAAAAAAACGCCAGTCACTGCCCGCGACGCTGCGAGCGGCGTGGTTTTGTTCTACACTGGCTGGAAATAGAGAGGAGATGGATTATGCAGGTGAACGATCGTGTCACGGTGAAGACCGACGGTGGCCCACGTCGATCGGGCGTAGTGCTGGCAATTGAGTCGTTTAGTGAAGGGACGATGTATCTGGTTTCGCTGGAAGACTATCCCCTGGGGATCTGGTTTTTCAATGAAATAGGGCACCCGGATGGGATCTTCGTGGAAAAAGAAATCTCGTAAAACCGAACTGGCGGGACCACCGCCAGTTTGTTTCAGCGTAGATTCACCTGAATACCGCTGGTAATGTTTTCGGTCAGCCGAACGATGTGGTAAATCACCTGCTTATTATGCGTCTGTATTTTCTTTTTAATATTGCCTTTATGCGATGATACCGTTTTCGCTTTGATGTTCATTTGCGTTGAAATTTGCGAAGTACCATGCCCGGCCATCCACATTTGCAGCATATTTGATTCTGTTTTGCTCAGCGACAACGTCGGTAAATTTAACTGCCCCAGACTCGTGTTCTTGTATTTAAGATAATTAACCAGAATGACATCAAGGTCTTTTGGAGTGATCGATTTTGAGCTGATTAGCAGGTTCTTACGCACCCGTAGATAGCGGTCAAAATGGATGTTCGCCAGCGACATAAAAATCACAAACAACGTCGCCGGGTTTTGCGTGATGATCTGGCGAATAATGCCATTACTTTCATCATCATGCACAAAGCAATCTTCATTCAGAAACACCACCGCCGGGCAACATGACGCACAATGCCTGTGCAGATCCTCAGCGCAGTTGACCTCAACGATTTCCTGTTTTTTAATTCCCCGACTGGTCAGATATCCCGTTAGTCCCAACCGGGTATAACTGCACAAATCCATAATCATCGTTGACATGACCCATCCTCAATCAACACGTAACGATATACACTTCACACTGGCTGTGCGAAGCAGTCCTTGCGGGCGGTGATAATAGTAGGTTTAAGAAAGAACCCATTAGTTCCATTAAACTATTCCGCATCTCTGTATATAATTTGCCAGGAAAACTCTTAAAGTAAAGTCAAGAACCGGTAGTGTGAGCGAATTAAAAACAAAAAGTGCCCACGGATGCTATGGTTAGGCCCCAAACATTCTTTTACTTTCAGAATTTCCTTATTTCAAATGAAGGCTGCGATGCCTGGCCGTGTTTTGCCCGGCTTCTCCGCCTGCGGCGGGGGTGGAAGGCTTAACGCTTTAATGTCACAATACTTTTTTATCAGCTTGTGGGATGAATGATGAAACAGTTAGTTTTTGCTGGCATGGTGGTGGCGCTGGCCGGATGCGTGCAGGTTGATCGTTACGAAGAGGTTGTTAAAGCGCCAGCGCCGGCAGGCCTGGAAGGCTACTGGCAGACGAAAGGGCCGCAGAGCGAGATGATGAGTCCGGACGCCATCGCCAGCCTGATCGTCACCAAAGAAGGGGACACCTTCGACTGCCGCCAGTGGCAGCGTGTGATCGCCCAGCCGGGGAAACTGATGAACCGCGATAGCGATATCTACAACGTGACCGCTTCCCTGGATATCTACCCGATCGAGCGCGAGGGCAATACCCTTTCCTACGATCGTATGACGTTGACCCGCGTTGAACGTCTCACCCCGGAGTGCGAGAAGGCGTGGGCTAAAGCGCGTGCCGCCGCTCCAGTCAGCGCGCCGACCACCGCGCGCTAAGGTTCCGGCGGGCCACTGCTGGCCCGTCCGGCGTCAGATGACTACAGCACCGCCTCCAGCACCCACACGCTGACGCTTCCTCCGTTACAGGTAAAGGTTGCGCAGCCTTCGTCGTCAGTTTCGACAATCTCTTCCCGGTTGCCCAGGAAATCCCGCCAGCGCTTGTTGCCATAGTTCTCGCCCAGCGTCAGGGTCTTTTCTCCCTCATCACCATTGGACATCACCACCACGCAGCCGGGATCCTCGTCGGTGCCGCTGCGGCTGAAGGCAATGCAGTTGGGGTGATCGAACCAGAGAGTCTGCACGCCGTGGGCAAAGCGCTGACGGGCGTCGATCAGTTCGTGTAGCTGCTCGATGACGGGCATTTCTATGGCGTAGGTTTGTCCGTCGCCGCCGGTATCTTCATAGGAAGCGCCGAAGAGATCGGCATAGAAGACCGAGGGCACGCCATTTTCACGCAACAGAATCAGCGCATAGGCCAGCGGTTTAAACCATGGCTCAACCGGCGCCTCGAGCGCCTGCAGCGGCTGGGTATCATGGTTGGTGACCAGGGTGACGGCATGGAAGGGGTCGGCTTCCACTAGCGTCCCGCTGAAAATCTGGCTCATGTCGTAATCGCGCCCCTGGCGGGACGCTTCATGAAATTTCATCTGCAGCGGGGCATCGAACAGCATCGTCTTGCCCTCGACGAGGTCGATATACTGCTGGAGCTTTTCCACTTCATGGGACCAGTATTCCGCGACAATAAACAGCGGCTGCGGGGCCACCTCCTGAACATGTTCGATCCATGCTTTGTAAAACCAGGCGGGGATATGCTTCACGGCGTCAAGGCGAAAACCGTCGCAGCCGGTCTGCTCCATCACCCAGCGCGCCCAGTATTTGATCTCTTCGGTGACGGCGTGATTACGAAAATCGATATTGGCGCCCATCAGGTAGTCGAAGTTGCCAAGCTCATCATCGACTTGCTCATTCCAGCCTTCGCCGGTGTAGTCGTTGACGATTTTAAATACACCGTCTTCCGTCGGATTCTCGATGTGGTCAATGCCGCTAAAACACTTGTAGTCCCAGACAAACTGCGAATACTGCCCGGCGCGCACCGGGAAGGTATAGCGAGTCCATGCCTCGCACTCTATGATCGTCTCGTCAATTTGCGTGCGATCCTGCTCATCGACGCGCTGTACGCGCAAGGCATCTTTTTCATCGGCGCCCATTTTATGGTTCACCACCACGTCCAGCAGCACGGCGATGTCGTGCTCCTTCAGGGCGTTAACCGCCGCCAGCAGCTGGGTTTTATCGCCATATTTGGTGGCGACAGAGCCCTTTTGATCAAACTCGCCGAGGTCGAAGAGATCGTAGGTGTCATAGCCGACGGAATAACCGCCCGAGGCGCCTTTGTAGGCGGGTGGCAACCAGACCATATTGATGCCGATTTCGTTAAGACTGGGGGCCAGCGCTTCGACTTCACGCCACAGTTCGCCGCCGGCGGGGTAGTACCAGTGAAAACATTGCAACAAGGTGGGGTTTTTCATCTTCCATGCTCCAGACGTCAACAGGCTGACCTTTGCAGTATGGGAGATATCCCGCAAAACGGGTGAGGAAAGCCCTGAATTTCGCTATACCCTAAAGCGGATCATATATAATAAATTTGCATAAGATGTAGCGTAACGATGTTGGTGTCGGGCCGTTAAGCGCCTTACACTACAGGAAAATCCTAATCTTCGGGGTATCTATGAAATTAGCACTTCTGGGTCGTCAGGCGCTGATGGGCGCAATGGCCGTTGTTTTGATGGCTGGCGTTAGCGTGAAAACTTTTGCGGCGGAAAACCTGCTCAATCAGATTAAAGAGCGCGGCACGCTGCGCGTGGGCCTCGAAGGCACCTATCCTCCCTTTAGCTTCCAGGGTGATGACGGCAAGCTGACCGGCTTTGAAGTGGAGTTCGCCAACGAGCTGGCGAAACATCTGGGCGTGAAGGCCGACCTCAAACCGACCAAGTGGGACGGTATGCTGGCCTCGCTGGACTCCAAACGCATTGACGTGGTGATTAACCAGGTCACTATCTCCGATGAGCGTAAGAAGAAATACGATTTCTCTACCCCGTACACGATCTCCGGTGTGCAGGCGCTGGTGAAGAAAGGCAACGAAGGCGCGATTAAAACCGCGGCGGATCTGAAAGGCAAGAAAGTGGGCGTCGGGCTGGGCACTAACTATGAAGAGTGGCTGCGTCAGAACGTCCAGGGCGTGGATGTCCGCACCTATGACGACGACCCGACCAAATACCAGGATCTGCGCGTAGGCCGTATTGACGCCATTCTGGTTGACCGTCTGGCGGCGCTGGATCTGGTGAAGAAAACCAACAATACGCTGGCGGTCACCGGCGAAGCGTTCTCCCGTCAGGAAGCTGGCGTTGCGCTGCGTAAAGGCAACGATGACCTGCTGAAAGCGGTAGATGGCGCGATTGCGGATATGCAGAAAGATGGCAGCCTGAAGGCGCTGTCCGAGAAATGGTTTGGCGCTGACGTGACAAAATAACGGCCAGCGGTGAAAAAAGGCGCTCCTGGAAGCGCCTTTTTTTATTTAGCGCGTAACTGTGTGCATAATGAAGCATAACTGAGTCAGGAGGGGCCATGTCACTGCAAAATTTAACCCGCTTTCCGCGTCTGGAACTGATCGGCGCGCCGACGCCGCTGGAGTATCTTCCGCGTCTGTCCGATCACCTCGGGCGCGAAATTTTTATCAAACGTGATGATACGACGCCGCTGGCGATGGGGGGCAACAAACTGCGTAAGCTGGAGTTTCTCGCCGCCGATGCGCTGCGCGAAGGGGCGGATACGTTAATCACCGCCGGCGCGATCCAGTCTAACCATGTGCGCCAGACGGCGGCGGTCGCCGCCAAACTGGGCCTGCACTGCGTAGCGCTGCTGGAAAATCCCATCGGCACCCGGGCGGAGAACTATCTGAGCAATGGCAACCGCCTGCTGCTGGATCTGTTTAATACCCAGATTGAGATGTGCGATGCCCTGACCGATCCCGCGGCCCAGCTCGACGAGCTGGCGACCCGTATCGAAGCGCAGGGGTACCGCCCGTATGTCATTCCGGTCGGCGGCTCTAACGCCCTTGGGGTGCTAGGCTATGTGGAAAGCGCGCTGGAAATCGCCCAGCAGTGCGAAGACGCAGTGGAGATTTCGTCGGTGGTGGTCGCCTCCGGGAGCGCCGGCACCCATGCCGGACTGGCGGTCGGCCTTGAACAGCTGATGCCGCAGGCGGAACTGATCGGGGTGACGGTGTCGCGCGCTGTTGCCGACCAGCTGCCGAAAGTGGTGGCGCTGCAGCAGGCCGTGGCCAACAGCCTTGAGCTGCAGGCGAAAGCCGAGATCATCCTGTGGGATGATTACTTTGCACCGGGCTACGGGACGCCAAACGAGGAAGGGATGGCCGCCGTGAAGCTGCTGGCGCAACTGGAAGGTATTTTGCTTGACCCGGTCTATACCGGCAAAGCGATGGCCGGACTTATCGATGGCATTACGCAGAAGCGCTTTAAGGATGAAGGGCCGATTTTGTTCGTCCACACCGGCGGAGCGCCGGCGCTGTTTGCCTATCATCCTCACGTCTAATATAGAAACCACAGCATGCAAGAAAGTATCCAACTGGTCATCGATTCCGCGCCTTTTCTGCTGAAAGGCGCCGTCTTTACGCTGCAGCTGAGCATTGGCGGGATGTTTTTCGGCCTGGTGCTGGGCTTTATCCTGGCGCTGATGCGCATGTCGCCCCTCTGGCCGGTAAAATGGCTGGCGCGCATGTATATCTCCATTTTTCGCGGGACACCGCTTATCGCCCAGCTGTTCATGATTTACTACGGTTTGCCGCAGTTTGGCATTGAACTTGACCCGATCCCGGCGGCGATGATCGGCCTGTCGCTGAACACGGCGGCCTACGCGGCGGAAACCCTGCGCGCGGCCATCGCCTCGATTGACAAAGGGCAATGGGAAGCGGCGGCCAGTATCGGTATGACCCCGTGGCAGACAATGCGTCGGGCTATTTTACCCCAGGCGGCGCGGGTCGCTTTGCCGCCGCTCTCTAACAGTTTTATCAGCCTGGTAAAAGATACCTCGCTGGCGGCGACGATCCAGGTGCCGGAGCTGTTCCGTCAGGCGCAGCTTATCACCTCGCGTACGCTGGAGGTCTTCACCATGTATCTGGCAGCCTCTCTGATCTACTGGGTGATGGCGACGGTACTCTCCTCGCTGCAGAACTATTTTGAAAACCAGCTGAACCGCCAGGAGCGTGATCCGAAATGAGTGCGATTGAAGTAAAAAGCCTGGTGAAAAAATTCCATGGCCAGACGGTGCTCCACGGTATCGACCTGGAGGTGCAGGAAGGCGAAGTGGTGGCGATCATCGGTCCCAGCGGCTCGGGGAAGACTACCCTGCTGCGCAGCATTAATCTGCTGGAGCAACCGGAGAGCGGCACTATCCGCGTCGGCGATGTGACGATCGACGCCGGTCGCAGCCTCGGGCCGCAAAAAGGGCTTATTCGGCGGCTGCGCCAGCACGTGGGTTTTGTCTTCCAGAACTTTAACCTGTTTCCCCACCGGACGGTGCTGGAGAACATTATTGAAGGGCCGGTCATCGTAAAAGGCGAAGACAAGCAGGAGTCGATGGCGCGGGCGCGCGATCTGCTGGCGAAGGTAGGCCTCAGCGGCAAAGAGAACAGCTATCCGCGCCGCCTCTCCGGCGGTCAGCAGCAGCGGGTCGCCATTGCTCGCGCGCTGGCCATGCGTCCGGACGTGATCCTGTTTGATGAACCGACCTCGGCCCTTGATCCTGAGCTGGTAGGGGAGGTGCTCAATACCATCCGCCAGCTGGCGCAGGAGAAACGCACCATGGTTATCGTGACCCATGAAATGAGCTTCGCTCGCGACGTTGCCGATCGGGCGATTTTTATGGATCAGGGACGCATCGTTGAACAAGGCGAGGCCAAAGCGCTGTTCGCCTCGCCTCAGCAGCCGCGTACCCGCCAGTTCCTCGAAAAATTCCTGATGCAGTAGAGCAGGCGCTGGCGCGGCGGCGCTCCATCGCGAGGGCCGCCGCGTTCAGCCCGCTTCCACGCCGGGGGAACGCCCCATCATCAAATTTTCGTGCTATTGACTCCCCTGGCCGTATACACCGCTTCCCATCCCCCCGTGTAGGGTGTAGAAAATGAAGGGAGGGCCTTAGTTTCAGCGCAGCGAGCGGAAAAAAGGCAAGCCTTCAGGCTAATAAATGCGACAGCTACGATATTTTATACATATAAATAAGATTTATGTGTTAGTTTTCTGTATTTATAATAATGATTATCAATCAGGAGTTATTTGCACAGCTATGAGGGACAATGATTTTTTCAGCTGGCGGCGGGATATGCTGCATCAATTTCAGTCCATGGCCGCCGGTGAGGAGGTTTATAATCTCCTGCAACGAGAAACAGAAACGCTGGAATATGATTACTACACGCTTTGTGTGCGTCACCCGGTGCCTTTCACTCGCCCCCGCGTCACGTTTCAGTCGACCTATCCCCGCGCATGGATGTCTCATTACCAGGCAGAGAATTATTTCACGATAGATCCCGTGTTACGCCCGGAGAATTTTATGCGTGGCCATCTGCCATGGGAAGATGGGCTGTTTCGCGATGCGCAGGCATTATGGGACGGGGCGCGCGACCATGGTTTGCAAAAAGGGGTGACACAGTGTCTGACGTTGCCGAATCATGCTCAGGGTTTTCTCTCCGTCTCCGCGAACAACCGTTTGCCGAACGCTTATCCTGATGATGAACTGGAGCTGCGCCTGCGAACGCTGACGGAGTTGAGCCTGTTGACGCTCTTGCGTCTGGAAGATGAGATGGTGATGCCGCCGGAGATGAAGTTCAGCCGGCGCGAACTGGAGATCCTCAAATGGACCGCGGAAGGAAAGACCTCGGCGGAGGTGGCGATGATTCTCTCGATTTCGGAAAATACGGTTAATTTCCATCAGAAGAATATGCAACGGAAATTTAATGCGCCGAATAAAACGCAAATTGCCTGTTACGCCGTGGCGACAGGGCTAATCTGAATGCGCCTGCCGTTCTGCGTGCCAGACGTGATACCGGCTGTCAGTCATACTTTCAGCCGGTACAAGATTACTGCCGGTATGCTTGTTTAATTTGCTTAACGGTGCTGGAGAATACGGCGGCCTGAGCCTCATCTTCCATCTGCGCGATCTGCTTTTCCATTTTAATAATCACGCGACCCGCGTCTGCCTGACCCATCGCCTGCAGCATTAGCGTCATCAGCGCTTTCAGGCAGGTGACTTCCTGCGCCAGTTCTTGATTATTTTCTGCAGTGGAAAAATCTGGTGTGCTCATCGATATCCTCGTTTGCTCGCTGCGCTATTGCGCCTGTCTGAATGTGAAGGCCGCGCAGTATACCACAAGCGACAGAAAAAAAAGGAGTGCTTAATTTCTGTTCTCTCATCTGAGTTGTGAATGATTTTATGCATCAGATAAGACGTAATAGCTGTCAGCAGCGCAATAATTTCCCCCAATTATTTAGCACGTTAATAATTGTTACATATTTTGCCTCGTATTTATGCGCTACGTAATCTGTTGTGTTTTTTGTGCCTTCTGTATGAGGATTGTTAAAAAATAAGCCTCGGGCAACTGATTGTTCGCAATGACTTTCCACTCAGTGTGCACAGACATTGCCATAAATGAGAGCCAAATCGAGGAGACGGCATTTTTTTGCCTTTTAAATTAGCAATAAAACCCGGTAATATGTGGGAGATAAAGTATCAGTAGCGTTATCCCTCATTCTGGAGATTATTCCTTTGATCAACGTTCTTCTTGTTGATGACCACGAACTGGTGCGCGCAGGGATACGACGCATTCTGGAAGATATAAAAGGGATTAAAGTCGCTGGCGAAGCCTGCTGCGGCGAAGACGCCGTTAAGTGGTGCCGGGCTAATTCCGCTGATGTCGTCCTGATGGATATGAACATGCCCGGGATCGGTGGTCTGGAAGCGACGCGCAAAATCGCGCGCTCGGTAGCGGGCACGAAAGTGATCATGTTGACCGTGCATACCGAGAATCCTTTACCTGCCAAGGTTATGCAGGCAGGGGCGGCAGGGTATCTCAGTAAGGGCGCTGCGCCACAGGAAGTGGTGAATGCGATTCGCTGCGTCGCGTCCGGGCAACGTTACATTGCTTCCGATATTGCGCAGCAAATGGCGTTAAGTCAGATTGAACCGGAAAAAACAGAATCGCCTTTTGCCAGTTTGTCTGAACGCGAATTGCAGATTATGCTGATGATCACCAAAGGTCAGAAGGTGAATGAGATCTCAGAGCAGCTGAATCTGAGTCCTAAAACGGTTAACAGCTATCGCTATCGGATGTTCAGCAAATTGAACATTCATGGCGATGTCGAGCTGACCCACCTGGCAATTCGCCATGGCCTGTGTAATGCGGAGTCGTTAGCAAGCCAGTGAGTGATGTTTTTGACGCAAAAGCTTTCCTGAAAACGGTAACCAGCCAGCCCGGTGTGTATCGGATGTATGATGCTGGCGGAACCGTCATCTATGTTGGCAAAGCCAAAGATTTGAAAAAGCGGCTCAGCAGCTACTTCCGCAGCAACCTCGCGTCGCGTAAAACGGAAGCGCTGGTGGCGCTGATCGCGCAAATCGACGTGACCGTCACCCATACCGAGACGGAAGCGCTGCTGCTTGAACACAACTATATCAAGCTGTACCAGCCGCGGTACAACGTGCTGTTGCGCGACGATAAGTCGTATCCTTTTATCTTCCTCAGCGGCGATACCCATCCGCGTCTGGCGATGCATCGTGGCGCCAAACATGCGAAGGGCGAGTATTTTGGTCCTTTTCCCAACGGCTATGCCGTGCGCGAGACCCTGGCGCTGCTGCAGAAAATCTTTCCCATCCGTCAGTGTGAAAACAGCGTCTACCGCAATCGCTCCCGTCCCTGTCTACAGTATCAGATTGGCCGCTGCCTGGGGCCGTGCGTGGCGGGGCTGGTCAGTGAAGACGAGTATGCTCAGCAGGTGGAGTATGTGCGGCTGTTTCTCGCCGGCAAAGATGATCAGGTGCTGACTCAGCTCATCGCGAGGATGGAGAAGGCGAGTCAGAACCTCGAGTTTGAAGAGGCGGCGCGCATTCGCGACCAGATTCAGGCCGTCCGCCGCGTGACGGAGAAACAGTTTGTCTCTAACACCGGCGACGATCTTGACGTGATCGGGGTTGCCTTCGATGCCGGAATGGCCTGCGTCCATGTGCTGTTTATCCGCCAGGGAAAAGTGCTGGGCAGCCGCAGCTACTTCCCGAAAGTGCCGGGCGGCACCGAGCTGGGCGAGGTCGTGGAGACCTTTGTCGGCCAGTTCTACCTGCAGGGCAGCCAGATGCGCACGCTGCCGGGAGAGATTTTGCTCGACTTCAACCTCGGGGATAAGACGCTGCTGGCCGAGTCGTTGTCGGAGCTGGCGGGGCGCCGAATTCATGTGCAGACTAAACCGCGCGGCGACCGGGCGCGTTACCTTAAGCTGGCGCGCACCAATGCCGCCACGGCGTTAACCACGAAATTGTCTCAGCAATCGACCATTCATCAGCGTCTGCAGGCGCTGGCCTCCGTGCTGGAGCTGCCGACCGTGAAGCGGATGGAGTGCTTTGATATCAGCCACACCATGGGCGAACAGACCGTCGCCTCCTGCGTGGTATTTGACAGCAATGGCCCCCTGCGCGCGGAGTACCGGCGCTACAATATCGCCGGCATCACCCCGGGCGATGACTATGCGGCGATGAATCAGGTCCTGCGCCGTCGCTATGGTAAAGCGATTGATGACAACAAGATTCCGGATGTGATCCTGATAGACGGCGGCAAGGGGCAGCTGGCGCAGGCGAAAGCGGTGTTTGCCGAGCTGGACGTCCCCTGGGATAAACATCATCCGCTGCTGCTGGGCGTGGCGAAAGGTAGCGATCGTAAAGCCGGCCTGGAAACGTTATTCTTTGAACCAGAGGGCGAGGGGTTTAGCCTGCCGCCGGATTCGCCGGCCCTGCACGTGATCCAGCATATCCGCGATGAATCGCACGATCATGCGATCTCCGGACATCGCAAAAAACGGGCGAAAGTGAAGAGCACCAGCTCGCTTGAGACTATCGAGGGGGTGGGGCCGAAGCGTCGCCAGATGCTGCTGAAGTACATGGGGGGGCTGCAGGGGCTGCAGCAGGCCAGCGTCGAAGAAATTGCCAAAGTACCGGGCATCTCTCACGCTCTGGCAGAAAAGATCTTCTACTCGTTGAAACATTAGGGGCTCTGTAGCAACATAGGGCTAATTTTTACTTACAACAGATAGTTACCCGTCACTATGCAATTTAATATCCCTACGTTGCTTACTCTGTTCCGCGTCATCCTGATCCCGTTCTTTGTGCTGGCGTTTTATCTGCCCTTTAGCTGGGCGCCGTTTGCCTGCGCGCTGATTTTCTTTGTTGCCGCCGTGACCGACTGGTTTGATGGTTTCCTCGCCCGTCGCTGGAACCAGAGTACCCGGTTCGGCGCCTTCCTCGATCCGGTGGCCGATAAAGTCATGGTGGCTATCGCCATGGTGCTGGTCGCTGAGCACTATCACACCTGGTGGGTTACGCTGCCGGCGGCGACGATGATTGCCCGGGAAATTATTATCTCCGCGCTGCGCGAGTGGATGGCGGAGCTGGGAAAACGCAGCAGCGTGGCGGTCTCGTGGATTGGTAAAGTGAAAACCACCGCACAGATGACTGCCCTGGTGTGGATGCTGTGGCGTCCTTATCCGTGGGTGGAATGGGCCGGGATCGCGCTTTTCCTCGTGGCGGCGGTGCTGACGCTGTGGTCGATGCTGCAATATTTGAACGCGGCGCGCGGCGATTTGCTTGATCAGTGATCGTTTCGCCGTTATTTTCAGCAAACGATGCAAAGTTGCGAAAAATACCGTTGACTCACCGCGAGAGATAAGTAGAATGCAACGCATCGAACGGCGGCACAGTCTTCCAGACGATAACAAAATCAAGTGATTAGCAAATAACTTGATGATGCGGGAATAGCTCAGTTGGTAGAGCACGACCTTGCCAAGGTCGGGGTCGCGAGTTCGAGTCTCGTTTCCCGCTCCAGATTAACAGCATCGGCAGTAGCGGGTGCTTCAGAATTAAAGGCGCGTTAGCAAAGCGGTTATGTAGCGGATTGCAAATCCGTCTAGTCCGGTTCGACTCCGGAACGCGCCTCCACTTTATATCCCGAGCCCGGATGGTGGAATCGGTAGACACAAGGGATTTAAAATCCCTCGGCGTTCGCGCTGTGTGGGTTCAAGTCCCACTCCGGGTACCATTGGGAAATATAGAATAATCAAAGCAATAAGCAGTGTCGTGAAACCACCTACGGGTGGTTTTTTTGTTCCAAAACCACCCATTTCATAATATCACTTCATAATATTTTTCCTTTCCACCTGTCCATCTACAACCGGAACTACCGCAATTTTTCTGTCATACCGGGCAGTTTGCTCAACGTTCTTATGCCCTGATATTGCCTGTTTCTCGTACAGATTGCCCTGGAGGTCAGATATCCCTTTTGCTTTGAGATCGTGGAACGTGAAGTCAAAGGAAAGGTGAGGGTACTGTTCCTGCGCCTCAATTTTTGCTTTTCTCCAGCGACTGTTAAAGCCGTCCCGTGTGTATTTTCCGCCTGCTGGCTGGTGGATGACATACAGACTGCTCATGCCAGCGTTAAGAGGTAAATTTTTTGCCAACTCAAGTGCAGCGTTCAAGCGCGGGCTCCATGCTTTTATCTGAGCAACAGACGTTTTACTTTGCTTTATCAGGATACCTTCTTCCATAAATTGGCTTTTTTTCATCTCCAGTACATCGTTTTGTCTGGCACAGCAGAGGTAAGCGAGTTCCATTGCGACTTTCACAATGTCTGGAGCTACAGAGTACAGCGCCAGGTATTCCTCATTAGTTATGTAGCGATCTCGGCTAACTTCTTTATACTGGCGGACACCCTTTGTAGGGTTCCCTTTAACGAAGCCGCGTTCATAAGCCCAGCGATACACGCGAGACATAAAAGCTTTTTCTCTGTTAGCTTGTGTCCTGCTTTTTATTCCCCGCTTGTCCATGTAACGCCGGATATGTTCAGGTTTGATAGCGTCCGGCGGCATTTTCCCAAATACATCTATAATTTTTTTTGAGTACTTTCTATAGTCCTTTTGGGTTTCCAGAGCCAGCTCGAAAAATTCACCAGATTTAAAGAAGCGTTCGATAAGTCCTTCCATCATGGAGTCGTCCGGGCGATCGTTCATTAGCGCTTCCCATGCACTCCATACCTGAGCTTGTGTACTGGTTTTGTCGCAGAGGCGAATATTGCCTCCTCCTTTAGGATGATATTCATATGCTGATCTCCCGAGGTAAACCCTCGGAGGCATCCAGGCATCGTCTTTATTTTTTCTCGGACGTGGCATTAATCAAGTGCTCCAAAGTTGGGCTGCAGCGAATTATCGACGTTGTTCTGTCGTGATCTCTGAGCTAAAGGATTATTGAAATGCGCCCAGGTAGTGCGTGGTCTTCCGTCTCGCCCTTCAACAAAGAAAATCCCGGCATCACGTAAACACTGTGATTGCTTTGAGGGGATCTTGTATCCAGTAATTCGTTCGAGGTCTGCGTTTGAAATGATCTCGTTATCAAGATTCATAGTGTATCTCCACAAGTCCGGCTGCAACCGGCTTAACTTCTACGATACGTACAGGATGAACATCCTCCACGAATGCCGTCATTACATTTTTTACATAGCTCGTGGTCTACCTCTCCTGTAATTGCTACGTAAGTTTGAACTGGAACCAACACTGGCATAGGAACGGCCAGGACATGGTGGCGAAGTGTTGAAACTTCATCGGCTAATTCCATTAACCGCGAATGAAGGTCTTTTGCCTCCGCTTTATACCAAACTAAATCATCGCGCATGCGCCGCCAGCGACGACGCTTTAATTTGCTGGTCATAGATCCGCACCACATCTTCCGCAGCGCTCTTGGCCGCTCATGTCGTAGTAGGTAGCACCATCGTGTTTGCAGTCTGTCCATTCAGATAGATCAGACTCGAGTTCCTCGATACGCTGCTGCGCCTTCTCCAGAGCCTCAATGACTTGATCAGTGTATTGCTCAACTTCAACAGCCAATTGGCGCAATTCATCGTTAGATGCGTAGGCAATGAGCCTGGATAAACGGTGAATGTTTGCGTTTTTTTGTACGCTAGTCAGCTCGGTGATATCAGTCATTCCAGGCCTCCAGTTCGTTTTCGATCTCTTCGTCGATTTCGTCGTTAGTAGCGTCTTCGTCCAGGTAGTCCCGCGCTTCTTTCAGGTACTGTTCATGGCGTTCCCGATACCAGGCCGAAAATTCTGGCGTCCAGCCACACAGCGATCCGTCATAGTCAACCTTGGCGTTACGTTCAGCCACGCTCTCGACCATGCTGTAGGCGGTGGTAAGCGCCACTTCACGGATATACCCGCGCAGATCACGCTTGCGCCAGTAGGGGTTAACTTTTGAATCACAGAAAGGTTTGAATTCCACTTCCCAGCGGCGGATGCAACGTGCGTTCAGTGATTTACTCATGCTGTCACCCATTCAATAAACATGCAGATACCAACGGTTACTACGGCAATCAGCACCCAGCAGATCACATCGAACAAGGCGGCGAACCGACGCAGGGTGTATTTGCTGTAATTCTCAGGTTCAAAATTCATTGCGCCTCCCCAAGCACCCAACGAAGTGCACTTGCATACTCACCCTCGGCTGATTCCAGGGCTTTGGTGATTTCTTTGCGGGTTTTCAGGCGCGGCCTTGCCTCGCCGAGGATCTGACGCTGACGCCGGGCTTTTTCATGGCCGGTTGTGCCAGCAGTTGCCGCTTCAATTTCAGATACCTTCTCCCGCTGCTCTTCAGGTTTAAGCGATGCCAGCTGACGCGCCTGGGTAACGGTGACAGTTCCAGATTCCACTGCATCGCGGACAGCCTGGGTGGCATCCAGCAGCGACAGCGTTGCACGTACTGTCTGAACACTCACGCCAAACATCAGCGATAAATCGTCCTCGTCGTGCCCGCGGTCCAGCGCATCAGCCATTTTCTTTGCTCGGCCCAGCGGCGTATCAGCCTGGCGGATTTCGTTAGCACTTACCATCGCCTGCGCCATGCGAACGGCAGAGCCACGTTTAGCGACTGCCGGAACCAGTAACGGTTCTTTACCCTCTTTCAACAATCGCTTGTTGGCTTCCAGTGTATGGCGCACACGCTGGCGACCATCGACTACACAAGACAGCCCTGTCTCCGGGTTTTTCCAGACGATAACCGGCTCAAGAACGCCTTGGTCCATGATGTTCAGCACCATTGCCTCGCTGATAGGCAGGTGGATACGCTCATCGTAAAGCGGGTGCGTTTTGTCGGTAACCAAGTGCAGGTTTTCAGGTTCGAACGTCAAAACGTTCGTTTTGCCACTGGCGCCGTATACAAGCTTTGAGTCTTTAGCCATCAGACAGCCTCCGCATTGCTGGTGGATGTCGTTGAGATACTCTTCAGATCGCGCATTGCTTCCAGTACGTGCATATTGCTGCGGTTTTTTGTGTGACGCTCAACAATTCGATCGCATTCTTTCGCCCAGGAAATAACTTCTTCCTTCATTGCGTCACGTTCTTTACATGCCTGCCGAAGGGTAATATTCGAAACATCGAGCATTGTTGCCAGCTCTTTAATAAGTTCTGAATTTGCAGGAGGCATTGTTTTAGCTGCCTCAAAGGCATCTTTAATTAACTGCTGTACTGTTTTTCCCATTTTTTTATTTCTCCAACTGACGCGCTGCAACGCGTTTTAGGGTGCAGCAACCCAACCCATGAGAATGGGGTAATTGCTGCTGTTCTAATCAGGCTGCTGGTTTTTGTTCTTCGGGCTCTTTGTAGGCGAGCAGATCACAAAGCTGGTTAATTACTTTACAGAACTGGAACATGTCCGTACCTGCCTGGTGACGCCAGCGGTAGGCTTTGTCGTCATCATCAGAATAATCATTATCCTTGGTATCGATCCGCCGGAAATGGAACTTATCTGTAAGCAGAAAAGAGACGCCGCAGCCTCTTAATTCCATGTTATCGACGATAAAACCTGTGTTCAGGCTCTCCAGAATTTCACTGGTAACGGAAGTGTGTTCCGCAGAGTAGCGAATAACTTCTTTCTGTTCTGCCAGGCGGGATAGCTGGACATAATCACCGACCTCAAACCCTGCAAAGGCTGATTCTTCGCCGTCCAGATGGTTTTTAAGGCGCGTTGTCAGGCCGTTTTTGATATCACTGATGTTGATCGTGACTGTTTTGACTGAGCCGATCACTTTAATCAGCATCGCCCCGACTAAATTGGCAATATTTTTATTGGCGGAATTAATGATCAGCAGATTTTCTTCAGTGTTATACAGGACCAGGATCAGAGACGACTTGATGAATGCCTGTTTGCAGAGCTGAACCTTAGCATCCTGGATAATGTTGTTACGGTCAGCGCGCTTCAATTTCTGACCACACGCATTTTCGATGCGCTGGATACGCTCATTGGCTTCTTTCATTACGACGTGCTGGGGGATTATTTTCTCATCGCGGCGAACCACGATTGCATAACCGTCAGTAATTGGCGTAACCAGCTCGCCGGTAATCGGGTTAGGGACGAAGGAAGCCCGCGCGAACTCCGTTTCTGTAAGTTCAGAGTAGGGCAATTCCTGCAGATGCCCTTCAACCGCTTCAATACTGGGCAAAGTAGCCCGATAGACAATGGCGTTACGTAACTTTGATAATTTCATTTCTGTGTCCTCTGCAAAGGATTAGTTAGTTATCTCCACACAACGGAAAGAGCACTGAAGCACTGGAAACTCACTTGACTAACACAGTGCTTTTTCCTGTTGTGTGCCGGGCTTCCACCGGCTCCCATCTGTTTTTAAAGCCACTCAGATATCGTCTGGGCTGCGTCGTCTCTTCCGGCTGTCATTCGGGTTGAACTCGCCCGAAACGAGATTGAAGGGTTATAGCCCCTTACGGCATTCACGCCCTATCACGTGTGTCGCGTATGCCACGCCAGCACCTAACGAGTTTTAACGACCTTTGCCGTTTGCATCATCTTGTCGCCGCTGTTATCGATGCGGAACCGCCACTGTCCAGGACATTTAAAAGGACCGTCTCCAAGTGGTAACTCTTCCAGTCCCGATAAACCTCCTCAGTAGAAGGGGACTTATCGGGAATGAATGTTGTGACACCAGATCGCTAATCTGCTTACTTCCCGCCGCTCTGTTTTGGTATTGGCAACCAGCTGCTGTTGCTCAGTCGATTTCCGGGTCTTTGCGTCGACCGGCGCTGCAGTACGCTTGTACACGTCACAACGAGGAGAGCACTGATACGATTAGCTATTGCGTTCGGATCGGCTTACGGCTTGTGTGTTTGCCCGTTCACCGCCAATGCTCTCATCTGTTGTGTCCCGGACTCTTCCCGGGCGTCACACCTTTTCGCCGCGCTGGTGGGGCGCACGTCGTGCCTGAAACACTTAGCTTGCACATTCTTCCGGAATTCCTGAGAGCGCATGGATAAAGGTAACTCTCTGGCGGCTAACGCTGCATGTGCCATACAGCGGTTGCGAATATTGCCGTTCACAACTGGAAGCGCACTCCTTCAGTTACAAACCGATCCCCACCGGAAAGAAGGGCAATGCGCTTCCATGTTGTGTTCTGTTCATCCTTGTCCGTAAGTTTCGTCATGTGCCGACGAGTAGAAGATAATCATAAATTGCGAGTAACGCAATAGCTATGTGCGTAAAACGCAAATTTAGGGCGAAAAAAAAGGCCTCGAATGAGGCCTAGTTTATGATGATGAATGCTATCCATGCCGTTTAAAGGACTGAGACTGGCTTATTAAAACCTTTCCATAGATATAGAATCTGTGTTCATTCTCTTTAGTTATATTCCATTCTCTATAACGAGGGTTATCAGAGATGACTAGCAGTTGGTCTGGTATCATCTGCAGGCGTTTAACATAAACTTTTCCATCAAAACCAAAGACGTAAATCCCATCCCCATCGAACTCATTGATAGTTACGTCCACAAAGATTAGGTCGCCAGGCTCAATCGTTGAGGCCATGCTATCACCGCGAACGTTGATGACCTTTACTCCAGATGGAGTCCTGCCACCAAACATTGCCAATGCCTGATCATTGCTGAACTCGATAGCATGAATGACATCTATTACGTCACTACCGTGTATATGTCCTGCCCCGGCGCTTGCGCTCACATCAAGTACCTCGACTCTGTATACATCCACATCCTTTACGGGAGATGCATGTTTTTCACTGTTTATATGTACAGTAGTATCGTTTTCGTCAGAGGTAAATAGGTCAGGTACACTTACGCTTAAAGCTTGAGCAAGTCGGTTAAGTGTCTGTTCTGAAAACTGCTTTTGTTTACCAGTTTCAAGCCTGGAAATATTGGCAGCATCAACGCCCACAGCTTCTGCAAGCTCTGCGATTTTAATGTTCTTCGCTAAGCGAAGTTGTCGTATGCGAGATCCTATTTTCATTCACTCATTACATGTTGTTTTTGCGTTTCGTGCAAAGCAACTTGCGCAATTCGCTAGTGTGGAATAACATGCGTAATACGCAAAAATAGGAGGCATTATGCAATCACCATTAAGAAAATTGCGAAAATCGCATGGCATGACCTTATTGCACGTTGCAACCGGGGTACAGGTAGATCCTGCAACGTTGAGCCGCATTGAAAGATGCGAGCAAGTCCCATCTGTCGAACTGGCGGAGAGATTAGCCAAGTTCTTTAGAGGAGAAATAAGCGAATTACACATTTTGTACCCAAGTCGCTATCAGACAGATGACGTACCAAGTGCAAATAATCGTACTGCTTAAACGGTTATTCGATAACTACAAAAGGAAAATCAACATGGTAGAGCCAAACCTCAAAGAAGCCGTCAAAGCGATGTGCAAAGCATATCCAGGTGGGCGCGAAGCAATGGCTGGCGCACTGGGAATGACGGTGACGCAGTTTAACAACAACCTTTACGAGAAAAACGGCTGTCGTTTCTTCGAAGTCAGCGAGCTGGAAGCGATGGAGGACATTTCCAATACGTCGTTACTGGCTGATTACTTCGCTCGCCGTCGTGGTGCTCTGCTGGTGGATGTTCCGCACCTGGAAGAGCTGGATCGCGTGGACTTGTTTAGCCGGGCAATGCGTACCTCTGCCGCCAGAGGTCAGGTTGACCAGATTATCGAACAGGCACTTGAAGATGGGGTAATCGAAAGGCATGAGGCAGAAGAAATCATGGTGCATCACCGCCGCCACCTGGCAGCTCGGGAAGAAGAGATTGCCGCAATTATCACGTTATTTTCTCGCAAAAAGAAGTGACGCCAGCGAGTTGCAGCTCCTGGCGTCGTGGCGTGTCGTTATCAGTGGAGATTACTAACGCATGAACAGTTTATCAACACAATACCGCAGGTCGCAACTTATAGCGCGGCCAGTTCCTGGTGGAGCAGGACCGGTGCAGTTCGTGTATGGGGTAAGAGTACCAGGCGGATTCGAACCTGTCTGCTACCAGTTTGCTCAGTGGGTGGTAGGGGACTTTAACGGCCAGGCGGAGAAAGTATGCGAGAGCTCAACCGATGGTTCAGAGATCACTACGGCGTCCCGGTCAGGGTCATACGCTGGGAGCCCCAGACACAGCGCGTTATATACCTGCGCGAAGGGTATAAGCACG
Organism: Klebsiella sp. JB_Kp004; assembly: GCF_040065795.1. Classification (NCBI taxonomy): domain Bacteria; kingdom Pseudomonadati; phylum Pseudomonadota; class Gammaproteobacteria; order Enterobacterales; family Enterobacteriaceae; genus Klebsiella; species Klebsiella sp. JB_Kp004. The sequence continues at coordinate 253,624 of NZ_JBEAKW010000004.1, read as the reverse complement.
AGTGTTTCAGCCCCCTCGAGCAGTTCAGACGAAAATTCAGGGAAATAGAGGGGTCTTATGAGCCTGTTAATGCCATCAAGGCCGATAGTCATCAATCCTGACCTTGCGTACAGCATAGGCCTGAATGAAGCCATTGCGCTGCAGCAGCTTAACTACTGGCTGCAGGAGACTAACTCAGGGCTGGAGCGTGACGGCGTACGCTGGATCTACAACACGACAGAGCAATGGCTGGAGCAATTCCCGTTCTGGTCTGAATCCACTCTGAAGCGCACCTTCACCCGGCTGAAGAGCCTGGGCGTGCTTAAAGTTGAGCAGCTGAACAAATCCCAGCGCGACATGACGAACTACTACACGATCAACTACGACAGCTCGCTTTTAGATGAGGTCAAAGTGACCAAGTCGAAGAAGTCAAAATGCGCCGCTCCAACAGGTCAAAATGACACGATGGAAGAGGTCAATGTGAAACGCTCCACCGGGTCAAAACGAACCGCTGTCATCAGGTCAAATTGGCACGATGATCTTACAGAGAATACAACAGAGAGTACTACAGAGATTACAGGTAAAGACTCTTGTCCGGTTGCGCTGCAACCAGACCAGACCGATCCGGCAGATCTCGTTCTGGATCATTTCAATCGGGTAACCAACTCGACCTATGGCAAGGGGGGACGAACCAAAACGACGCTGGGTTATATCCGGGGACGCCTGGCCGAAGATTACAGCCCTGAAGACCTGATGCTGGTGGTTGACTACCTGAACGCGAAATGGGCTCAGGATCCGAAGATGAGCGATTACCTGCGGCCCAAAACGCTGTTTGCTCCCGAGAACTGCGTCGAGTATTTCGACAAGGCCAAAAAATGGGAGGCCGCCGGATGCCCAGCCTGGACTGGCGGCAAGTGGGTTAAACAAGACACGGCGTTCAAGTCCAGTTATTCCGACGTGGATTATTCAGTGCCAGCGGGGTTCCGCTCATGAGTAAGCCATTTTTGAAATGGGCTGGTGGAAAGTATACCCAGCTGGCTGACCTGTTCGTGCAAATCCCGGCAGGGAAACGTCTGATAGAGCCATTCGTGGGTGGTGGGTCGGTATTCCTGAACAGCGAAAAGCACGCAGATTACCTGCTGGCGGACGTTAATCCGGACCTGATTAATCTGTACCAGATGTTAGCGGTGGTGCCGGATGAAGTGGAATTGAAGGCCCGCTGGATGTTCGAGCACATGCGGTCACCAGATCGCTATGAGCTGATCCGTTCCGAGTTCAACGCACAGACGCTGGATGCTACTGAAAGCGCAGCTGCATTCCTGTATCTCAACCGGCATTTCTTCAATGGCCTGATGCGCTACAACCAGGCGAACAAGTTCAATGTGGGCTGGGGAGGCTACAAGGCTCCGTATTACCCGATGGATGAGATGAAAGCCTTCGCGGCTATGGCGCATAACTGCGTATTCATGACCGCTGACTACCGCCGAACTATCAGCCTGGCCGGGAAAGGGGATGTGGTTTACTGCGATCCGCCTTACGAACCGATGCCGGGAACAACCGGATTCACCGCCTACGTCGCTGGTGGTTTTAGCTGGGAGAACCAGGTAGACCTGGCGAAGCAATGTGTATCTGCCTTTCACCGTGGGGCTCGGGTAGTGATTTCTAACTCATCTGCACCGAAGGTTCTCGACCTGTACCGGGAGCATGGTTTTAACCTGCAATTCATCAACGCGCGCCGTTCGATCTCCTGCAAAAGCAGTACGCGGGAAGTCGCAAAAGACGTTGTAGCGATCCTTTAAGGGGGCTAAATGAAACTGACTTTACCATTTCCACCGAGCGTAAATAGATACTGGCGCGCCCCGAGCAAGGGACCGCTGAAAGGCAGGCATCTGGTTAGCGAGACTGGGCGCAAGTTCCAGCAGGCAGCGAGAGCGGCGATTATTGAGCAACTGCGGGCCGTTCCCCGGCCATCCTCTGATCTGGCTGAGGTTCACATAGTGTTGTATCCGCCTGATCAGCGCCGTCGGGATATCGATAACTACAACAAAGCGCTGTTCGATGCCCTGACTCTAACAGGCGTCTGGGAAGACGACAGTCAGGTTAAGCGCATGCTGGTGGAGTGGGGAAACATCGTGAAGAAAGGGAAAGTAGAAATCACCATCCGTCGTTTTCGTGCAGCTGCCTGACGTGGAGATGATATGAGAGCACTACTAACCCCTGAGATTGCCCCACGCATGGGCGTTGTTCTTCTTCGCCCAGGTGCTGATCTCATGCCGATGTTCAGGAGAGGGCGAGTACTGATTGAACCTGCACCTGAAAAATACAGTGACTACGCAACCGGCGTCATCCCTCCCGCCACGCAGCCACTGGCAGAAGACCCGGTTTTGAAGCCAGTATTCGAAAACAAAGACGTCATTCTGCGCGCGGGTGGTATTAGCTCGCTGGAGGCCGAGCTGGAGCGTCGTTTTGAATGCCAGTATCCGCACGGCTCGTGGCACAGCGAAAATTTTACGCTGTTCCGGCATGAGCCTGGCAGCATCCGCCTTTGCTGGGCCTGCAATAACCTGCTGCGTGATCAGTACACAGAGACGCTGGCAGGCATTGCGCGTGAGAACCTGGTATCCTGGTTGATAACGGTCATCCGCTCACAGCTGGGGTTCAACGAAGACCATCAACTGACGATCCCCGAGTTGTGCTGGTGGCTGGTAATAAACAATCTGGCGCACGTAATCCCTGAATCGTTGGCCCGTAAAGCACTGCGATTGCCGGAAATAAAGCATCAACCAGTGATGAAGGAGAGCGATATTGTGCCGGAGCCAGCGGCGAGCGAAGTGGTGCAGAAAAAGATTCTTGGTCTTCGCGTAGATCCTGAAACGCCGGGCGCACTCATGCTGCGACCAAAGCGCCGCCGCTGGGTAAACGAGAGCTGGACGCGCTGGGTTAAGTCTCAGTCGTGTGTCTGCTGTAACAAACAAGCAGATGATCCCCATCACCTGATAGGCCACGGACAAGGTGGAATGGGAACAAAAGCGCATGACCTGTTTGTGTTGCCGCTTTGCAGAGCGCATCACGACGAGTTGCACGCTGACACCGTGGCATTTGAGGAGAAGCACGGCTCACAGCTGGAGTTGCTGTTTCGATTTCTGGATCGTTCGCTGGCAATTGGCGTGCTGGCTTAATTCAGTGGAGATGAGTTAATGCGTGATATTTCTTTGGTACTGGAACGATGGGGAAGTTGGGCTGCAATGGATAGCAGTGGTGTGGATTATTCTCACATAGCGGCAGGTTTTAAAGGGCTACTTCCTCATACTGGTAAAACACGGCCATGTTGCACCGACGATGATGCTCTGATTATTGAAGGTTGCTTGGCAAGATTGCAAAGTAAGAAACCGTATGAGCATAGCTTGCTTGTGGCTCATTATCTTTATGGTATTTCCAAACGAAAAATAGCTAAAGCACAAAAAAAAGATGAAAAAGTAATACGTATTGAAATCCAGATGGCTGAAGGATTCATTGATGGATGTCTTTCTATGCTAGAAGTCAAATTGGATATGCATATTTAAAAAAATTAAGCATCAGATGGGTATATACCATCTGGTGCTTATGTAGTTAATAATTAATTTTTTTATTTGTTTTGTTTTAACGGTCTTTTTTTGATACCAAATGCTTCCATATGCTCTCTGATTAAGCTGAAAATAACATTATCAGGAAGACCATATGGAGTAAGATTCATAGCTATCTCTGACTCATCCGTTAATCCAGAGTTTATTAGCTTTAAGATTTCATTGCTTATGATTTCTTTTAAACTAGCACTCTCAAGCAAGAGTTTGCTCTTAAACTTCGAGCTTGAGTACACTTCATTTTCCAGATCTCTGATCTTATGTGTTAATGTTCTTGTGTTTGACAATATCTCAGAAAGTATGTCTTGTTCAGACCTTGGTGGAATAACTACTCCAGGAGGGTTATCAGATAAGGCTTGTTTAAAGCTACCATCAAACTGAGGCCAATATGTATCGAATACTTGTCTTAAAATTCTTTCATCTAGAGCTTTTTCAGAAAGACATGCATTTATAGTTCTTGTTAATTCCCAGACGCTACTACTATTTGGGGTTGTGTGATTAAATTGAGCAAGTGGGTCATGTAAGTCGGATGGTTCTAAGTCAATTAAAAAAGTACATACCCTATTTGTTGTAAGTCCTTTAGCTAAAGCTCCTGTCTCAAATAGAATCCATGGTTTGTCTTTGTTTTCCTGAGTTAAACAGACAATGCCTACTGAAACATCTTTTAATTTGTCATTTATTTCCGAAAACCAAATGGCTCCACGGTCAATATCTCTTGTGGAAATCCAGGGCTGGGAGGCTTGGATCACACACTTAAGCCAATCATTGAATAACTCTGCCACAGCTCTACTTCTTGGGCCAGACCAACTTATGAATACCTTCATTTTTATTCCTTCAAGTGTAAAAGTGAATCAGATTATCATTTTTATATATTACATGAAAATAAGACAAAAACATCTAACGCGGTCCGCATTTTATTGTGTATCGTGTTAAGAGTAGTCACTTCAACACACCGCTTAGTCATCAAACCTCGTAAAATGGCGAGGTTTTTTCATCTCAGGCCGAGGCTAAAATCGCAGATAAATCATGAATATGTGAGCTTGCGGTCTGAACCTATTCCCTCGTTTATGAGAGGATTAACTGCTATTGAGGGGGGCCAATGTCCGAACCTATAACCGGCACAGGCTTAGCTGGTGGCGTTTTAACAGGGGCGAGTGTTTACGGGTTGTTAACCGGTACTGACTACGGCGTTGTGTTTGGGGCATTTGCTGGTTCTGTCTTTTATATAGCGACAGCGGCCGATTTGAGCGCCCCACGACGGATGGCCTATTTCGTTGTGTCCTATATCGCTGGAGTTCTGTGCTCCGGACTGGTCGGTTCAAAGCTATCCGACCTTACCGGGTATAACGATAAGCCTCTGGATGCTATTGGTGCCGTAATCATTTCGGCATTGGCCGTGAAAATACTCACCTTCATGAACAATCAGGATATTGGCTCGCTGGTGGCGCTAATAACGCGACGGGGAGGTTCCGGTGGTACTAAATGATCCTACTGCAACCATCAATGCGCTGTTGTGTGCTGGTGTCGTTGTTACGTTGATGTTCTATCGCCGCAGAGACTCACGTCATCGGAAGTGGGTATCTCGGCTGGCATGGCTGATAACAGTGATATATAGCTCTGTGCCGTTGGCGTATCTGTGCGGCATCTATCCCTATTCATCATGGCCCATCGTTGCGGCCAATATAATGATCCTTGTTGTGCTGCTGAGCGTAAGAGGCAATGTAGCGCGACTGGTTGATGTACTGAGGCACTAATGAATCAAACACAATTCCAGAAGGCGGCTGGTATTAGCGCCGGGTTAGCTGCGCGCTGGTTTCCGCATATTACAGCCGCGATGAAAGAGTTCGGCATCACTGCTCCACTCGATCAGGCAATGTTCATTGCTCAATGCGGCCATGAAAGCCTCGGATTTAACAGGGTGGTGGAGAATTTCAACTACAGCATCGCTGGGCTTGCTGATTTTGTTCGTTACGGCAGGTTAACGCAGGCCCAGGCCAATTCCCTCGGGCGCAGCCAGTCGGAAACAGTGTTACCTCTGGAGCGCCAGCGGGCTATCGCCAACATTGTCTATAGCAAGCGGTTGGGTAACAACAGGGCAACTGATGGCTGGGTTTATCGAGGGCGCGGACTTATTCAAATAACCGGACTTTCTAATTACCGGGACTGCGGCAACGGGCTGAAGGTTGATCTGGTGGCTCAGCCAGAATTACTGGAGCAGTCCTCCTACGCGGCCCGTAGTGCAGCATGGTTCTATGTCTCAAAAGGTTGCTTGAAATATCTGGGTGATCTTGTCCGGGTCACGCAGATTATCAACGGCGGACAAAACGGGATTAATAACCGGCGCGCCCGCTTCCTGAAAGCAAAATCGGTACTGGTGGTGTGATTATGGGAATCGAAGCTATCGCGGGGCTGGTGGTTGTCATCCTGGCTGCTATCACTGGCGCGTTCGGCATTGGTCATGCTCGTGGGACCAGTAAGGCGGAAGCCAAAGCCGATCAGCAGCGTACCGAAGAGAAGGCCGCCGCCACCGTCGCCGCGGCAGAACGTAAGGCGGAAGTTGTGAAAGGGGCCAGTGATGTACAGCAGAGTGTTAGTCATATGCCTGATGACGATGTTGATCGGGAGCTGCGCGAAAAGTTTACCCGCCCCGGTAGTCGTTGATACGGCCTGCAGCTGGGTGCGGATCATCTACCTGACCGACCACGATATCGACGTGCTGGATAAGCAGACCAAGCGCGACATTCTGGCGCACAACAAAGCAGTGCAGGCCAACTGCCAGAGCATTACCCCTACTCATTGAGTTAAATAAATGGCCTCATCCTTGAGGTCCACGGGTAAGTAAACGCAAGGTCTTTTATGTAATGGCTCTTTTAGCCTAGGAGCCAACTCAGAAACAACAAGCGTAAGCGGTAGATATTTATGATTTTTTTCTGCTGCTTATCCACAACCTACCGAAGAGGCTAAGAAATGATTGCAACCATAGGAACCATTATCGTTTGGACGCTCATTGTTGTGGGTGGAGTTATTGGGATTCTGTGCGCGTTTATCGGTCTTATGTTCCTCATTAACTTTCCCATTCGCTAACCCCACCAAGGGATAAACCAGCCTTCATCCCCACGTGAGGATATTACAGAAGCCACTGACCGAGTGGCTTCGATAATGCTCCCCACATCGCACAGAGGTAAAACATGGCAGAGATCACACCGGCAGAACAGATTCGACTGAATCTGCTTTCCACCCTGAACTACGACACCGCGGCCGCTGCTAAGGCGATTGAGTTCGTCCAGGATAGCCAGCTCAAATATCAGCTGTTCATCCAGCAGTACAGTCGCGTGACAACTGAATCCGAAGTGGTGGCGCGGACCATCAAAGCAGTTCAGGAATCGACCGAGGCGCTGGCGCTGTTTGATACCGCGGCTGAGCAGGCTAGTTAAGGCATTACAGCAGGCATTCACTGAGTGCCTGTGATAATGCAAACAAAACCATTTTGGATGAGAAAAATTTCTGTCTTGAGGGTAAAATGCTGTTTCTTGTAAATCGTAAGGAGAAACCATGCATATTACCTTTAAGGATATTCAGCAGCGATATAAAGAATTGCAGACCAAATTCAGTAATCGTAAATCTGAATTGCAAGAATCGGCGAGAAAGTTAGTTTCTGAATATAAAGACTCTCTATCCCTGCCATCAGATTCATGGATTGATGCCAATAAAGTACCTCACCCATATGTTTCCGTGGGTACATTTAACGAAAAAAGGTTGTTCCAGCAGATGCCTATTGCTGGATTTGATCTCGATAACGAGTACAGATTGAACTTCAAAATTTCGACCGTCGTTGACGACTCGGAGTATGGTGGCGGCTCACATCATGTAGTTTCCGTTTCAATGTGGAAATCCAATGGGCGATTGAATGTTGAGTTAGCTGAAGGTAAAAAATCATTCTTGGTTTCCGATCCAAATGATAACAATGCATTCTTTGAAGTTTGTCGTGGTATCAAGGAGTTAGTAGTTTCAGGTGTTACTGACTCTCGCTTAGATTGATGTAATTCTTATGACTTTTTCGAAATGAAGCCACCGGCATTTGCTGGTGGCTTTTTATTGGAGTGAATATGGCTTCCAGTTCACCCTGGCATCATCTCTATAACACCAAACGTTGGTACCGGTTGCGTTATCACCAGCTTCAGAAGCAGCCACTCTGCGAGTTTCACCTCAGACGAAATCAGGTGATATCCGCAACCGTTGTTGACCACATCAAACCTCATAAGGGCGATGAAACCCTTTTCCACAACCCGGACAATCTTCAGTCGCTATGCAAGCGCTGCCACGACTCGGTTAAGCAACGCATGGAGAAGGGCGGAACGGTTACCGAGTTCGACAATGAAGGCAGGGTTATCTGGTAACAGGAGCACGCAATGCAAGACATGAAGATTGAATACCAGGATGGCAAGCTGGTGGAGCTGAGCATTGATGGTGTGAGCTTTCTTTCTGCATCCGCCATCTCCTTCAGTCATACAGCAAAAGAGACGCTACCAACGATCATCCTGACAATGTCTGTCGGTGTCGGTGAGCGCCTGATGTTACACAGTCCTCCCCTTGAAAACCTGCGGATCATCGAGAAATGATAATTTTTCTCATTATCAGCCCGAGAGGGTGGGGGGAGGGGTAAAACTCTGGCGGCAATCGTAAAAAGACCGCGCCCCCAGTTTTCTTTTCAAAAACGTCCAGAAAAAAAGGAAAAAAGCGATGGCACAGCGAGGCAGAAAATCTCTTGCCGCGACGACGGCTGTGTCGCTTCCGGCTCTGGCTGAAAGCAGGCTGCAGCCCTCGTTACACCTTAGCGATCCAGAGATAAACGTTTGGATCAGACTGGTTAACGATAACCCGGCCAGCTCATTTACTGAAACACATCGCGACATGATGGAAATGTACTGTCGGCATGTGGTGCAGGCGAGACTGTTAACCACTCAGATCGAGGAGTTTGAGCTGGAGTGGCTGGCTCGGGATGATGGGCTGAAGCGCTACGATAAATTGCTCACGATGCGCGAGCGTGAAGTGCGTTCTGCGTCTTCACTGGCAACGCGACTGCGTATCACCCGGCAGGCGACTGCTGATCCTAAAACAGTAGGACGCGCCAACAAAAATCTGCCGCGGGAGAAAAAACCCTGGGAAATTGAATAAGGCTCTTCGATGGCTAAAAAAACTCTGACAAGAGCCGAGAGGAATATCCTCTGGTGCGAAAGAAATATTTATATTCCCGAAGGTAAGTTTGTCGGCCAGCCGCTGAAAATGGCTGAGTTCATGAAGGATGACTTCAGAGCCATTTTCGACAACAAGCATGGTACACGTCGCGCGATCATCAGTCGCGGGCGAAAAAACGCCAAAACGGTGGAAACCGCCATGCTGATGCTGCTCTACCTGGTAGGGCCCGAGGCTGCACCGAACTCGCAGCTGTATTCTGCGGCACGCTCACGCGACCAGGCGGCCATTCTGTTTAACCTGGCCTCGAAGATGTGCCGGATGAACCCGGTACTAATGCAGTACGTTGCGATCAAGGATTCAGCAAAAGAAATCCACTGCCCTGAGCTGGGTTCTTATTACCGCGCACTGAGTGCCGAAGCTACCACGGCCTACGGTTTCTCGCCGCGATTTGTCGCACACGACGAACTGGGCCAGGTTCGTGGGCCGCGAGACCCGCTTTATGAAGCGCTGGAAACCGCCACCGCTGCACAGGATAACCCTATTTCGATAATCATCAGCACCCAGGCGCCCGATGCGAGCGACCTGCTTAGCCTGCTGATTGATGATGGACTGACCGGAGCCGATCCCCGGACGGTGGTCCGGCTTCAGACCGCGCCGGAAGATATCGATCCTTTCTCTGTTGAGGCCATCAGGCTGGCAAACCCGGCCTTCGATGTGTTCATGAACCAGAAAGAAGTGCTGGATATGGCCGCCAGTGCGAAACGCCTGCCGTCTCGCCAGGCAGAGTTTGAGAACCTTGTGTTAAACCGCAGGGTTGAAGCGAAAAGCCCCTTCGTTAGCCAGAGTGTCTGGCATATGAACAAGGAGGAACCCGGCGAACTGGCGGGGGCTACCGTCTGGGGTGGTCTCGATCTTTCCAGCGTGTCAGACCTGACCGCACTGGTGCTGAACACCACGCAGGGCGATGTGCACTGTAAGTTCTGGCTACCAGAGGAAGGGCTGGCAGATAAGGCGCGTAACGATCGTGTGCCTTATGACATATGGGCGAAGCAAGGCTGGCTAAACACGACACCAGGTAAGGCTATCGAGTATGGATTTATCGCCAGGGAGCTGCGGCGCGTTTTTGATCTCTGTAACGTCAGGGCGCTGGCGTTTGACCGCTATAACATGCGATTCCTTCGCCCGCATCTCATCGATGCTGGTTTCACAGATGTGGAGCTCGAACGATTCGTAGAGTTCGGTCAGGGGTTTGTTTCCATGTCGCCTGCGCTCAGGGAGCTGGAAGCCAAACTGCTCGGTGCGCAGTTGAAGCACGGCAATCATCCGATCCTCGAAATGTGCGCCAAAAACGCCACGGTAATCACTGACCCTGCCGGTAACCGAAAGTTTGTAAAAGGTAAGTCGAGCGGACGTATCGACGGCATGGTCGCGCTGGCGATGTCTATTGGCGCGCAGACCAGTGACGAGGTAGAGGAGCAGGGTGACGTTAATGATTTCATTTACAACTTTTTGAGCGTGTAAAAATGGCAGATACCGATTACAGCATTGACCTGCGGACGCGATCGCCATTCTGGGCGCGCATGGCCTCTATCCTGACCGGCGGTCGCCTGGTGACACCCGATAAGGGCTCGCAAATGGCGGGTACGTCAGCGCACGGTGTGGTTGGTGATTCTGTTGTGACTGATGAGCGTAATATGCAAATCAGTACGGTATGGGCCTGCATCAGGTTAATCTCCACCGTAACAGCATCTTTACCACTCGATGTTTATCAGACCAAAAATGATCAGCGCACGAAAGTGGACAACAGTCACCCCCTTGCGAAACTGCTGAGATTCCGTCCCAACAACTTCATGACCGCTCTTGAGTTTCGCGAAGCAATGACTATGCAGTTATGTGCCTACGGCAACGCCTATGCACATGTTGAGCGAAACGGTGTTGGTGACGTGATTAGCATGGTTCCACTGATGAGCGCCAATATGGAAGTTCGGCTCAGCGATAACGGTAAAAATATTATCTACCGCTACCGACGGGACACTGAATACGCCGACTTTTCACAGAAAGAAATTTTTCATCTCAAAGGATTTGGCTTCAATGGTCTGACTGGTCTTTCGCCGCTGGCATTCAGTGCGAAGTCTGCTGGTGTGGCCATAGCGATGGAAGATAACCAGCGTGAATTTTTCGCCAACGGTGCGAAGTCTCCGCAGATCCTGATGACTGACGGCAAGGTGCTGACGAAAGAGCAGCGCGGGCAACTGGAGGAAAACTTTAAGGAGATTGCTGGTGGCCCGGTCAAAAAGCGGCTTTGGATCCTTGAGAGCGGCTTCACCACGCAACCTATCGGCGTTTCGCCTCAGGATTCAGAAATTCTGGCTGCGCGTAAATTTCAGGTCGCCGAACTGGCGCGATTTTACGGCGTGCCTCCACATCTGGTCGGCGACGTGGACAAAACCACCTCCTGGGGATCGGGGATTGAACAGCAAAACCTGGGCTTTCTCCAGTATACCCTCAAACCCTACCTTGATCGGTGGGAGTACAGCATTGAGCGCTGGCTGGTCAAAGAGTCAGAACAGGGCGTCATTCACGCCGAGCATAACCTCGACGGGCTGTTGCGCGGTGATTCAACAAGCCGAGCATCATTTATGCAAATCATGGTAAACACCGGTATTCGGACCGTTAACGAGGTTCGAAGGCTGGATAACCTGCCGCCGCTGCCCGGAGGTGATGTGGCGACACGGCAGTCGCAGAACGTGCCCATTACCGATCTCGGAACAAACAAAGAGCCCCGCAATGCCGGGGCTTAATTTTTATGGGGGCTATGATGCCTGACATTCAGAAGACGCTGGCTTTCGACCAGACAGAAATCAAGTTCATCGGCGACGGCAGTAAGGGAACATTTGAAGGGTATGCCTCGGTTTTTAATAACACCGACGCCGATGGCGACATTATTTTGCCTGGTGCGTTCGCTGGTGTGATTGCTAATCAGAGCCGCAAGGTGGCCATGTTCTTTAACCACCAGACACGCGCTATCCCGGTCGGTAAATGGGATGCCATGCATGAAGATGACAAGGGGCTATTTGTCCGTGGTCAACTTACTCCAGGGCTTAGCCTGGCCGAAGACCTGAAAGCTGCCATGCAGCATGGCACGGTTGAAGGGATGTCAGTGGGGTTTTCCGTTGGGCCTGATGATTACACCGTTGGCACGTCAGGGCTCATCTTCAAAAACATCTCTTACCTGCGGGAAATTAGCGTCTGTACTTTCCCGGCCAACGAGCTCGCTGGCGTAACAGCCATGAAGAGCATCGACAGCATCAAATCTATTCGCGATGCGGAGGCCTGGCTGAGGGATTCAGTCGGGCTTTCGCGTTCAGAAGCACAGGCATTTATCGCCCGTGTTAAGTCTGCAGGCCGAAGCGAGTTCGGTAGCGACGACATTGACGCGCTGGCACAGCGCATTAACTCATTTGCCGCTAACCTGCGGACACCTTAACGGAGTGACACATGTCTGAATTATCTGTACTGGAAAAAGCTATCGAAAACTCCCAAAAAGAAGTAAAGGAGCTTATCGAAGAACAGCGTAAATCCATCAACCAGACCGGTGAAATCAACAAGCAGCTGCAGATCGATCTGACGAAAGCACAGGAAGAACTGAAAGCCACCGGCACCCGCCTGTTCGATCTTGAGCAGAAACTGGCCGGAAACTCTCCTGATCAGACTGCGCAGAAGTCATTTGCTCAGCGCGTATCTGAAGACCTGATGAAGGGCTGGGACGGCTCGCGTACCAAAGCGAAAGTTACCAGTTTTGATAAAGCGATTGGTTCGGGTGCAGCGTCGGCAGGTGCCCTGGTCCAGCCGCAGCAGCTGCCGGGTATTCTTATGCCTGGTCTTCGCCGTCTGACCGTGCGTGACTTGCTGGCACAGGGGCGTATCACCAGTAACGCGCTGGAATACGTGCGCGAAAACGTGTTTACCAACGCTGCAGCACCAGTGGCAGAAGGTACCCTCAAGCCGGAAAGCAACATCACTTTCACCAAAGAAACGGCGAACGTGAAAACTATCGCCCACTGGATCCAGGCATCGCGCCAGATCATGGATGATGCCCCGGCGCTCGAGTCTTACATCAATTCCCGCATGATGTACGGACTGGCGCTGGTGGAAGAGAACCAGATGCTGAACGGGGACGGTACCGGCGATAACCTGCAGGGGCTCAACGTAGTAGCGAACGACTACGAAACCACACTCAACGCAACCGGAGATACTGGCGCTGATGTTCTGGCACACGCCATCTATCAGGTATCGCTGAGTGAGTTCGAAGCCGACGGCATCATTCTGAACCCGGCGGACTGGCACCGTATTGCTCTGCTGAAGGACGCTAACGGCAATTACATCCTCGGTGGCCCGCAGGCGTTTGCCTCGAAAGTGCTTTGGGGGCTTCCGGTGGTGTCGACCACGGCGCAGACGGCAGGCAAATTCACCGTTGGCGCGTTTGGCCTGGCGTCGCAGGTTTGGGATCGCATGGATGCCACCATCGAGATCAGCAACCAGGACCGCGATAACTTCGTTAAAAACATGCTGACCATCCTTTGCGAAGAGCGCCTGGCGCTGGCCCACTATCGCCCGGCAGCGATTGTGACGGGTGATATTGCTGTCAGCACTGGTGCATAACAAAAGGGCGCGGCCAGCAATGGCCGCGTAAACGCGATGAAAATTAAAGCTCTCCGTATGTTCTCGCATTATCACCTGGGAACGGTATCTCAGGGGGAAATCCGCGAGGTGCATAAAGAAATCGGCGAAGTACTGGTGAAACTGCATCTGGCCGAGGCGGTTGAGCCGGAAAAGGCAACAGACTCTGGTTCTGCGGAGCCTGCTAAAGCCAAACCAGGGGGTAAAGGTGGAAATAAGCGAGGAACAGCTGGCGCAGATAAAGGCGCATCTGAAGGTTGATGGTGACGACGAAGATACGCTTATTTCTGCCTATGCGTCGGCCTCCGTCGATTATGTTGAGCGGTTCTGCGACGGTGCGCTGGTCGAAACATTAACGCCGCCAGTGGAAGGGGAAACTCAGCCCCGCGAGGTTATTTTTACTTCCGGCATCTGGGCGGCAATGCTTTTGCTGATTGGACACTGGTTTGCGAACCGCGAAGCGGCAGCGCAGAACCTATCGGAAGTTCCGCTGGGCGTTGAGGCGCTGCTGATTAGGCACCGGAGGTGGAACTAATGGGCTGCTCAGGATGTGCTAAAAGGCGTGAGTGGTTAAAAAAGTGGACGAAAATAGCCTATGAACGAGCAACTGGTAAACGCGCTGATAGCAGCGCTGAGAGAACAAACAGCAGCACAGCGAGAGCAGACGGAAGCGATAAACCGCCTGGCTGAGTCTAACGTCGCCCTGTCCGATGTGATTATCCAGTCGCTTGCCGGCGATCTCGAAGAGGCGCCAGAGCAGCAAACCTATCTGAGTGGGAAACCAAGGGGGTGATATGCAGGCCGGAAAATTGCGTCACAGGATCACCCTGCAGGAACCGGTCAAAGAACAGAACCCGACAACGGGAGCCGTAATTAATACCTGGCGCGATGTCGCAACCCTTTGGGCCGAAGTCGCTCCTTTATCCGCACGTGAGTTTATCGCCGCCCAGGCCTCTCAGGGCGAAGTTACCACCCGGATAACGATTCGTTACCGTGAGGGTGTTACCCGCAAACATCGGATCCTGTTTCGTGGCCGCATCTACAACATTGAGGGCGTTTTACCTGATCCACGGAGCGGCAGGGAATACCTGACACTGCCTTGTTCAGAAGGGGCTAACGATGGCTGATGGCGTGGAAGTAAACCTGACTGGCCTCGATTCCGTCCTGGGGAAACTGGATGCCGTCTCACAGGTCACTCGCGATAAATCCGGTCGTGCAGCGCTGCGTAAAGCGGCAAACGTCATCAGGGACAGAGCGCGCAATAATGCCGCGCGGGTAGATGATCCTCTCACCAAAGAGGCTATCTACAAAAACATTGTGGTCAGCTTCAGCAGCAAGGCGTTTCGTAGAACCGGCGATCCAACGTTTCGTGTCGGGGTGATGGGCGGTGCCAGGCAATACGCCAATACGAAGGCCAACGTCCGAAAAGGCAGGGCGGGTAAAAGTTATAACACTGCCGGAGATAAAGGTAATCCCGGCGGGGATACCTGGTACTGGCGATTCCTTGAATTCGGCACAGAACATGCTGCAGCGAGGCCAATAATTAGGCCTGCACTGAATGGGGTCGATGCCGATGTGATTAACGTTTTTGCTGTGGAGCTGGAAAAGTCCATTGATCGCGCTGTGCGATGGGCGGCTAAAAAAGGAACTCCGGTATGATTGCTCCAATATTTGCAGTTTGCGCAGCCAGCCAGGCAGTCAGGGATTTGTTAGGTTCAAATCCCGTGCGGCTTTATCCGTTCGGTATGCAGGACGATAATATCGTTTACCCCTATGCAGTCTGGCAAAACATAGGCGGCTCACCTGAAAATTATCTGAACCAGCGGCCAGATGCAGATCACTATTCTCTGCAGGTTGATGTCTATGGTGATACTGACACCGACGTGATCGCCGTTGCCCGTGCTTTACGCGACGCGATTGAGGGCAAGGCCTATATCACCCGATGGGGTGAACAAAGC
Organism: Klebsiella sp. JB_Kp004; assembly: GCF_040065795.1. Lineage (NCBI taxonomy): Bacteria > Pseudomonadati > Pseudomonadota > Gammaproteobacteria > Enterobacterales > Enterobacteriaceae > Klebsiella > Klebsiella sp. JB_Kp004. Next base: position 238,191 of record NZ_JBEAKW010000004.1, on the reverse strand, counting down.
CGCGATCCTGAAACAATGCGATACCGCTATTCCTTCGATGTTGACTGGATAACGCCCAGATAACCAACAACCCCAAACTGACCCGCCTTGTGCGGGTTTTTCTTTTATGGAGACAAAACATGTCTGTATTAACGCAAGGCACGCAATTTTTTGTGCTCAAGTCTGGCGTGGTCAGCGAGGTTGAATGCATCACCAGTTTCAACCCCGGCGGCAACCCTGCCGATCAGATTGAAGATACCTGTCTGAGTGAGCGGGATTCCAGAACCTACAAAAAGGGGCTTAAAACGCCTGCGGCCGCAACCGTCGGGCTTAACGCTGATCCGACGAACGCCAGCCACATTATGTTGCATGGCCTCGCTGAAGCGAATGACCAGACGCCGTTAACTTTTGCGGTTGGCTGGTCAGATGGAACCAGTGTCCCGACAGCCGCCGCTTCTGGCGCTGAGGATGCTGTTGATGGCCTGGTACTGCCATCGGATCGCACTTGGTTCATTTTCCAGGGTTACGTTTCCGATTTCCCGTTTGATTTCCAGGGTAACGCTGTTGTGACGACCTCCGCCACGATCCAGCGGTCTGGCTCTTCCGTATGGGTGCCGAAGGCCGCAGCGTAATTAATATGCCCGGTTATCCGGGCTTTTCAATTCAGGAGCTGAAATGCAACTTACTCTCGATACGTTAAAAGAAACCGGTGCCTTTACCGGGCGTCCCGTGGAAAAAGAAATTAAGTGGAAAGGCCGTGACGGGAAAGAGCATATCGCAACCGTCTATGTGCGCCCGATGGGCTACCACACCACTAAAGCTGAACTGCTGGCGTACAACGGAAAATCTGATCCGGTGGCTGGGCGTATTGCTGCCCATATTTGCGATGAGGAAGGGAAGCAAATCTTTACTGAGGCAGACATTCTCGGAACTGCATCTGAAGACCGTGGCGCGCTCGATGGGCCAATCGTTATCGCTTTGCTGGCCGTCATCCAGGAAGTCAACGATCTGGGAAAGACTACGAACTCACAGGAGAAGACGAGTTCTGGTGTGAGTTAGTCATGAACGGCATCGGTGGGCGGACCATAGCGGAGGCTCAGGAGCGAATGAGCCTTCGTGAGTTTCAGGTGTGGGTAAAGTACCGTAATAAGTATGGTCAGCTTAATGTCATAATGCGAACCGAGTGGGGGGCTTCGCTGGTGGCTTCTGTCCTGGCTAACATCAATAAGGCAAAGAACACGCCTCCTTTCAAGGTTAGTGACTTTGCACCGCACATCAACGAAGCGCCGCTTTCTCTGGAAGAAGCTATGAAAAGTTGGGTCTAGTCTTAGGTTTATTGTATTGTTGGGCACTCAAACGGAAATGAGTCTGTGAGGTCTCTCAATGAAGAATCTTTTACTAGGGTTGTGCATTTCTTTAATAGGCTTTTCAAGTCTTGCAACTGCAAAAATTACTTATTTATCTTGTCCTTATTTAGATGAAAGAGCACCTGATCTTATCGTTGTGCTTGACCAAAACAATGGTTCAGCATCTCTTCAGTCGCCATCTATGGGAAGCGGATTAAATTTTACAGCTCCTGCTGCATTTGGGCCATCTGAGGTAACGTGGCGTAAGGATTCGACAAAATATAAGCAAACTTATTCAGTTGATAGAGCAACACTTGTTTTGAAGAGAACTACTTACAGCGAGATGAGTAATACTACTCACTCTGAAGTCTCCGACTGCAAAATAAGCAAGCCACCGAAACAGAATAAGTTCTGATAAATATAAACCCGCTTAGGCGGGTTTTTTATTCCTCGGAGAAATATGATGGCTGGCAAGTCCCTTGGTACATTAACAATTGACCTTATCGCAAAGGTTGGTGGATTTGTTCAGGGAATGGATAAGGCTGAAAGAGCCTCGCAAAAATGGCGTGACCAGGTTAAAAAAGACGCCAAGGAAATAAGCACCTCAATTATTGCTATTGGAGCAGCTGCGGCAACTGCCGCCGTCGGGATTGGCGCTGCTGGGCTAGCAATTGTAAAAAATACAGCGCAGCAAGTGACCGAGGCAGATCGCTGGGCTAAGTCATTAAAAATGTCCACCCAGGACTTGCTATCCTGGCAATACGCAGCTGAACAGGCAGGTTTAACCGGCGATAACATAGCCGATATTTTCAAAGACATTAATGATAAAGTCGGCGATGCGGTCCTGAACAAATCAGGTGAGGCTGCGCAGGCTTTGGACACGCTCGGGCTTTCAGCTCAGAAGCTGGCCCAGCAATCCCCTGATAAACAGTTGCTGGCTATTAGTTCGGCATTACAGAAAATACCCACTCAGGCTGGGAAAACCAACATCCTTGAAAGCTTAGGGAATGACCTGTCAAAAATGCTGCCGTTGTTTGACAACAACAACGAAAAGCTAAAACAGTTTCTTCAGTTATCAAAGGATTTTGGCGTAGCTCCGCCGCAGGAAGATATTGATAACTTAGTTAAAGTTAATCAATTTTTTCAGGATATAGAGACAAGCGCCCGTGGCTTAAAAATGGAAATTGCGTCTGGCCTGGCAAAAGTAGATTTATCACCCCTACAGGACGGGCTTGATAGTATCCATGATGTTTTCACTGACCCTGCTATCCTACAGGGCCTGTCCGACCTGGTAGGTGAGGCGATCAGTTTAGCCGGTGTTGTTGGTCGTATTGCTGGTGGGCTTGGGGCTATTGCTTCTTACACCCGCTTTAGGGTCGGAGCGGTATCAGGGAACTATGATTCAGCTGACGAAAAAGATATTGAGCAGCGTATCGAGTTCCTCAATAAAAGAGGGAATCAAAGTAAAGAACAAAAAGATGAGTTAGATTTTTTAAATAAACGCCTTCAGTTCCTTCGAGCCATCAAATCCAGTTTAACCCCAGAGGAAGTAGAGAAAGGAGCTAATGGGTTAACTTCGCTTCTCTCTGATATGGGAATACAACCACCAAAAGGTGACGATTACAAACTGGGGAAAGGGGAATCAAATCAGAAGGTAACTACAAAAAGCAACCCAACTGAAAATGCTTTTAAAAGCAGGCTTCTTGATCTGCAAAAGCAAGCAGCACTTATTGAGACGACAGGCAAAAAAACTGCAGAAGTAACAGAGCTTGAAAAAGTAAACTTTGATATTACCAGTGGTAACTTAAAAGCATTATCAGAAGCGCAAAAAGAGCAGCTCAGGTATGCGGCTAAAATCATTGACTCAAAAAAAGAAGAGTTACGGCTAAATCAGGAAAACGCAAAGTTAGCTGAATTTGTTTCTGGTCTTGATAGGCAGAATAAAATAATAAGGCAAGGGTATGACAATGATCTGGCCGGTCGATCATTGGGATTAAAAGACCGTAGCCGAGTGCGTGAATTAAACAACATTCAACAGGACTTTGAATATAAACAAGCGGATTTATTAAAACAGTATCAATCTGGTGATATTACCAAGTCACTTTATGAGTCTGAAACTGATGCGTTAAAATCGGCACTTGAAGAGCGCCTGCAGATTCAAGAAGATTATTATCATGAATCTGATGGTTTACGTAATGACTGGGAGTCGGGCATATCAAGCGCATTATCTGATTTCGCGGATAGTTCAAGTGATTATTATCAGCAAGCGGCTGATGCAATGACATCAATATTAGGTTCTGCAACTGATTCAATTTCTGAACATTTATACGATGTTATCAGCGGTACTGAATCAATGGGTGAAGCAATAAAGGGAATTTTTTCAGACCTCGGGAAGTCAGTGATAAAAGCTCTGGTTGATATGGCTGCACAATGGGTCGTGTATCAAGGTGTTCAGATGCTGGTTAATAAAAGTGCCCAAGCCTCTGCTATTCCTTCAATGATCGCTAATGCTCAGGCTACAGCCTTACAGGCTCAACTTGCTGCTTTCGCATCAACTGCCGCAATCCCAATTGTCGGACCGGGATTAGCTCCAGCCGCGATGGCTGCTGCAGCGGCTATAACAGAACCTATGGTTGCTGCTATTTCTGCAGCTTCCCTTTCTGGCATGGCCCACGATGGGATTGATGCAGTTCCTGAAACAGGAACCTGGTTGCTTCAAAAAGGAGAGCGGGTGACCACTGCAGCGACCAGCGCAAAACTGGATGCCACGCTGGATAGAGTCGCTACACAGTCAACCGGTGGTGGAACTATTTATTCCCCCACGATCACTATCCCCATCAATGGTAACCCTTCCGATGCAACGTTGGCGCTGGTCCGTAAAGCTGCAGATGAGGGGGCAGAAAGGGGATACCGGAAGGCGGTTAACTCAGTCGCAAGCGGTCAGGGTGATTTGCATAAGGCCTTGATGGGGAAAACTACTTCGGGGAGGAAAATTAGCTGATGGCAATTTCAACTAATCTCAATTACCCGAAGGATTATCTCCCTTGCCCATTGAAGGAGAACTTTGGTCTTAAAGCGACTTCTCCGCTAAAAAGTACAGCGATGGTTACCGGCAGGCGGCGACAAAGGCGAGCTTATACTTCGGTTCCTACTCAAACGCCAGTTTCATGGATCTTTACTGATGGTCAGGCACAGCTTTTCGAAGCCTGGTACCGCGACATCATTACCGATGGGGCTGACTGGTTCAACATGCCGCTCCTTACCCCTTTAGGTGCGCAAGATTATGTCTGTAGGTTTGTCGATATATACGAGGGACCGACACCAGAGGGCGGTAAATACTGGCGATATAGTGCAACGCTGGAATTATGGGAGCGTCCAATCCTTCCGCCTGGCTGGGCCGAGTTCCCTGACTTCATTGTGAACAGCGATATTCTTGATCTTGCAGTTAACAGGGAGTGGCCAAAGGCTTGATTAAAACCGTTTCACCTTCATAATAACCTGTGTCGATTTGTGGGAAAGTCCTTCATGCCGCTCCGTAGCCGGAGCGTGAAATAAAGTGAGGAATAGCGATCCTGCCGGTGAGGGTACACCCACATTCGACACCAATTTTTAAGGCCACCTTCGGGTGGCCTTTTTTATTGGGTAAAAATCATGACAAGACTTAACAGGCTCTATGCCAGCAGCGGGCCGGAGGTGATCATTGAAACGCTGCAGATCACCGTTGGCTCAGATGTTCACTACCTGTGCCAGGGGTATGAGGATATTACGGCGACGACAGAGAGCGGCAATACCGTAACGTTTACCGCCTGCGCGATTGACATTGCGCTGCCGGCGCGCAACGCGGACGGTACGCAAGATTTGAAATTCGCCCTGTGCAATGTAGATGGTGTTGTGTCCACGACGATCCGCAATGCCCTGGCTAACAGGTTATCTGCATCGCTGACATACCGCAGTTTTATCTCCACGGATTTAGCCGCGCCTGCGGCGGTACCGTATACGCTGAAAATCAAGTCGGGTTACTGGACGGCAACAGAGGTGCAGATCACTGCGGGCTATATGAATGTCCTCGATATGGCCTGGCCGCGTTACCGCTACACGCTATCTGTCTTCCCCGGACTACGTTATATCAGCTAAGGAATCCATCATGTTTAACCCTGATAAATACCTTTCAGTCACCTGGCTGAAGGGCGGGCGCTCATGGCCGGATCTCGACTGCTTTGGCATTGTGAACGAGATACGCCGCGATTTGGGCTTGCCTCTCTGGCCTGATTTTGCCGGGGTCACGAAAGACGACGGCGGCCTCGACCGGGAGGCGCGTCAAATGATGCTTACCCTGGAGCGCTGCGACCCCTGCGAAGGGGCTGGCGTGGCTTGCTATTCCGGCTCAGCCGTCACCCATGTGGGGATTGTCGTCAGTATTGATGGCCTGCTGCATGTGGCGGAATGCAATCCAGGCTCTAACGTAACGTTTCTTCCGTTAGCGCGGTTTAAGCGGCGGTTTGTCAAAGTGGAGTTCTGGCAATGACCATTCGTTTTTACCCGTCCCGGCTTCCCGGTGAACCTCTCGAAACGCATGAGCATGGCGTAATCAGCCTTCGAAACTGGCTGGCGGTGAATGTTGAAGGTTACGAGGATCGGGATGTACCGCCGTTAACCATTGAGGTTGACGGTCTGTCCATTCCGCCAGGCGAGTGGGCTACTTGCGTGATCCACCCTGAAAGTGATGTCCGGCTTTATCCGGTGCCCTTCGGGCTGGAGGCCGCCACCATCGCGTGGATAGGTGTCGGTATCTCCGTTGCTGCAGCAGCTTATTCGCTGTTTATGATGAGCAGTATCGATACGGGGGGCTATACATCATCCACAGGGCGCAGTCTCGACCTGAACCCGGCGAAGGCAAATACCGCAAAGCTGGGTGATCCGATTCGCGAGGTGTTTGGCCGGGTGCGTATCTACCCTGATTATGTGGTCCAGCCTGTGACCCGGTTCGACGCTGCTGATCCAACGAAGATGCGTGTCCAGATGCTGCTGTGTCTCGGTGTCGGTGAACTGATTTATACCAATGGTGATATCCGGGTTGGTAGTACGCCAGCTTCAACGCTGCCGGGATTCAGTATCACCTATTTTCCGCCCGGCGCGGATGTTTCCGGCGATGAGCGCAGCGAGAACTGGTTCAACTCGACAGAGGTCGGTGGAACATCAAGCGGAACAGGGCTGGACATGGCCCAGACCTCACCTGATTCCGACGATATTATCGCTGACAGCATGACGGTTTCTGGTGCATCCGTAACGTTTACAGGCCTTGATACGGATGATGGTGACGATGACGACGAGGACGATAATTCTCTCCCGGACAGCTGGGTAACGGGGGCCATAGTTGAAATTAAGGCGCCGACAAATTATCTGATCTCCACCTCTTCTGGTTACAGTGTTTTTGCCAGCTCGTTGCTTACCGAACTTGCTCCCGTAGCGGGGATGCCGGTGACGCTGAGTTTCAACAGTGTCGATTATGACCTCGTCATTGCGTCCTATACCCCGGGTCAGGACGCTGTGCCTGGCGAGGGTGGCAGTGCAGCAAAAATTCAGGCCAGTGCGGCTCCCGTCACCTACGATTTTTCGACCAGCTCCAGTACGTTCATGATCACATGGCAGGGCACCACCTATACGGTGTCGCTGGTAGCGAATTACATCTCGATGTCGGGACTGCTGGCAGCCATCACCGAGGGGCTCACTGGCTCCGGCCTGGTCGCGCGGGACAACGGCGGTACCGTACTGATAACCGAGGCGGCCAGTCCTTACGTGGGTGGGGCAATCACATCCTCCTCGCTGCCTGCAGCCGTTTTCGGTGATGCCCCGGTTTACACCTCCGGCACGGCATCAACCGGCGGAAGCCCGGCGGTAACGGCAAACGTGACGCTTGCGTATAACAGCACTACGGGAACCGCATTCTCGGGCATGCCTGAAGGTGTGCAACGGCTTTCACTTGCTCACCGCGGGAATGAGTACCAGATCGTCTCTGCCGACGGCACAACGGCAACAGTGGCGCGCCTGGTTAATGGGTCCGTTGATGAGTCGTGGCCAGGATTCACCGCCAGGACGATGATCGACTATGAGGCCACTGGTCTTAACGACACGCTGAGCTGGCTGGGGCCGTTCCTGGTTTGCCCTGAAAATGAGACCGTCGATATGTTCGAGGTGAATTTCTCTTTCCCGAACGGTATTTGCGGCTTTGACAGTAAGGGCAAAAAACGGATTCGCCACGTTGAGTGGGAGATACAGTATCGCGTCTACGGTTCCGGATCGGGGTGGGTGAGTCACCAGGGCGAGTATGCGCTTAAAAACGTCAACGGGCTGGGATTCACTGAGCGGATCACCCTCAGTTCTCCGGGACTGGTAGAGGTTCGCTGCCGTCGGCGCAATGAGCAGGGCTCAAACAACGCCAGGGATTCGATGTACTGGCAGGCACTGCGCGGGCGGCTGCTTATACGTCCTTCATCCTATCCCGATGTGTCGCTGATGGCGGTGACCGTTGAGACGGGCGGGAAGCTGGCGGCGCAGTCAGACCGCCGCGTAAACGTTGTGGCAACGCGTTCCTATGACTCAGGAACGGCCAGAACCATTTCGGGGGCGCTGCTGCATGTCGGGAGCTCGCTGGGGCTGGAGATGGACGTCGATACCATCAACGCACTAGAGTCCGCGTACTGGACGCCACGGGGCGAAAATTTCGATTTCGCCACCGGCGACAGTATCTCGGCGCTGGAAATGCTGCAGATGATAGCCAGTGCCGGGAAATCCCGCTTCCTGTTAAGTGATGGCCTTGCGACGGTCAACCGCGAGGGGATTAAGCCCTGGACAGGGATCATAACGCCGCATGAGATGGTGGAGGAGCTGCAGAGCGGATTTACCGTGCCGTCCGACGATGATTTTGATGGTGTCGACGTGACGTACATCAACGGCGTCACCTGGGCGGAGGAGACTGTTAAATGTCGGACATCCGATAATCCCACGCCGGTGAAAATCGAGAACTACAAACTCGATGGGGTGCTCAATCAGGATCACGCCTACCAGATCGGCATGCGTCGCCTGATGAAGTATCTTCAGCAGCGGGTTACATACCAGACCACCACCGAGCTGGATGCGCTCTGCTACAACACAGGCGATCGCATCGTGCTCACGGATGATATTCCGGGGAACAACACGATTTCCTGTCTGGTGGAGGCGATGACAACGGCTGGTGGCGTGACAACCATCACCGTTACGGAGCCGCTGGACTGGTCTTTCGAAAACCCCCGTGCGCTGATCCGCTATCAGGATGGTTCTGCATCCGGTCTGATGGTGGCGAGCAGAGTGGGGGATTATCAGTTGTCCGTTCCCCATCTGAGTGATTTTGATGACCCATTGAAGATTGACCAGACTTCACCAGCCATTGAGCCAGTCCGCCTGGTGTTCTGCGGCTCAACGCGTCATGTCTATGACGCCATTGTTGAGGAGATTGCCCCACAATCAGACGGGACGTGTCAGGTTACCGCCAAAGAGTACCGCGCATCCTTCTACGACTACGACAACGCCAGTTATCCCGGCGACATTGCATAAAACAGAAATAACTCTCAACAACCCGCTTCGGCGGGTTTTTTTGTTATAGGGCGACTATGAGCACATATAAAACGAAAAATCCTTTAGGTTCCGCCGCCGTAAAGGACCTGTACGATAACGCTGAAAACGTGGATAAATTCGTTAACGACAGGACAAAAGAGGAGTTAGAGGACCGGTTAGGTGTGCTTCGCAAAACCTGGCACGGCATGGAGATGATCTACAGCCGCTTTATAGACTACATCACTGGTCGCGGCGAGCAGGCAGTTGCAGCTATCGGTTGGCAGGAGCTTGGCAACTGGGCTGTTGGTCTGGCTGTAGATAATCGCCAGCAGATCGTCTACTACAATGGATCCTGGTACAAATACCTTGGTGAGCTTGAACACGTCATTGCCGGAGATTCTCCTGAGAACGATGGCGGTGTGTGGTCGGCTGCAAACCCCACAGGGAAATGGTCGAACATCGGTGACGCGGCTCTTCGATCAGATCTGGATTCAAGCGATGGCCAGAAACTGGTGGGAAAGTGTGCCTCATTGGATGTTCTTAGAACAATTGAACCGGACTATCACGGGCAAGAAATCATTCTTTTCCGCGCTGTGAATGACGGCCCTGTGTTGAATGAAAGGCTTTATTATGATGCGTTTGACAGTTCAACGCCGGATAATGATTTGTTCGTCTTTGTTACTCCGTCAGGGGCCCGATGGAAGGTAGATATTGATGATGGCTATAATGTCTGGCTTGCTGGTTTCGTAGCATCAGATAATAATCTTGTTGAATGCATTAACAAAATAAGCTCTTTTTGTATATCAAATACAAGGACTGGTGAAATCCCAAGGCTCAATGACAGAGCCTTAAAGGTAAAGATTCCCGCCGTGGGAAATCCAAATATATATACATTAAATTCACAGCTTAAATATCCTGTGACATTGATACATCTGGAGTGGCAGGCCACAACATTTCTTGATTTTAGCTCTGTTACTACTGATTGCGTTGTTGCATCAAATGAATATGATACTCTGCTTGCAGGTATGGGGAATAGTTACAATGGAGGCTCGGCAAACCAGGGGGGCGGTGGGTGGAGTTGCTTGAATGGGGCTGTTTTTATTAAAGGCCCTGGAACAGATTACTCTAATGGGGCAGCGTTTATTCTCGGAAACAAAAGCAGACTTCCTAACGGGACTGGTTATTTGCATGTACGAGACGTCAATGTAAGTAACATCAGAGTATTTGGATGTAATGGGGGTATTGAATTTGGTACGCATGATACCTATTGTTGCGGCTTTACAGATGCGCAGGCATATGCAAATAACTATGGGCACTACCAACCTAACACCCTCTGTCTGAATTCTGGAGAGCGGCTTTATGTGAGCAACTTCATTTATTCTGACAACTTACTTGGCAATCATTACATTAACACGAACGGTCACGATTATTTTCATTCAAACGGTAGTAATGATTACTCCAGGAAGGATGCGATACTTTATGGCCCAGATGCATCAGGTACCCTTACCTATACTGACTGCCATGTGGAAGGGTTTGCAGAGATGATGATAAATCAACCAGCTAAAAATGGCTCTGCTGGTCAATGTCGCTTTCAATCTAAAGGTGGAAAGATCGATCCTCGCAGCAGAAATGTAACCTATCGAGGGGTTAGAAAGATATTTAATGCATCTACATATAATGCTGTAATTGTTGAGTTAATAGAAACCGATCTGGGGGCTGGCCCTGCCGGATACATGTGTAATGATGCATATGGGTCATGGGCGGGATATGGAAACCAGGTTACGGTCATCATCAAGCACAGGGTCAGTGATGTTTATAAATGGCTTCCGCGATTTCGGTATGGTGTTGGCGGATATTTGCTAAATCCAGAACATACCTTTACAGGCTCGACTTCTGACGTATTCCCAACGACTGTACAGGGTGCCAGTCTGGCAAGTGCTTATCACTTTGTTGTTGCGCAGGGGGGGGCAACTATCGCATTTGGAAGCGCAACAGATGCTGACAGTGATGGGCTTATACCAGTGGCAATCACTATGCCTTCAGATACAAGTGTTTTGTATCTGTATCATGCGGGCTATGCGCAATTTCCCAGAAACACTGCAAAGCTGTCCTGCAAATGTTCTGTTAAGTGTGGTTCTGCTACAGGGAGTGTTAATGTTCAGGCTGTTGTGAGGCCATTGACGTATCAAACTATCACCGTTAACTCAAACATTGTAACAGCAGCAGAAACCTCCAGAGGACAGGTCCTTGGAGATAGTGTTGATGTTCTGAATACCATACTCACAAAATCTTACCTGACAGTTACTTCCAATGATTTTGTTTCAACACCACCACTTCAAATCGATAACTATTTTCTTGGCTCGCTGTGGTCAAATCCTGGGCTAAGATTTTATGGTTTTGTTGGTACTATATACGTAAAACTACCAGCATATTGGTTTAGTACAATCCACCCCAATACTTAACTGAAGGAGGGGAGATGCTATACGTATACTATGTTGATAATATGAATGAGTGGAGATTGATAGTCTCTTCTAAGGATAACGGTGGGTATATAACGAAATTCACACCATCATCGTCCAACTTCATAGTCGAGGAGGCTGTTTATGAGTTATCGAAGGCTGGGTACGTAATCGCCGATAACACCCAGATTACCATTGAATGTTAGAATTGAAATCAGAGTCAGGCGGTGTATTTTCACACCGCCCCTTTTGCTATTGCAACAACGAAAACAGTTTTTATTAAAATTAATATAAGTAGTTTGGCGCTTTTATTTCTTATATAATATACATCCATCGCAACCCGACGCCTGAATGTGACGTCACTTCTTCCAGAGACCTGCCATAAGCCAGTCATTCCCGGCCTAACTGAAAAGTAATAATTCTTAAATTTCCTATATTTGTGTATCTCCTGCTTAGTAACAGGTCGTGGACCAATAAGTGACATATTCCCAAGCAGTATATTAAACAGTTGTGGGAGTTCATCGATGCTGGTTTTTCTCAAAAACTTCCCGATAAATGTTATTCTTGGATCGTTTTTAACTTTGCCATATTTCTTGGTTTCAAAATTTACTCTATTTAAATCGTAACTACTTAGTTCATCGACCCCCTTCATTGATCTGAATTTTAAACATGAGAACTCAATGCCTTTAAACCCAAGGCGCTTATGTATAAAAAACGGCTTTCTTCCACAGGATAATATTGCTGTAGTAACTATAACCATCACCGGCATAAAGAAAACAATAAGAATAAATGATAGGATTATGTCTATTGAACGCGGCATGTTAAAAACCCCACCTCAAGCAATGTCTTAATATTAAACACCATACTCTCACAAGCATCAATGCAAAACAAAACTTCAATTAACATTAAAATCAATAAATTAAATAATCATAAACCATGATGTGAAAGTACACAAAAATATATTCACAATATTATGGATATTGATAGGTGTTACCTTTCTTGATCTTATCCGTCAATGAATATACTGTATATATAAACAGTATTTATGGGATGGCAGATCATGCTTCGACAGTCGGATATCGCCGCGGCTTTCCGCGAGTCCATTTTGCGCAGTTCCAAGGGGTTCCAGTACCTTCACACCCGCGACTTCGTTACTGCGCTTCGCCGGCGCGGCATTCACTTTACCGAGGTGGAGGCGAACTCCTGGATCTCGCGGGAACAAACGTATTTTGTCGATAAGACGCCGGACCATAGCGAAAACAGGCTGTGGATGATGGCCAACATGGGGAGGGTGATCTAATGGGCTTTCCTTCACCCGCGACGGATTACGTTGAGCAGAGACTGTCTGTCAACTCGATCTGCAATGTCGGGCCTAACACCCGCGTTTTCGAAAGGGATGGCGGCTATGTTGTGCTGGATATCTCCCTGAAGCCAAAGCAGGGTAGTCAGGTTCTTATCCAGCACGGCGGCGGGACGGAACTTGCCACGTTGAGAGGTAGGTCTCTGATTACCGAAGACGGCGAAGCGATCGAGGGCGAGGCTCTGGACGATGTTACTGTCGCCGGCGTCGTGACGTTTACTATCTGCGATGTGCGCCAGGACAATGCGGTTGTTTAGTTGCTGTCAATTGATGGAAGATTTCGCGTGGCAGGTGTCTTGGGGCATGGGTGGGGCATGAGAAATCGGTAAAATTCGCCAAATATTGCAAACAACGCATATTGGTTGCTATCTCCAGCCATTGAAAATGGCGCTCCTGGACGATATTTGTCGATTTTTAAATTTATCGCGTCACGCAATTGAAGTGGCGGGCATACTCTTCAAGGCTGGTGATGCCAAGGCGCACCCATTTCGGGTGCACCAACTGGGGAAGCCCAATATAAATCAGAACGAGGCGAGGATCTCCTCGGTGCTGCGCACGTGCCAGGGAGAGTCGGTGGCCGCCGCCGGGTAATGACTGAAGAAGTGGTGGAGCGGTGCCGCAGGATGTTGAGTACGGGCGCAACCCGGCAGCAGGTAGCTGATGTAATAGGTGTAGACGTGAAAACAATCTACAAGTACCTCCCGGCGACTTGAAGACAAAGATTTCACTACTTTTCCTGATATGTTACGTTTGGCTTAATCAATTCATTCAGCTTTGAAAACAGTTTGGTTTGTTCGTGAACGGTAAGAAAACAATAAGTTTTGAGCAATTTTTAACTATTAACAGCAATCTTGTTTCCATCTCAGATACATGGGCTGACTTGTGGGCGTTAATTTTTCACACGGGTTTAAGCGCTGGAAGGCTGCTGAGTATTCGATATGATGATATTGATGGTGACTTGATACTGATACGAAAACAGGGCCACCTGAAGGAGCTACGTGTTAAATCAACCCCTCCAGTAGAGGCGATGATTGCTCGTAGAAGAGAACGCTATCCAGAAGATGTTTATTTATTTCAGAGTCATCTAACCGTGTGAAGTACCATCGCCGGCCGGTCACTATAATTGCTTTCAACGCCGCTTTACGTCGCGCCGCTAGATCATTACCAGACGTTAACGTAAGCAGTAGTAGCGCGAGAAACATACCGGACTAAGCGCCAGTCCAGTAGCGTGTGGCCGATGTGACAGGCGTGGGAGTGAAGACGATTTACAAATATTTGCCAGTACAATACGGCGATAAAAAATCCCCTTGAGCAGGCACACTCAAGGGGAAAATACTACATAACATCATTGCTGTGTGCGTCTTTGCGCTCATCTATCTTCCAAGAAGATGCCTAAAGCTTCCAGATATTTCTGGTCTGAGCAGTTAAAACATTGGGTCGGTAGCCGATGTAATAGGAGGGGGTGAAGACGATTTATAAATATTTCCCTGCTCAATGTTGCCAGTCGAATTGAGGCATCAATGCGTTACGTCAGCGCTGATCATTGATAGCCACTGCCAATATTGATCTGCTGCACACATGCATTTACTGTATTTATATACAGTAGGTTTGACAGGGGGAAGTATGCCGCGTTTATACGAAATCGAGACGGCCTGCCGTAAGGCAATAGATATACTGCCTAACGGAAAGCGCATCCTCACCACCAGGCGATTTCTGCAGGAACTGGAGAGATATAACTGGCACTGGTCGCCACGGCAGGCTAACCAGTGGATAGAGCACTATGTGACGACATTCCGGGATGTCTCAACGCAGGAAGGCGATGAGCGCACGTTTCAGTTATACAACCCGAATGGAGGTCTATAACCGAGGGTTTAGCACCTTTTGACAGGGGGCTCTAGCTGTAGATAAATTGTGCAACGCTGGCTCAAATACCCGGAATTGCACAAAGAACGATTGAATACAATGTCTTGCGCTCCAGGACAAAAACAACCTTATCCTTTGTTATGAGGTACTAGAGCACTATAGTGACCTATAGAAAACCTGATAAGACTAAACAAGATAGGTATGATTTTCAGAAATACCATATAACTTATTGAAAATTTTATCAAAGTACTTACAACTGAGATTAAGAAATCTCAGTGGCTTTTGCAGGAAACATCACAAATTTCTTCTCACAGAAGCATTAAGTTATGGTATAAACTAGGAGAAAATGAGCTGCAGCAAGCTGCATGTAGCAACATCTTATAAGTGAAAATGAATAAAAAAGGAGTTTTTAATGTTTGAGTTCCAATTTATCTATTTTATTAGAGAAAGATTTGTTGATACAGCGCCAGAAAAAATCTTTCCGCTTATTACTGCGTTTGATAATAAATTTTTACCTAGTTATGCTGATGAAATAACGCCAAATGGTGTGCAAAAAGTTATTAGAATAGTGGGTTTAAATGAGTTTGATAACGTATCTGTATTATTTTCGTCAGAGACAGTAAATATAAATATTCTTTGTAGAAGTACTAGGCCAACAAATGAAGAGCTTATTGAGAAGCTAGATTTTATCACAACAGCCCTTCGGAAAATCAAGCCTGAGGTTAGAGCGTGGCGCCTTGCATCTATTGTAACATTGATCAGACGAACTACTAATGAGTTTAATACTCAGATGTATAATAAGTTTTTTAAAGGTGAAAATCCTGAAGAGTTCTTTGAATGGAACACAAGAAGGGCTGCAAGGAGACAACATGGTGAAGAAACCCTCAATGTTATATCTACAGTCACCCGTGGTCCTGTTATGAATGCAGGCAATCCTAATGAAAATTTCGATGCGATTGTTACTCAGTTAGATGTAAATACAGTTGTAGAAAAATCAGCTGACAGATTTTCTATTACGACTGAATTGTCATCACAACTTCTTGATATTGCGAGTGACAATGTAGAACGTTTGTTGGGGTGAGGTCATTATGGTTCATGACAACATGAAGAATAATTGGGTGCAAGATGTAAGTGCTAATACAGGAACTACCTACAATAAGGTGGTTTTTAATTACTTGAATAAAATTCATACAAGTCATGATGAAAAAAGAAAATCATCAACAAGTATGAGTTCTTACTTTGAGCTTGCCGAGAATGTTATTACGGACTCAAAGGTTAATGAATCAGATGATTTAGATGGCATAATGCGGTTTGTTTACAATATGCTTGTTTCCGAGGATTTTGGTTATGGTGATACACCTGAGCTAAAATATGTTGTCGAAAACATTTTTAGTAAAAATAAATCCCAAGGACAAATGTCATTCATTAACATGGCGACAAGGAAAGTATTTATTTCAGATAGTAATACTATTGAGAAGTTTTTTGCTCTTCTAATGTCTCTTGAAGAGTCAGATATTGAGGATATCGCGCTTACAATAATTACGATGTTTTCATCTCATAAGGATGTTTGTGCATGTGAAGGTGCATTGTCTCTCTTGGACAAATTCGGCAAAGATGAAGATGCTTTAAAAATAGCTAGAAACATCAGGGATTTTGAATATTCATTCCTCAATGAATATAAAGGAAAAGTTATTACCAATCTTATGCAGTATGTAAAAGAGTGAGTTAATGATGACTATTTATATCAGGAAGGTAACAAAGTCTAAATGGGATTGGAGGAATCCAATTAACGGTAATGTTGCTGCAAATGCACTTGGTACCGATGGTGTAACAAATTGCTGCAGAACTTCTGAAAATACATTATCTATTTGGAAAGTTGACAGTGAAAACCTTGACAGTGAAGATGATAAAAAAGTTGTTGCTTCATTAGTGACTAATGGTGGTAGCCTATCATCTATAGATTGTATTTTTTTGAGTGACGAAGACCTTGAAGAGTGTGGTTTGTCGGTAAGCCAAAAAGATGGCGATTCATTTATTTCTGATATAAAGTCAAAACATTATAATATAATAGATCTCAACATGAGTAGTGTTAGTGCTTTGGGTTTAATAATAAAGAAAAAAATATCCGGTGTACAAGATGGGAATGTTGTCACGCAAACTGCTAAATTAAAGAAAATAGATCTCGGAAGTATAAGATCATATATCCGGAAATATATCCCTCAGGAAACTACAGAAGGTGCAACTCTAAAGCTGAAGAGTGGTTTTAGTAAGGTTTACGACTGAGACGCCCTTTTGGTTTTTTATCATAAACAAGAAGAGTTCATTGTAGTGGTGAATTCTTCTTGACAAATTACTGCCCATTAGTACATGTTAAAATAATAGGTGAAAACTCTATAATTATTTTATGTATGAACAAATGAAGCATACTTGAGTTTATACGCGATAATATTATTTTTTTATGGTGTGTTGGTAAATAATTTAACAGCATTTTACTTTGAATATGCATATGTTAATAAATAATATTCATAGTGAAAAATCGGTTGTTTTGTTTAGTGCCTAGATAAAAATATTCAAAATGTTATGTTTTTTCAGAGTGAACGGAATCAAACTACAACATCTATTATATGGTTTAAAGTGGATGATGGAAGAAAACGAAGATAGCTGCTGGATGATGAAAACGTTGCAGAAATGGGGGCTACTGTATCAACAGTCCTTGTTAAATAGTCCTTTAATCATAGGGGCTTATTTTTCATAATTAAACATTTTATAGGGTTGTAACTATCTGATAATTAAGGTCAAGCATCTAAATGTTTCTTATGAAAATCGTTTATATGTATTTGATTATGATATAAAAAGCGCACGATTTAAAATCCCTCGGCGTTCGCGCTGTGTGGGTTCAAGTCCCACTCCGGGTACCATTGGGAAATATAGAATAATCAAAGCAATAAGCAGTGTCGTGAAACCACCTACGGGTGGTTTTTTTGTTTCAAAACCACCCATTCCATCATATCACTTCAAAATATTTTTCCTTTCCACCTGCCCATCTACAACCGGAACTACCGCAATTTTTCTGTCATACCGGGCAGTTTGCTCAACGTTCTTATGCCCTGATATTGCCTGTTTCTCGTACAGATTGCCCTGAAGGTCAGATACTCGAGCTCCAGCCAATACTCAGGCCACTGGGTTGCCGGATCACAAGTACCAGCGTCAGTAAAAATATACTGCCTGCTAAAAGCATTTCAGACTTCGTTATATATGATTATATAAATGTGTTTTTCTTTCTCAGCAGGATGTACAGACTGATTTATCAAGCCAGTCACGCACATCCTCCCGCATTCACTGCCAGGACGTCGTGATTGTCTCAGCAGCCCAAGCCGGTATGTGAGGTGACAGACGATAGTGGATCCATTTGCCTTCACGACGGTCCTGAACCAGCCCAGCCATGCGAAGGATAGTCATATGTCGTGAGATTTTGGGCTGCGATTCGGAAATAGCCGCGCAGATTTCGCAGACGCACAGTTCTCCTGACTCCCGGAGAAGCATGACGATGGCGAACCGTGTTTCATCAGACAAGATTTTGAAAAGCTGAACAGGTTGTAGCATTTTTCACTGCGTTCCTTATGGCTCAGTAAGAGAGCGCTCCTACAGCCGCTTTGCCGCCGAAGAAGCTGGTCGCCTGCTGATGGCGATGGGCGCGGAGGTAAAATTCTTTAACCCCTCCGGTTTACCCCTGCCGGATGATGCGCCGGGCACGCATCCTAAAGTCACTGAGTTGCGTAGTCTGGTCAGATGGTGTGACGGGATGGTGTGGAGTTCTCCGGAGCGACATGGGGTTATGAAGGCGCAGATTGACTGGATACCATTATGAGAAGGCGCGGTTCGTCCTTCGCAGGGCAAAACACTTGCGGTAATGCAGGTCTGCGGTGGTTCGCAATCCTTCAATGCAGTGAACCAGATGCGTATTCTGGGCCGCTGGATGCGGATGTTTACGATCCCCAACCAGCCCTCCGTAGCCAAGGCATGGCAAGAGTTCGACGAAAACGGACGAATGAAACCTTCGTCATGGTATGACCGCATCGTCGATGTAGCCGAGGAGCTGTTTAAAATCACGCTGCTGCTTAAGGGACAAACCGGTTATCTTGCGGATCGCTACAGCGAGCGAAAAGAGAGCCATCAGGAGCTTTCATCCCGAGTCAATCAGGACAAAATATAATGTCTGTTCTTCATTAATCCATACAGCATAAGCTTAACAACGTCCGCTCCTGGCACGACGCGGACTAATTGTCCATGTTGAAGGTCCGCTGCGAGCGAGAAGCAGACATAGATAGGGCTAAAGCTTGTGCATGATGCATTAAGGATGATTTATTTTCTGCATGAGAACCTATAAAGCATTTTGGCAAAATTGGAAGTTAAATCAGCCATATATTAACTGGCTCGCTGACATCGTTAGATTACCTGTAACCGGCCGACAGTCATCTTTATTTGTTGACTGAACCAGTTAAAAATCTCAACCTGAACCAGGGCCAGCCGCTAACAACACTTATGCCACTTAGGATTAGCATCGATCCTGAAATAAACCCTGACTGTAGCTGTTCACTCAAAAAAAATACTGCCGTAATGACCCCAAATACAGGCGTCATGAATGAGAGAATACCGAGCTGTGATGCCATGTATTTATGCATTAAACTGTACCAGGCTAAATAACTCAAAAAACCAACTATTGCGCTTTGAAAGATTAAACTAGCAATCCCGACGGCGCCAGGTTCAAAGTGATTCTGGTCGGAGAAATATGAATAGGCTGATAAAAGTAAAAAACCTCCTGTAAGTTGATAAAAAAGAGTAAGAGAAGCCGGCGCCCCACTAAGGGAGGAACATCGGACGAGTACGGTAGTGGCCCCCCATGATAGGCCTGCAAATAACCCCATTATGTCTCCTGCCAGAGTCTTACTGGAGCTATCATCTGGAGCCTTACCTGACAGAAACGCGACACAAATCCCTGCAAAAGCAATTGCTATTCCTATCCATTGTGGTGCACACAGCCGTTCATCGGGTCTAAAAAACTGTAGTCCCAGAGCAGCAAAAATTGGCGCGGTGTAGAGGAATACTGACATGTGCGATGCCGATGTATATCGCAGGCCTTCAGCAACAAACAGGAATTGAAAACCAAAAAGTATGCCCACTGCTCCCCCTGGAATTAAGTAATTAGCAAAATTTTCTAGGGACGTTTTTTTAAGAATAATTAATAAATATATAAGGCCAGCAGCAGCCCCACTTCTGATTGCTACTTGTAGGGCTGGAGAAATTTCATCGGCTACGCCTTTAATTGCGACCTGCTGAATTCCCCAAACTATACACAGTGAGGTCATGACTAGTGTGGCATATGTGTCAACCTGTTTTCGTTGTACTGTCACTTAATTCCCCATCAAATCGACTTATTTTTAGTGCTCTGGCCATTGTGTAACCTGCTCACTACAAGCCTCATAGTTTATGCTTTGAGCATATAAAGACATGATTGCACTGTCTGACCAGTAGATGTGGTTACCTCTACCGGAACCCGTTCATACTCAGGACCTTCGAACTCATCGAGTATGTGCCAGTGATTATGTAAATTCTCTGACGTAAAGAGAAAACCCTGTACACGATTACCGGAATCATCCAATACGATCCCCGGATATCCCATCTTTGCACCCCAGCCTTTATCTAATAAAGAACCACCAACGTGGCCTTCCTGCCATGTCCCCCCAATCTTTTCAAGAATATGAGCATTAGGTCGGCCAGGACCCAAGGTTCCGTAGACAAACAAGCTTTCCATCATTCCTCCGATTATCATAAAGCCAATGTGAATGTTTTATGCGCTAATTTTGATTTTCGGACTCTGGCCTGACAAATCATTTGTTCTCACAGTACGTGTGAATTATTATCACGTGTATGATATTTGATCGCCTCCCCCCATTGCAGACTCTGCGTGCTTTTGAAGCAACAGCCCGTCTCTCAAGTATGACACTGGCTGCAACAGAGCTTCACGTAACGCATGGCGCGATAAGCCGGCAAATCCGGAAGCTTGAAGAGCATCTGGGGTTAAAACTATTTTTCAGGCTGACCCGACAGATAATACTGACTCAGGAAGGGGCTGAATATCATCGCATTGTTACCCGCCTTCTGAGTGAGTTAATGATGGAATCTGAGCGTCTGCGCGGAAGGAATCCTGCAAAAAGTTTACGTGTCAGTACAACGGTTTCATTTGCCAGCAAGTGGCTGGCACCGCGTCTGAGCCGGTTCAGGCAGAAATATCCTGACGTTGATATTCAGCTGGATGTTACTGACAGTAATGTGGATCTGAATGATGGTCAGGTAGATGCAGCCATTCGTTACGGTCTTGGCCATTACCGCGACGTTTCGTATGAGCGTATCTTCGATGAAACTGTTACCCCCGTCTGTAGTCCGGGTTTTCTTAAAGAACAAAATGGTCTGACAGAAATTAAGGATCTTTCAAACTGCGTTCTTCTTCATGAATACAGAATGCTGGCGAACTGGGAGGCATGGTTTGAAATGGCCGGAGAAAAAAATTTTTGCTGCCATCACGGCCCCTTATGGACCCTTGGCAGCATGGCGACTGAGGCCGCTATACGTGGCGAAGGTGTGGCTCTGGGACGCAGTGTTCTGGTTGCAGATGATGTAGCAGCCGGAAGGCTTGTTGTTCCGTTTCCGCAATATAAACTTAAGGCTGAGCGGGGATACGATTTAGTTTATCGCTCGGATAATCAGGATTCATTTAAAATACGCATTCTGAGACAGTGGCTCTCTGAAGAAATGAGCTTGCTGGAAGATTGAATGGCCATCTTAAAATAGTTCATTTCTAACAAGGAGCGGACTTACTCACTGAGTGTGAGGTCCGCTGTTAGCGAGGAGCGTAAGCTCTCAGTTACTCTTTTAACTTATAAATACATGACTTACATATCGCTATCTTGATCACCAGGGCGTAGGCCAGTGCGTTATCGTACTGGTACGGACTTCAGGGAATAAGAAAACCTTTTTGCAAAAGGTAAATATTCCTTTTGCATCAAAAGATATGAATGAGCTATATTCGTTTTTGTCTAAAAAAGTCTGAAAATCGTCCCTCAGGCAATCGATGACCATCGCCGGGCAGGAAAAAATCCAGTCAAAAGGCAGAGAGATTTTTTTCAGATTAAATTTTTTCAGTGTGCACGACGTTAAACAATGGCTTCCTAATGAAACAATGTGCTTCACAGCCCATTGTCCTTGAGTTTCAATCCCTGATACAGGATGTGGCGGGATACATACATTCTCGAATGCCATTCTGGATGGTGTTAATCCCTTGGACTCGTCACTATTCATCAGCGATGCGTTAAGAAGTTGTGCTGATTCTGCAAGCGACTTGTCAGAAATTGCATGGTAATAATTTTTAAGACCGTCAGGATCTGCGGGGCGACCCAGTAATGTTTTATACGTAGACTTTATTAACAATATTTTGAGATATTTTTTCTGGATGTCATCTGCCATTTTTTATCCGCTTGAAGCCATAGTGTTGCTTTATTTAATTGCTGCTTAAATATATGGTCATATAAATTGCACGGGATTATGACAAGTGGATTTAAGATTGGCAATCCAGCAAAAAATAGCGACTGCAGGGCACGGCGTCGTTGAATATCCTCGGCAGGATCTGGTGGCTATCGATGCCTGGGCTGACGGCGGCAATCTCGCGAACGGGATCACCACGTAGTGGGAAACAATCCATTGTCACCGGCAATCGCTCATTTGTCCCAGGACAAAACGATCTCTCCCTGCTACTATCGTCCGGACACTTCATCCAGCCTGCCGGAGGCATCATGTTCACAGGGCTTTGCGCATTTCCGCTGACGCCGCTGCATCAGCAAACTATCGATGAAAAAGCGTTTATTCGTCTTCTTGCTCGTCTTACCGATGCCGGAGTCGACTCCCTGGGCATCTTAGGCTCAACCGGCAGCTACGCCTATCTCAGTCGTGAACAGCGCAAGCGGGTGGTGCAGGTGGCGAAGGCGCATGCCGGGTCGACCCCGATAATGATCGGCGTCGGCGCCATCGCCACCAGCGAGGTGCTCCGGCTGGTGGAGGATGCCCAGCAGGCCGGGGCGGATGCATTGCTCCTGCCGATGATGTCCTATCAGCCGCTCTTTGCGGAGGAGATCTACGCTTTTTACGAGGAGGTCTGCCGGCATGCCTCGGTGCCGGTTTGCCTGTATGACAACCCCCGTACCACCCACGTGACGTTATCGGATGAGCTGCAGGGGCAGATTGCTGCCTTACCAGCCATCGCCTCGATAAAAATTCCCGGTTTGCCCGCGCCGCAGGCGAGCGAACGGGTGGCGACTCTGCGTCGTCATCTGCCTGGCGGCGTGACGCTTGGCGTTAGCGGTGACGTTCGCGCGACAGCGGGCTTGCAGGCCGGCTGCGAGGTCTGGTACTCGGTCTGCGGCGGCCTCTTTCCTCGTATCTCTCTGGCGCTGGTGAAAGCCATCCGTCACGGCGATGCGGCACAGGTGGCGGCGCTGAATAAGCAACTTGCGCCCCTCTGGCGGTGCTTTGACCGCTACGGCGGCAGCCTGCGGGTAGTGGTCGCCGCTGCGGCCATTCTGGGATTGTGTGATCCTGACTCGCTTCCCCGCCCCTTGCTGCCGTTAGGGGAGGAGGCCTGTCGCGACGTGGCGGCGGCGCTGCACGGGCTGGCCTGATTGTGTCGGGTCGACGCAGGCGCAATGGGCGCTGCCGGGTGGCTTTCTGCCGGCATTTCGGCTACTGTAGGCCCGATTTTTACCATGCGAGCCTGTGAATGAATACCGGACCTTTAAACGAACACGAACTGGAATGGCTGGACGAGACGCTGGCGAAATACGCCACCGAAGGCGCTATTCTGGATGTCTCTGAACTGGATGGCCTGCTGACGGCGATCCTCTCGGCGCCCACCGCTATCGAACCCGCCCAGTGGCTGCTGGCTATCTGGGGTGGTGCCGATAATGTGCCACGCTGGGCCAACGACCGCGAGCGCGATCGCTTTGTCAATCTGACGCTGCAGCATATGAGCGATATCGCCGAACGGCTGGAGTCTTATCCCGATCAGTTCGAACCGCTGTTCGGCACCCGTGAAGCGGAAGGTCAGGAGCTGACCATCGTTGAAGAGTGGTGTTTTGGCTATCTGCGCGGCGTGGCGCTGAGCGACTGGTCGACGCTGCCTGCTGAACTTCAGCCTGAGCTGGAGGCGATTGCGCTCCACGGTAGCGAAGAACAGTTTTCCGCGCTGGATAATCTGACGGCGGATGAATTTATCGCCAGCATCGAGCGCATCACCCCGGCGGCGCTGGCGCTTTACCAGTACTGGATGGCGAATCCGCAGCCGGAGGTGGTCCCGCAGCCGGTAAGAAATGAGACGAAAGTCGGACGTAACGATCCCTGTCCGTGCGGCAGCGGTAAAAAGTATAAGCAGTGTTGCTTAGCGAAATGAAAAAGGGGCCAGCTGGCCCCTTTTTTTATCCCACCGCCGGTAACAGCCCGGAGACGATGCAGAACTGGATCGCTACGATGCCGATCCCGCACAGCAGGACCAGCCACAGCGCCGGGGCGCCGCCGGCCACCCGCCAGGCCGCCTGCGGATGCAGTCGGCGGCTCTTCATGACCAGCATGGCCGGTAACATCAGGGCCAGCACGGCCAGCGCCACCCCGGCGTAGCCCAGGGCCATGACGAAGCCGCGGGGATAGAACAGGGCGAACGCCAGCGGCGGCAGAAAGGTGATCATCCCGCTCTGCAGACGCCCGCTGACGCTGTTTTTGCGCTGAAACATATCGGCCAGATAATCAAACAGCCCGAGCGAGACGCCGAGGAAGGAGGTCGCCAGCGCAAGGTCGGCAAACAGGTGTACGGCCAGCTCCACGTGCGGTGACGCTACCACTTCGCGGATCGCCTCCAGCAGACCGTTCAGACCGGCATGTTGCGCCAGCAGGGCGGTAAAGGCCGGAGCGGCGATACTGCCCAGCGTCGCCAGCTGCCAGAAAATATAGGCCACCAGCGGAATAAAACTGCCGATAATAAACACCCGGCGCAGCTTACGGATATCGCCCCCCAGATAGCTGACGACGCTCGGCACGCTGCCGTGAAAGCCAAAAGAGGTAAAGATCACCGGAATGGCCGACAGCGCCAGGCCTTGCTCAACCGGCAGCGTGAGCAGGTTCACCTGATGAATGTGCGGCATCAGCAGAGCCAGCATAATCACCAGGAAGACGATTTTGGCGCTAAACAGGAAGCGATTGAACAGGTCGACCAGCGCGGTGCCAATGCACACCACCGCCCCGCCGAGCAGGGTGAAGATCAGTACGCCGGCAGCCGGCGGCAGCTGCCAGTCCAGCCACTGGTTGAGGCTGGAAGCGAGTAATTCGCCGGCGCCACTGATGTAGGCTGCCGTGAGGGCGTACAGCAGAAACAGCATGCAGAACCCGGTGATCCATTGTCCATAACGACCCAGATAGCGCGCCGCCAGGGAACCGAGCCCCATATCGGCAGGGACATGCTGGTAGACTTCCAGCAGCAAAAGGGCGGTATAGCACATCAATGCCCACAGGGTGAAAAGTAAACCCAGCGTGACGGTAAAGCCGACGCCTGCGGCGGCCAATGGCATCGCCAACATACCTGCACCGATTGTGGTGCCGGCTACGATTAAAATACTGCCCAGAGTGCGGTTCTTCACGCTTTTCGCTATCCCTACAGCAAATCACAATAATTTATGCCGCGCAGAGTAGGGGATATTGCGTCTTTCGTCAAATCAGGGTTACAAGCTCTGTAATTAAAACTTTACAAGGTCGAAAGGATGAAAGCCTGCGCTGGCGCAAGGCGCGGGCCGTCGGTCTGGCCTAAGCTGGCGTTTTTTTCCGGAGGGGTTATGTCTTCTATTCATGGTTATGAAGTGCTGCAGATGATGCTGGCGTCGAAGGAGTGCTGGACGGTGGCTTCGCTGGAGGCGGCCATTCACCGTCGCTTTGGCGCAGAGGCGCGCTTTCACACCTGTTCGGCGGAAAATCTGAGCGCTGCGGAGCTGGTGGCGTTTTTAGAGCAGAAAGGCAAATTTATTGCCAGAGAGGCAGGATTTACCACCGCAGAAAACAAGGTTTGTCAGCATTGAAAATGCCGCGACGGAGAAGCGTCGCGGCGCGGGCAATTAATTCTGCGTATCGAGGGTGGCCAGCTCTTTGTCGATAAAGTACAGACCTTCACCGCTTTTCCCGGCGAGGGTCAGTTTATCAATTACCGATTTAAATAATTTCTCTTCTTCATGCTGTTCGGCGACATACCACTGCAGGAAATTAAAGGTCGGGTAATCCTGACTGGTCATAGCCGCGTGCGCCAGTTCATTAATTTTTTGCGTGATCAGCTGCTCGTGCTCATAGGTCTGGCGGAACAGTTCATCCAGTGACGCATACTCGGCAAACGGGGAGGCGATAGCGTTGATGCGCGGCAGGCTGCCGGTGTCGGTCAGGTAGTCGAACAGGCGCTGCATATGGGTCATCTCTTCCTGGGCATGGCGACGCAGGAAGGCCGCAGCCCCTTCAAAACTATGGTAACTGCACCAGGCACTCATCTGCTGATAAAGAAGAGAAGAATAGAGTTCAAGATTCATCTGTTCATTCAGTTTGTCGATCATTTCCGTTTTCAGCATCGTCGCGCTCCTGGAATTAAAATATAGATGTTATCGGCTGCCACTATAATTTGTTATTTAATTATTTGCAAAAAGTAAATTTAAAAAGATTTTATTTAAAATGCTAATGGGAATAACACGCATTGGCAGTTTAATAATAAATGAGAATGGTTTTAATTTATTATTAGTTTTTTGCGGAGGCGAAATGACTGCCTCTGCGGATTGCGAGGCGGGGAGCGCCAGGCGGAGTCGTCCTGATGAGGAGGCGACACGCTAACCTGAGCGACAGAGGCGGCGAAAGTGTGAAGCGATGCGTAATTTTTAAAACAACTTTTCATAAAATTTGAAAGTTTGTTTTCCAGGTAGTAGAGTGCAGTCAACGCCAATGACATTCTGCGGGCAGGCCCGCACAGCATTCAGGAGAGTAAACCATGAAGATTGCACTGATGATGGAGAACAGCCAGGCGAACAAAAACGCCATCATCCTCAAGGAGCTTAACGCGGTTGCCGACGAAAAAGGATTTCCGGTCTATAACGTCGGTATGAGCGATGAGAACGATCATCATCTGACCTATATTCACCTCGGGATCATGGCCAGCATCCTGCTGAATTCGAAGGCGGTCGACTTCGTGGTCACCGGATGCGGTACCGGCCAGGGAGCGCTGATGTCGCTGAACATCCATCCTGGCGTGGTCTGCGGCTACTGTATCGACCCGGCGGATGCGTTCCTGTTTGCCCAGATCAACAACGGTAACGCGCTGTCGCTGCCGTTTGCCAAAGGTTTCGGCTGGGGTGCCGAGCTGAACGTGCGGTTTATCTTTGAAAAAGCCTTTACCGGTCGTAACGGCGAAGGCTATCCGCCGGAGCGCAAAGAACCGCAGGTGCGTAATGCCGGGATCCTCAACCAGGTCAAAGCGGCGGTAGTCAAAGAAAATTATCTCGATACCCTGCGCGCCATCGATCCGGAACTGGTGAAAACCGCGGTCTCTGGCCCTCGCTTCCAGCAGTGCTTCTTCGAAAACTGCCAGGATAAAGCGATCGAAGCGTTTGTCCGCCAGATCGTCGGGTAATCGTTATCAGGGCCAGCGCCGCTGGCCCTTCCATCCTCTACGATTTCTTCGCCGACACGCTGCTGCCTGCCGTTTTGGCCAGATGCAGGCTGTCGAACATCCCCACCAGACAAATCACCGCGATAAACACAAACGCCAGGCGAAAGCTGATCCCCGGCACGGCGGAAAGTTGCAGCCAGTCGCCGACCTGTTCACCCAGGCGAATGCCGATTGCCCCAAGCGTGATACCCAGCCCCACCGCCAGCTGCGACGCGGTACTGAACAGAGTATTGGCATCACTCATCTGCGCGGCGGGGACATCGGCAAAGGCCAGCGTGCTCACGCCCGTGAACTGGACTGAGCGAAACACCCCGCCGAGATAAAGGATCAGCATGATCGCCCAGACCGGAGTTTGCGGCGTGAGCAGCGCGCAGGCCAGCAGCGAACAGACGTTCAGCGCGCCGTTGATCAACAGCAGGCGACGAAAGCCCAGCCAGCGGATCAGCGGCGTGGTGGCGGGTTTAATCGTTAAATTGCCGACAAATACCGCCAGCACCAGCAGACCAGAGTGAAAGGGATCCATGCCGAACCCCACCTGAAACAGCAGCGGCAGGAGAAAGGGGACCGCGCTGATGGAGGCCCGGAACAGCGAGCCGCCGTACATCGTCACGCGGAACGTCGGCACCTGCAACGCCGTCAGACGAACCATAGGCGCTGTCGCCCGGCGGAAGTGGCGGATAGCATACGCCAGACAGCCGAAGCCAAGCGCGGCGAGGGCCAGCGTCGGCCAGATCTGCGGCTGACGATCGCCGAGCCGTTCCATCGCCGTGACCAGGCTGACCATCGCCACCGCGGTCGTGATAAACCCTGTCATATCAAAGGCGCGCCGCTCTGCTTCGCGGATATCAGGAATGATGCGCAGCGACAGGATAATCGCCGCGACGCCCAGCGGGACATTGATAAAGAAGATCCAGTGCCAGCTGGCGTAGCGGGTAATAAAGCCTCCCAAAGGCGGGCCGATAATAGGGGCCACCAGCGCCGGCCAGGTGAGGGTGGCGATGGCCTTTATCAGCAGGTGTTTCGGCGTGGTGCGCAGTACCGCCAGACGACCGACGGGGACCATCAGCGCGCCGCCGATCCCCTGCAGGATACGCATGGCGACAAAGATATGCATATCGCTGGAGAGGCCGCAAAAGATCGAGGCAAGGGTAAAAATGGCCAGGGCGAGGGTGAAGATAGCCCGGGCGCCGAAGCGATCGGCGATCCAGCCGCTGGCGGGGATCAGCACCGCGAGGGTAATCAGATAGGCGCTGATGCCGATATTCAGCTCGACGGCGGTAACGCCAAAATCTCTCGCCATGTCGGGCAGGGCGGTAGCGATCACCGTCCCGTCGAGAAACTCCATAAAAAAGGCGCCAGCCACCAGCAGCGCCGGGGCTGAAAAAGCACGTTCGTTCCCGGAAGAGATCGCGGTATTCATGTTGTCGCTGCCATCAAGGGGATTCTCGGCAAAGCGGCAGCAAAGGTGCCGCCAGCCACTCGGGTGGCGAAAAAAACCTGCCACGGCAGGTTTTATTATCGTTAACGATTTAGGGTACTATTACGCTCCTGAAAAAAGGAGTAATTAATGTCTCAACATCTTACCGAACACGACGAGCTGGTTTCCGATGTGGTTGCCTGCCAGCTGGTTATCAAGCAGATCCTCGACGTGATTGACGTCATCGCGCCGGTGGAAGTGCGTGAAAAAATGACCAGTCAGCTGAAAGCCATTGACTTCGCCAGCCACCCGGCCTCTGCCGATCCGGTGACGCTTCGCGCGGTGCAAAAAGCGATTGCCCTGATTGAGCTGAAGTTTACCCCGCAGGAAGAAACGCATTAATAACCGGCCCCGCGGGTGACCGACGGGGCCTTTTCCTTTAATGGGAAACCACGGTCTGCGTTGGCGCAGCCTCAGCGGTTTTAAACAATTTGCTGTTGCCCCAGCACTCTTCGTAGCGATGGCCAACCAGATCCTCAACGATTGCCCGCACCTCCGGCGCAATATCACTGATTTTACCGCCCGCTTTAATCCGCGCGACTTCCTGCAGGACCACCAGATGGGCTTTACGGTCCAGTTTCATCTGCTTACTGAAGACGATGGCGGCCAGGGCTAAGGCGACGACACCGACGCAGAATACCACCGCGATGGCGGTCACAGCGCTTTCCGGTTGGCTGTGCGCTTTTGACTGGAAACCGTAAAAGCTCAGGATGGCCCCCATCGAAAACACCACAATCGAGCGCAGAATTTTCCCTGAGAAGGTCATGGCGCCGGCATAGATCCCTTCCCGACGGCGTCCGGTGTAGATCTCGTCGACATCGGCGAGGAAGGTGTAAACGGTCCAGGGAATATAGTAAACCCCGCCGGTCCCCAGGCCGAACAGCACGGTAATACCGAACATCAGCACGGTCGCCAGGCCTGACGGCAGATGGAAGAACCACAGCGAGGTATACAGCAGGACTGCGAAAATCACGATCCCCAGCGCGAGGATATAGGGTTTGCTGAAGCCCTTTTTCACACACAGGCCGATAAACAGCGCGGTGGAGATCAGCTGCAGAATCGAGTTCAGGCTGTTCAGCCCGGCC
Organism: Klebsiella sp. JB_Kp004; assembly: GCF_040065795.1. NCBI lineage: Bacteria > Pseudomonadati > Pseudomonadota > Gammaproteobacteria > Enterobacterales > Enterobacteriaceae > Klebsiella > Klebsiella sp. JB_Kp004. The sequence goes on along the minus strand of NZ_JBEAKW010000004.1, from coordinate 208,245 downwards.
ACCATTGCCGGATCGTGCTGCAGAACGAATATCACGAAATAGGTGAAGATGGAGGCAAACAGCCATTCCGCGCCAAACCCGCACAGGTACATACCGAGATGTTTGCGGAACACGCGCAGATAAAAGGTGGAACGCATGTCTTTCGCCAGCGACAGCAGGGTGCTCAGTAGCCCCTTTTTCGCGCTGGTATCCACGGCTTCCGCACGCTCGCGCTCCCAGCTGCACAGCCACAGACAGGTAATCGCGACGATCAGGATCGCGCCGTAGGTCAGGCCGGTGAGGAAGAAAGGGGTGGCGGAATCTTTGCCGTACAGCAGAATGAACTGTCCGGGAATAAACGCGGCGAGGAAGTTGGCCAGCTTGCCGAAGATGGCTTTATAGCCGGTGAGCTTTGAGCGTAGCGAGAAATCATCGGTCATCTCTGTCGCCAGCGTTTCATAGGGCACCATGATGGAAGTGTAGATGATCTCAAACACCACGTAGGTGCACAGGTAGTACCAGAAACTCAGGCCCTCTACCCACAGCAGCGGGTAGAACAGCATCAGCGGAATGCCGATCAGCAAAAAGAAGCGCCGACGGCCAAAGCGCTTGCCTAACCGCGTTTTGCCAAAATTATCCGTCAGATAGCCCATCAGCGGGTTGCTGATGGCGTCGATGATGCTGGCGACGGAGAAGATAAATGAGGCCTCGATCAGCGTCAGGCCGCAAAAGGTCGTATAAAAATAGAGTAGCCATGCCCCGCTTATCGCCAGTGCGCCACTCCCTAACAGATTACCGCCGCCGTAGGCTAACTGATGGCGTAACAAGATCGGTCTTCCCTGCAGCCCTTCAGAGGCTGAAGCCGTGTATCGAGCCATAAAAAATAAACCTCGTGTTTTATATTTTTGAAACACTGTTTTTATATTTCTTTGTGGCTCAACAAAAAGTGACCGCGCTCACTAATCCCCCCAAAGGGGTAACGGTGAGGAGGGAATGGGATCGAGTTAAAACTTTTTTATTCTTTTGAGGAATAAATGGCAGGGGAGTATAGCGATAACGGATTAATAAACAGGGCGGGGCAGCGCGAACGCGCTCCCCCCTGATCGGGCGAGAAAGGCCCTACACCTCTGATTAGTGGGGTTTCTGTGACGCTCCGACGAGGGCCATCAGACGGCGATCGGTCTGTTCCATACCGATCCCGGCTTTGTCGGCGTTGCGAATTTCCTCGAGCACGCTTTGCAGCAGCAGCCCATCCTGCTGCTGCTCTTCCGCCAGCCGGGTCAGAAAACGCCAGGTGTTGTCATCGCTCTGCGCTTTGGCTTCCTCGGCGAGACCGCTCAGCATACTGCTACGCTGGCGGTAATCGACCAGGGTTTGGGTAAAGAGATCTTCCAGCGAGGTACATTCGGGATTACAGGCGCGGTCGGGATTCACTATCGGCCAGCTGCCGGCTTTTTTCAGATAGTCAAATACGCGCATGGTGAGGGTGATGCTGCATTGCGCGCGGTTGCGCAAAAATGTCGCGGCGCCGTCAAAGCGATGCCGGGCGCACCACTCGCTTAAGTTCAGGTAAACGTTAGAGGCGTGGAACTCAAGGTTCATCTGGGTGTTTAGCTTTTGTGCCATTCCTGGAACTGCCATAAAAATATCCTTATTAACCGGGAAGGGGTTACTGGTGCGCGTCAGCGGTTCCTGCGGTCAACAACAGGATAAAAGAGTGGCGCGCTGCACTGTTGCAGAATAATAAAACTCTACACATTCCGTATGAGTCGGGTAATTTTTCCTCTTGCCGACAATTTTAGAATACTCGCTGAATGGAATTAAGAAAACTCTCAAGATGGATAATTTACGTTTTGTTACACGATTATTCCTGAATGACGACTGGCGGGGGATTGGCGGTGTAGACTGGGGCGCTAGCGCGGTGTGCCAGGTATAAGTTATAGGTATTTGACTACGAGATTCATCGTATAACGCAAAACTATAAGTTATTTCAGAGAGCAATGTTTCGTGGTGATGATAATTATTTTTATTTTTTGTTGCAGGTTTTTTTATGTAACCGGAATATCTTTTTTCAATTAGGAATAAATTACGCAAAAGATCCGTTTTATCGCGATATTAAACGGCCGACGCTGGACTGGCGACGCGCGTCTGCTGATCTTCAGCGCCGGCGGGCAGTTGACCGCCGCTGCGACCCCGTTAGCCACTGGATATAACAGTGCCGTAACCCTCTGTTAAACACCCTCTGACATCACAGGGATAAGCCTGCTGGTGGTATAGATGATCCTGCTATTCGCCGGTTAAATTGTATGACAATTATGTCTTTTTTTATGTCTTTTTTTGCTAAATCTATGTACGCAATTACTGTAATTCCGCGATGTGATAATGCTCTCGTATGGAGAAATAATTTCCGGGTATTACTACTCTAACAACGGCAGTAGGGAATGTGATTTTTCTAATGCCTTGTTTTGATGCTGATAAAAAAGTTAATTCCGATTTTTCCCTACATGAAAGCGAATTAAAGCTGGAGTTTACCATGCACAAATTTACTAAAGCGCTGGCGGCCATTGGTCTTGCAGCGGTTATGTCACAATCAGCTATGGCGGAAAACCTGAAATTGGGTTTTCTGGTGAAACAGCCGGAAGAGCCATGGTTCCAGACCGAGTGGAAATTTGCTGATAAAGCAGGAAAAGATTTAGGCTTTGACGTCATTAAAATTGCGGTGCCGGATGGTGAGAAAACCCTGAACGCCATCGATAGCCTGGCGGCCAGCGGCGCGAAGGGCTTTGTCATCTGTACCCCCGATCCTAAGCTCGGCTCGGCGATTGTCGCTAAAGCGCGCGGCTATGACATGAAGGTGATTACTGTCGATGACCAGTTCGTCAACGCCAAAGGTAAACCGATGGAGAGCGTGCCGCTGGTGATGATGGCGGCCAGCGAAATCGGCGCCCGCCAGGGGCAGGAGCTGTATAAAGAGATGCAGAAACGCGGCTGGGATGTCAAAGACACCGCGGTGATGGCCATCACCGCCGATGAGCTGGACACCGCCCGCCGTCGTACCACTGGCTCCATCGATGCCCTGAAGGCGGCCGGTTTCCCGGAAGCGCAAATCTACCGCGTTCCGACAAAATCTAACGATATCCCGGGGGCGTTTGACGCCGGTAACTCGATGCTGGTCCAGCACCCGCAGGTTAAACACTGGCTGATCGTTGGGATGAACGACAACACCGTGCTCGGCGGCGTGCGTGCCACTGAAGGCCAGGGCTTTAAAGCGCCGGATGTGATTGGCATTGGCATTAACGGCGTGGATGCCGTCAACGAACTGTCGAAGGCGCAGCCAACCGGTTTCTATGGCTCCCTGCTGCCAAGCCCGGATATTCATGGCTATAAAACCAGCGAAATGCTCTACAACTGGGTCACCAAGGGCGTTGAGCCGCCGAAGTTCACTGCGGTGACCGATGTGGTGCTGATTACCCGCGATAACTTCAAAGAAGAGCTGGCGAAAAAAGGGCTGTAACAGCCCGGTTGAACTGGCCCCCGCCGCGGCGGGGGCTGAGTGCAGAAGAGCGGAGTCGTTATGCAACAGTCTACCCCTTATCTCTCATTTCGCGGCATCACCATGACGTTCCCTGGCGTAAAGGCCTTGTCCGATATCAGTTTTGACTGCTACCCAGGACAGATCCACGCGCTGATGGGCGAAAATGGCGCAGGCAAATCGACGCTGCTGAAAATTCTCAGCGGTAACTACATCCCCACTGCGGGTCACCTGCAGATCGGCGGTCAGCAGATGGCGTTCACCAATACGATGGCGGCGCTCAACGCCGGCGTGGCGATTATCTATCAGGAGCTGCATCTGATCCCGGAGATGACCGTCGCCGAAAATATCTATCTTGGCCAGCTGCCGCACAGAGGCGGCATCGTCAACCGCTCGCTGCTCAACTACGAGGCCCGCCTGCAGCTTGAGCATCTGGGGCTGGATATAGACCCGGAGACGCCGCTGAAGTATCTCTCCATTGGCCAGTGGCAGATGGTGGAGATTGCCAAAGCGCTGGCGCGTAACGCCAAAATTATCGCCTTCGATGAACCGACCAGTTCGCTCTCCGCCCGGGAGATCGACAACCTGTTTCGCGTTATCCGCGAGCTACGGGAGGAGGGGCGAGTCATCATCTATGTTTCACACCGGATGGAAGAAATTTTTGCCCTCAGCGATGCCATCACCGTCTTTAAAGATGGCCGCTACGTCTGCACCTTTGACGATATGCCGAGCGTCAGCCACGACGCGTTGGTTCAGGCGATGGTGGGACGCAATCTGGGGGATATTTACGGCTGGAAACCTCGCCCCTACGGCGAAGAACGGCTGCGTCTGGAGGAGGTGAAGGCCCCGGGCGTACGCACGCCGGTCAGCCTCTCGGTGCGCAGTGGCGAAATCGTCGGCCTGTTTGGGCTGGTGGGCGCCGGGCGCAGCGAACTGATGAAAGGTCTGTTCGGCGGGACGCGGATCACCAGCGGTCAGGTGTATATCGATGGCCAGCCCGTCGACATTCGCAAACCGGCCCAGGCCATCCAGGCCGGGATGATGCTGTGCCCGGAAGATCGTAAAGCGGAGGGGATTATTCCGGTTCACTCCGTGCGCGACAACATCAATATCAGCGCCCGACGCAAGCATATTCACGCCGGGTGCCTGATCAACAACGCCTGGGAGGCGGACAACGCCGATCAGCATATCCAGTCGCTGAACATTAAAACGCCGGGCCCGGAACAGCTGATCATGAACCTGTCTGGCGGCAACCAGCAGAAAGCGATCCTGGGCCGCTGGCTGTCGGAAGAGATGAAGGTGATCCTGCTCGATGAGCCCACCCGCGGTATCGATGTCGGCGCCAAACATGAAATTTACAACGTGATATATGGCCTCGCCGCCTCCGGTGTCGCCGTGGTATTTGCCTCCAGCGACCTGCCGGAAGTGCTGGGCGTCGCCGACCGCATCGTGGTGATGCGTGAAGGGCAAGTCGCCGGCGAACTGCTGCATGAAGAAGCCAATGAACAGCAGGCGTTAAGCCTTGCGATGCCAAAAGTGAGTCAGGCTGTCGCCTGAGTAAGGAGTAAATGATGTCATCAGTGACTACGTCCGGCGCTACCCGCTCTGCCTTTAGCTTTGCCCGTATCTGGGATCAGTTTGGCATGCTGGTGGTGTTTGCGGTGCTGTTTATCGGCTGCGTAATTTTTGTGCCTAACTTTGCCTCATTCGTCAATATGAAGGGGCTGGGGCTGGCGATCTCGATGTCCGGGATGGTGGCCTGCGGTATGCTCTTCTGCCTGGCCTCCGGCGATTTCGACCTGTCGGTGGCGTCGGTTATCGCCTGTGCCGGGGTCACTACCGCGGTGGTGATTAACCTGAGCGAAAGCCTGTGGCTGGGGATTGCCGCCGGTCTGCTGCTGGGGGCGATCAGTGGCCTGGTCAACGGCTTTGTCATTGCCCGCCTGAAGATCAACGCCCTGATCACCACGCTGGCCACTATGCAGATTGTCCGCGGTCTGGCCTACATTATCTCCGACGGTAAAGCGGTGGGGATCGAAGATGAACGCTTCTTCACCCTCGGTTACGCCAACTGGTTTGGTCTGCCGGCGCCGATCTGGCTGACGGTCGCCTGCCTGGTGGTTTTCGGATTATTACTAAACAAAACCACCTTTGGCCGTAATACGCTGGCTATAGGCGGCAATGAAGAGGCGGCGCGTCTGGCCGGTGTTCCGGTGGTGCGCACCAAGATTATTATCTTTGTGCTCTCCGGTCTGGTATCGGCCGCGGCGGGAATTATCCTGGCGTCGCGGATGACCAGCGGCCAGCCGATGACCTCGATTGGCTATGAGCTGATTGTTATTTCGGCCTGTGTGCTGGGCGGGGTATCGCTGAAGGGCGGGATCGGCAAGATCTCCTACGTGGTGGCCGGGATCCTGATCCTCGGGACCGTGGAGAACGCGATGAACCTGCTGAACATCTCGCCGTTCTCACAATACGTCGTGCGCGGGGTCATCCTGCTGGCAGCGGTAATTTTTGACCGCTACAAACAAAAAGCCAAACGTGCGGCCTGATTTCAGGCATAACTTTTAAGTCTACAGAGTAATTACCGCCAGCGCCCGTTTCGCTGGCGGTATCTATCAAAAATGGCGAGGTTGGTCACACTGTCTATACTTACATGGCTAACATATAATTAACAACCAGCTTCGGCTGGCCATGATAAGGAGGAAACAGGGTGGATAACCAGATATCTGTACCGCCTGCGCTAACCGGAAACTACGCTTTTTTCTTTGACCTCGACGGTACTCTTGCCGATATCCAGCCGCACCCCGATCAGGTGGTGATACCCGACAACACGCTGCAGGCGCTCAACGCGCTGGCCCGGCAGCAGGGCGGGGCGGTGGCATTGATTTCAGGGCGCTCAATGTCTGAACTTGACGCGCTAACCCATCCCTGGCGGCTACCGCTGGCCGGTGTTCACGGGGCTGAACGCCGTGATATCAATGGTAAAACCTATATTGTCTCTCTGCCGTCGGCTCTGCGCGATGAAATCGCGGCTGAGCTGACCTCGGCGTTGCAGGCGCTCCCCGGGTGCGAGCTGGAGAGTAAAGAGATGGCCTTCGCGCTCCACTACCGCCAGGCGCCGCAGCAGCAGAGCGCGGTGCTGGAGCTGGCGCAGCGCATCGTTCAGCGCTACCCGCTGCTGGCGCTACAGCTTGGCAAGTGCGTAGTGGAGATTAAACCCCGCGGTGTCAACAAAGGGGAGGCGATCACCGCCTTCATGCAGGAAGCGCCGTTTGCCGGTCGCGAACCGGTTTTTGTCGGCGATGATTTGACCGACGAAGCGGGATTCAGCGTGGTTAATCAACTGCAGGGAATGTCGATAAAAGTGGGCGCCGGGGAAACCCAGGCGCACTGGCGGTTGGCGGATGCCGCCGCCGTAAGGACGTGGTTGCAACATCTGGCGTATGACGCGCAAACCGAAAGGAGGGATGACCATGAGTCGTTTAGTCGTAGTCTCTAACCGTATCGCCTTACCGGACGATAAAAAATCGAGCGCTGGCGGTCTGGCCGTCGGCATCCTGGGGGCACTGAAAGCGGCAGGGGGTCTGTGGTTTGGCTGGAGCGGCGAAATTGGCGATGACCAGCAACCGCTGAAGCAGGTCTCCCGCGGAAATATTTCATGGGCGTCGTTCAACCTTAATGAGCGTGACCATGATGAATACTACAACCAGTTCTCTAATGCCGTGCTGTGGCCGGCCTTCCATTATCGTCTTGATCTGGTCAGCTTCCAGCGCGAAGCCTGGGAGGGATATCAGCGAGTTAACGCCATGCTGGCGGACAAGCTTCTGCCGCTGATCGAGCCAGACGATACGCTGTGGATCCATGATTACCATCTGCTGCCCTTCGCCAGCGAACTGCGCAAGCGTGGGGTCAACAACCGGATCGGCTTCTTTTTGCATATTCCGTTCCCGACGCCGGAGATTTTTAACGCGCTACCGCCGCACGCTGAGCTGCTGGAGCAACTGTGCGATTACGACCTGCTGGGCTTCCAGACCGAAAGCGACAGAACCGCATTTCTTGACAGCATTGCCATGCAGACCCGACTCTCCGACCTCGGAGACAAACGCTATCAGGCGTGGGGTAAGGCGTTCAGCACCGAGGTTTATCCGATAGGGATCGATCCGGACGAGATTACGCGCAACGCCAAAGGTCCGCTGCCGCCGAAGCTGGTCCAGCTGAAAAACGAGCTCAAAAACGTGAAGAATATCTTCTCGGTGGAGCGGCTTGACTACTCGAAAGGATTGCCGGAGCGGTTCCTCGCCTATGAGACGCTGCTCGAAAAGTATCCTCAGCATCACGGCAAGATCCGTTATACCCAGATCGCACCGACCTCCCGCGGCGATGTGCAGGCCTATCAGGATATCCGCCACCAGCTGGAAACCGCATCCGGGCGCATCAACGGTCAGTTTGGCCAGCTTGGCTGGACTCCGCTCTACTATCTGAACCAGCATTTTGACCGTAAGCTGCTGATGAAGGTCTTCCGCTACTCTGACGTCGGCCTGGTGACGCCCCTGCGCGATGGTATGAACCTCGTGGCGAAGGAGTACGTGGCGGCGCAGGATCCGGATAACCCTGGCGTACTGGTCCTGTCGCAGTTTGCCGGCGCGGCGCAGGAGCTGACCAGCGCCCTGATCGTCAACCCCTACGATCGCGACGAGGTTGCCGCCGCGCTGGATCGCGCCCTTAGCATGCCGCTGGCGGAACGTATTGCCCGTCATTCTGCGATGCTGGACGTGATCAGAGAAAATGATATTCATAACTGGCAGGCGCGCTTTGTCGACGATCTGCAGCATATTTCACCGCGCAGTGAGGAGAGCCGCTTGCGGGGGAAGATAGCCACGTTCCCTAAACTGGCCTAGTTCAGGAAAAGGGCTAACCGGCGTTAGCCCTTTTCAAGGGAAACCAGCAGGACATCGACGCCGCAGCTGCCGACGATATTTTTCGCCGAGCAGGTGGCGCGCGAAAAAAGGGAATGGTTATGATTGCCGCAGATCACCAGATCGACCTGGTGCGACCGGCAGAAGTCTTTAATATGATGGCCCAGTTCGCCGCAGGCGATGGTCATTTTCTCTATCGGGTAGTCCGCGTGACGCGCCAGCTCGTTGAGAAAATCACGCGTCTCTTCCTGCATCACCTCGCGCAGATTTTCCATCATCGGCGCAGCGAACTGGTTATACAGCTCCGGATCCGTGGCGAGGGTGATAAAGCTCACTTTCGCGTTCACGGGCCGGGCAATCGACACCGCTTTTTTAATTAATACCTGACTCTCCGGCGTTGGCGCGACGGCAACCAGCAGATGTGAATAAGGCATCTGGCCTCCTTGAGATACGCGGAATAACCCTTTCTTTCCTTCTTTCTTTACTCCTGTTTACCCGGCTGCGCAAGGGCCGATCCCGGGATTTGCGAGCCTCTTCGCCAGTCGGTGTTTTTCCGGCTAGATCACAATGGTGAACCTGTCTTTTGATTTAAAAGAAATGCCGTTTTATAAATGAGTGAAGTGAAGACGTCATCTCTTTGTCATTTTGCCACCGGCAACGGTTGCGTGGCAAAAGCACAAAGGTAACGTCGTTTCGCTGCTTTTAGTGTAGCCAGGTACCCACTCCCTTCCGGTGGCAAATCCGGAAAGATTGTCGGCGTTCTCTTAAAAAAAGACACAGGATCACGGCGATGAAAACACGAAAGATTGGACTGGCTAACTACCTGGCCTACGGCGCGGGCGATTTTCTCGGCGCCGGCACCACGGCGCTAACCGCCGCATGGCTGCTCTACTTTTACACCACCTTCTGCGGACTCTCTCCGATAGAAGCCACGCTGATATTCGCTTCCGCCCGCGTACTGGATGCGGTGGTGAGCCCGCTGATGGGCTTTCTCACCGATAACTTCGGCACCACCTGGCTCGGCAAGCGCTTCGGCCGCAGAAAATTCTTTATTCTGCTCGGCATCCCGTGCGTATTCAGCTACTCGGCGATGTGGGTTGGCGAGATGGGCTTCTGGTACTACCTGCTCACCTATCTGCTGTTTGATATGGTCTACACCATGATTCTGGTGCCCTACGAGACGCTGGTGCCGGAGATGACCGATGACTTTAAACAGAAAACCAAATTCTCCGGCGCGCGCATCTCAATGGCGCAAATGTCGGCGATTTTAGCCTCCTTTCTGCCGGGGATCCTCCTTACTTGGCTCGGCAAAGACAATGCCAGCTCGTTCTTTTATGCCAGTCTGGTGTTCTCGGTCCTGTGCGCGGTGATGCTGACCTTCGTCTGGTGTTTCACCTGGGAGCGGCCGCGTGAGGCCTGGTCAGAGGCGGCGCTGCGGGCGGAAGCGGAGAAACAGAACTTAACCCTCGCCCAGAGCCTCAATCGCCTGGTGATTGAGCTGAGCTCCACGCTGCGGATAAAAATTTTCCGCCAGCACCTCGGCATGTATCTGGGGGGCTATATCGCCCAGGACGTCTTCAATGCCGTATTCACCTATTACGTGGTCTTTGTTCTGATGCAGGAGGCCTCTGTCGCCTCGAATCTGCTGGGGACGATGGCGATTTTCCAGTTTATCGCCGTGATCGCCATGATCCCGCTGTGCATTCGCTTTGGCCCCGCGCCGTCGTACCGCATGGTGGTGGTCCTCTTTGGCCTGAGCTCGCTCTCCTATGCGCTGCTCTATTACGCCGGACTGAGCGACGTCTATTCGTTATTGCTGCTCATCTCTGCTGTCGCCGGACTGGGACGCGGCGGGATTAACTACGTACCGTGGAATACCTACACCTATATTGCCGACGTCGACGAAGCGATCACCGGCCAGCGCCGGGAGGGGATTTTTGCCGGCATCATGACGCTGACCCGCAAAGCCTCGCAGGCGGGGGCGGTGATGCTGGTGGGCATCATCATGCAGCTGTCGGGGTTTGTCTCCGGGCAAAAAATACAGCCTGAAGGGGTCAGCCATACCATTTTGCTGATCCTCAGCGTCGGCACGCTGGTGGTCTTAGCCTGCGGCTTCCTCGTTTCGCTGCGCTTCAAACTCAATCTGCATACCCACAGCGTCCTGCGCAGCGAAACCCTAAGAATGCGCGAAAGCGGTCACGCCCAGCCGGAACTGACCAGCGCAGAACACCGCGCGGTCGTCGAGATGCTGGCGGGGATGCCTTACGACTGCCTGTGGGGAAATAACAACATTGGCTACCTGAATCGTCATAAACCTGCTGCCCCGGCGCTCACCCAGGGCGGTGCTTTGAATTCGACATATACCCGAGGTTAACAACATGAAAGTTTGGCCGGTCAAACATAGCCCATTACTCTGTCAGCCTGAGCGTTTTATCGCCCGTAGCGAACTGCAGGCGCTCATCCGCAACGTGACGCAAAACCTGGTGAATATTAAGGATGAGAGCGGGCAATTTTTACTGCGCCTGGATGACGGGCGCGTTATTGATACCAAAGGCTGGGCCGGCTGGGAGTGGACCCACGGCGTCGGGCTGTATGGCATCTATCAGTATTATCAGCAAACCGGCGATCTCGAGATGCGCGATATCATTGACCGCTGGTTTGCCGACCGTTTCGCCGAGGGGGCAACGACCAAAAACGTCAACACCATGGCGCCGTTCCTGACCCTGGCCTATCGCTTTGAAGAGACCGGATGTAAGGCGTACCTGCCGTGGCTGGAGAGCTGGGCGGAGTGGGCAATGTATGAGATGCCGCGTACCGAGCAGGGCGGCATGCAGCACATCACCCTGGCGGAAGAAAACCACCAGCAAATGTGGGATGACACCCTGATGATGACCGTGTTGCCGTTAGCCAAAATTGGCAAGCTGCTTCACCGTCCGCAGTATGTGGAGGAGGCGACCTATCAGTTCCTGCTCCACGTGCAGAACCTGATGGACCGGGAAACCGGGCTGTGGTTTCACGGCTGGAGCTATGACGGTCGGCATAATTTTGCCCGGGCGCGCTGGGCGCGGGGCAACAGCTGGCTCACTATGGTAATCCCGGATTTTCTTGAGTTAGTGGATCTCCCGGAAGGGAATGCGGTACGGCGCTATCTGACCGAGGTGCTGAACGCGCAAATTGCCGCCTTAGCGAAATGTCAGGACGACAGCGGCCTGTGGCATACCCTGCTGGACGACCCGCACTCTTATCCAGAGGCCTCGGCGACCGCCGGCTTTGCCTACGGCATACTCAAAGCGGTGCGCAAGCGATATGTCGGGCAGCACTATGCCGGGGTGGCTGAAAAAGCGATTCGCGGAATTGTGCAGAATATTTCGCCTCAGGGGGAGCTGCTGCAGACTTCCTTTGGCACCGGAATGGGGTCAGACCTTGATTTCTATCGCCAGATCCCGCTCACCTCGATGCCCTACGGCCAGGCGATGGCGATCCTCTGTCTGACCGAGTATCTGCGCAAGTATTTCTGAGCAGGAGACCCCGCAGGCGCGGCGCCTGAAAAAACTAACCCGGCTTTCGCCGGGTTGGTTTTACATACGCTCGACGGTTTCGATACCGAGAGTATCGAGACCCAGCTTGAGGGTTTTCGCCGTCAGCAGCGCCAGCTTCAGGCGGCTGTTGCGGGTCGCTTCGCTTTCCGCGCTGAGGATCGGGCAGTGCTCGTAGAAACCGGAGAACAGGCCCGCCAGATCGTAGAGGTAGGCGCACATCACGTGCGGCGTCCCTTCGCGAGCGACCACGGAGAGGGTCTCTTCAAACTGCAACAGGCGCGCGGCCAGCTGGGCTTCGCGATCTTCCGCAATCACCACCGGCGCGTCGGTGAGGGCGTTTTCGTCAATGCCGGCTTTGCGGAACACGGAGAGCACGCGGGTATAGGCATACTGCATATACGGCGCAGTGTTGCCTTCGAACGCCAGCATATTATCCCAGTCGAAAACGTAGTCGGTGGTGCGGTTTTTCGACAGGTCGGCGTATTTCACCGCGCCGATACCCACCACTTTCGCCAGATTTTCCAGCTCATCAGCGGACATCTCCGGGTTCTTCTCGGCCACCAGGCGACGCGCGCGCTCCAGCGCTTCGTCCAGCAGATCCGCCAGCTTCACGGTGCCGCCGGCGCGGGTTTTAAACGGCTTGCCGTCTTTACCCAGCATCATGCCGAACATATGGTGTTCCAGCGGCACGGAGTCCGGCACATAACCTGCTTTACGCACGATGGTCCACGCCTGCATCAGGTGCTGGTGCTGACGGGAGTCGATGTAGTAGAGCACGCGGTCGGCGTGCAGTGTTTCATAGCGATACTTCGCACAGGCGATATCGGTGGTGGTATAGAGGTAGCCGCCATCCTTTTTCTGGATGATGACGCCCATCGGTTCGCCTTCCTTGTTTTTATACTCATCAAGGAACACCACGGTGGCGCCTTCGCTCTCGACGGCCAGCCCTTTGGCTTTCAGATCGGCGACGATCCCCGGCAGCATCGGGTTGTACAGGCTTTCGCCCATCACGTCATCGCGGGTCAGCGTCACATTCAGGCGATCGTAGGTGATCTGGTTCTGCGACATGGTGATGTCCACCAGCTTACGCCACATCTGCAGGAAGTACTCATCGCCGCCCTGCAGCTTAACCACGTAGCTGCGCGCGCGCTCGGCGAAGGCTTCGTCTTCGTCGTAGTGTTTTTTCGCTTCGCGATAAAAACCTTCGAGGTCGGCCAGGGCCATCTCGCCGGCGTTTTCCTGCTGCTGTTTTTCCAGATACGCGATCAGCATGCCGAACTGGGTGCCCCAGTCGCCGACGTGGTTGGCGCGGATCACCTTATGGCCCAGGAACTCCAGGGTACGGACCGAGGCATCGCCAATGATGGTCGAACGCAGATGGCCGACGTGCATCTCTTTCGCCACGTTTGGCGCCGAGTAGTCGACGACGATGGTCTGTACCTGCGGCGTGGCGACGCCCAGGCGTTCTGACTGCAGCGCGCGGTTGACGTTGTCCGCCAGGAACGCGGGGTCGAGGAAAATATTGATAAAGCCCGGCCCGGCGATTTCAACCTTGCTGGCAATGCCGTTGAGGTCAAGATGAGACAGTACCTGCTCTGCAAGTTGTCGCGGCGCCATGCCCAGCTTTTTGGCGACAGCCATCACGCCGTTGGCCTGATAGTCACCGAACTGAACTTTTGCTGACTGGCGGACCTGAGGTTCGCAATCGGCAGGCGCGCCTGCCGCGATCAGGGCCTGGCTGACTTTTTCTGAGAGAAGAGCCTGAATATTCACCGGAATACCTTACGTGTAATGCGCCAGCCCCCGAGGGAGGCGGCGCCGGAATGTGGACAAATTAGGGCGGGAGTATACTGCATTTGTCCCCGTCCGTCAGCATCGCGCGCGGCCCGGCGGCATGGGCAATCCATCGTCGGTCGGTCACGCAGCGGCAGGGTGGCGGTTGGTCCGCGGCCTAAAACACGGTAGATTAGCCTTTTTATTATTGATGAACATAAGTGACGAGCAAACCCATGGCGAACTGGCAGCAGATTGAACAACTGGCCGATATTACGGCGGATCTCCCGCGATTTTCCGATGCGCTACAGCGCTTCGCTGCGCGACTGGGACTGGAGATCGGCGGACTCGACGCCGACCATATCTCCCTGCGCTGTCATCAGAACGCCACCGCGGAGCGCTGGCGCAGTGGGCTGGCGCAGTGCGGAACCCTGCTGTCGGAGAATATGATCAACGGTCGGCCTATCTGCCTGTTTAAACTGGCGGAGCCGGTCTGCGTGGCGCACTGGCGCTTTCATATCGTTGAGCTGCCGTGGCCGGGTGAAAAGCGTTATCCCCATGAAGGCTGGGAGCATATTGAAATTGTCCTGCCCGGCGATCCGGCTACCTTAAATGCCCGCGCTCTGGCGCTGCTGGCCGATGACGGACTCAGCCAGCCGGGGATCGTCGTCAAAACCAGCTCGCCGAAAGGGGAACATGAGCGTCTGCCGAATCCCACCCTGGCGGTCACCGACGGCAGCGTGACGGTCAAATTTCACCCATGGTCTATTGAACAAATCGTCGCCAGCGAGCAAGCCGATACGTAACAGTGTGAAGCCGCGCGGCGTCTGCCGCGTGAAATCATGACATGCTGAGAAGGTTGTCTGGATCAGGGAGTGAGCAATGGCGGTACTGGAAGTTTGTTGTTACAGCATGGCGTGCGCCCGGGAGGCTGAGCGCTGCGGCGCCGATCGTATTGAACTCTGCGCCGCGCCGCAGGAAGGGGGACTAACACCCTCTTACGGGGTGCTGGTCTCGGTCCGCGAGGCGATTACCCTCCCGGTGCATCCGATTATCCGCCCGCGCGGCGGTGATTTCTGCTACACCGAAGAGGAGTTCGCCGCGATGCTTGGCGATATCCGCATGGTGCGGGAGCTCGGCTTTCCCGGGCTGGTGACCGGCGTGCTGAATGCCGATGGTCAGGTCGATATCCCGCGGATGAAAAAAATAATGGCCGCGGCCGGGCCGCTGGCGGTGACCTTTCATCGCGCGTTCGATCTGTGCGCCGACCCGCGTCAGGCCTGGGAGACGCTGGGTGAGCTGGGGGTTAAACGTATCCTGACTTCCGGTCAGCAATCCTCGGCGGAGAAAGGTATTTCATTAATTACGGAACTTATTGCCGCAGGGGATACTCCAATCATTATGGCCGGTGCGGGAGTGCGCGCCGCGAACCTGCCGCTGTTTCTGCAGGCGGGGGTGAAAGAGGTTCATAGCTCTGCAGGCCAGTGGTTGCCATCGGAAATGCGCTTTCGTCATCCAGGCGTTTCGATGTCAGCCGATCCCGATGCGGACGAATACAGGCGCTACGCCGTCAATGGCGCAGCGGTGGCGGAGATGAAAAAGATAATTTCCGCTGACAGAAGTTAAACGGTTTTTGCTGCACATCATGTCGCCCAATATGATGATTGCCCGTACCAGGCCCCTGCCCATTAAACAGGGGCCTTTTTTTATCTCGCTTTCTTCGCCAGCGACTGCTGCGTTTCCGGTTTGGTGGCGATAATCACGGCGCGCAGCGGCGCCGGATAGCCTTCCACGGTTTTGCGCTGATCCTGCGGGTCGAGGAAATCGGCCAGCGATTCGCTGGTCATCCATTCGGTGCGACGCTGCTCTTCCGTCGAGGTGACGCAGGCGTCGACGATGCGCACATCGATAAACCCGCACTTCTCCAGCCACATTTTCAGGGCCGCCGCGGAGGGAATAAAATAGACGTTGCGCATCTGCGCATAGCGGTCGCCCGGAACCAGCACCGTATTTTCATCGCCTTCGACCACCAGCGTCTCCAGTACCAGCTCGCCACCCGGCGCCAGCTGATCTTTCAGCTGCCACAGGTGGTCCAGCGGCGAGCGGCGATGGTAGAGCACGCCCATCGAGAACACGGTGTCAAAGGCCTCCAGCGCCGGGAGCTGCTCGATGCCCAGCGGCAGGAGATGCGCCCGCTGGTCGTTGCCAAGCAGCTTACGCACCGCTTCAAACTGGCACAGGAACAGCTGGGTGGGATCGATGCCGACCGCCAGATGCGCGCCCGCGCCGATCATCCGCCACATGTGATAGCCGCTGCCGCAGCCCACGTCGAGGATGGTCCGTCCGCTAAGATCGGACAGATGCGGCAGGACGCGCTCCCATTTCCAGTCGGAGCGCCATTCGGTATCGATGTTGATGCCGTACAGCGAATAAGGGCCTTTGCGCCATGGCATCAGGTTTTTAAGCAGGTTTTCTACCCGCAGCCGATGGCCTTCGCTGAGCGGCGTTTCGCTTTCGGCGGTGACGCTGTGCAGGAGGTCCAGACGCCAGGGCGTTAATTCCGGAAGAAACTCAACGGCGCGCTCCCATTCGCGAAACTTGCCGTGCAGGGCCTCGCGCTGCCAGGCGGCTACCTGGGCAGGCAGCGTCTCCAGCCAGTGAGACAGCGGGCTTTTGGCGATCAGCTGATAAAAGTTACTGAAGTCGATCATGCCTGCTCCCCGGATTTTACTGCCACCAGCGAGCCAAAGTTAAAGCACTGGAACCACAGTTCAGCATGTTCGAACCCCGCCTGACGCAGGCGTTTTTTATGGGTTTCCACAGAGTCGGTCAGCATCACGTTTTCCAGCATGCTGCGTTTCTGGCTAATCTCCAGCTCGCTGTAGCCGTTCGCGCGCTTAAAGTCATGATGCATATTGAACAGCAGCTCACCGACGTGGGCGTCTTCGAAGCTGAATTTCTCCGAGAGCACCAGCGCGCCGCCGGGATTCAGCCCCTGATAGACTTTATTCAGGATCGCCTGACGATCGCCCGGCTCAAGGAACTGAATGGTAAAGTTCAGGATCACCAGCGAGGCGTTTTCAATGGCCACATCGCGGATATCCCCTTCAATCACCTCGACCGGCGTCGGCGCTTTATAGGCGTCAATATGGCGACGGCAGCGCTCCACCATCGCCGGGGAGTTGTCGATGGCGATAATGCGACATCCCGGATGGCTAATATTGCGGCGCACGGAGAGGGTGGCGGCGCCCAGCGAACAGCCAAGATCGTAAACCTGGGTGTGGGGCTGAACGAAGCGCTCGGCCAGCATGCCGATCATCGAGATGATATTGGAGTAGCCAGGCACAGAACGCTGGATCATATCGGGGAAGACTTCAGCAACCCGTTCATCAAAGGTCCAGTCGCCGAGGCTGGCAATCGGCGCGGAAAAAAGCGTATCGCGGTGAGACATAACGTTAAACCCGAAAAAACGAAAACGGCGTATTGTGCGCTAACGGAGGGAGAAAACCAACTCCCAGGGCATATACCAGAGATTGGCCAGCACCATCAGCAACAACGCGCACCAGGTGGCGCTCATGCCGGAACGGCGCCAGTGGTAGACGCGGTGATGAAAACCCCAGGAGTGCATCAGTCGTCCGACGATCAATAAAATGCCGCAAACGTGCACCATCCAGGTCTGGGCGCCGTTCATCTCCATAAATAACAGTAAAATGAGGCCAATCGGCACATATTCGACGGCATTGCCGTGAACGCGGATGGCGACCTGCAGTTCGCTGAAGCCGCCGTCGCCGTAGCCTACATGGTATTGGGTGCGCAAACGCACCACGTCAAATGAGAACTTCACTAACAATAACGCACCTAAAACGGCATACAGCGCGCTGACCATACGAAAACTCCCTTTAACTCTGGCAGATGGCTCCGGATATGATAGCAGGATATCAGAAAAGAGAAGATTGCTGCGGAATCGACGGCGCATTTCCTGCCGCCGGCAGGGCGGCGCGCAGATCGCCCCACAGGGTATCGACCAGCGTCGGCGCGTAGGCAATATCGGGAGTATGCAGGAACAGCCACGGCGTCCCTGACTGATGCCATTTCGGCAGCGTCTGCAGCCAGACGCGAAACAGTTCCCGGTTATGGGCCATATCGTCGCCGCCGATAAAGCGCACCATTGGCTGCCGGGCGGTCATCACCGCATGCACCGGCACCTTCGGTTTCTTTTGTTGCGCGTCGATCATCGCCGGACTGGTGGCTGCGGCGCTATGGACCGGGCGGCTGTCGAGGATCACGCGGTTGACGTTGCGCTGGTGCAGCCCGCGGTTGAGCTGCTGTTCCGCTTCCCCTTTGGCGAAGAACTCGGGGTGACGAACTTCGACGCCGTAGGTGAAATCCTTCGGCAGTGCGTCGAGAAAATGCCATAGCGCCGGGAGATCGCGAGGGCCGAAGGTCGCCGGCAGCTGCAGCCAGTACTGGCCGATGCGCGAGGCCAGCGGCGCCAGGCGGGTGAAGAATTCACGGCTTAAATCGTCGCAGTGGCGCAGGGCGGCCTGGTGCGAGATAGTTGCCGGAAATTTAAAGCAGAAGCGGAAGTTTTCGTGGGTCTGCTCGTACCAGCGGGCGACAATCTCCGGCTTCGGTAGCGCATACAGGGTGGTGTTGCCCTCGACGCAATTGAAGTGGCGGGCGTACTCTTCAAGGCTGGTGATGCCAAGGCGCACCCATTTCGGGTGCGACCACTGGGGAAGCCCAATATAAATCATAACGCGGCGAGGATCTCCTCGGTGCTGCGCACGCGGCCGATGCGCGGGAAAATATGCTTCATGCTGCCCTGATGCTGCTCGGCGGAGGCGGCGCTGCAGGCATCTTCGGCAATGACCAGGTTAAAACCCAGCTCCCAGGCGTTGCGGGCGGTGGATTCGACGCCGATGTTGGTGGCGATGCCGCAGAGAATAATGGTGTCGATACCGCGGCGACGCAGCTGAAGCTCAAGGTCGGTGCCATAGAACGCGCCCCACTGGCGTTTGGTCACTTCGATATCGCTCTCCTGCTTACCCAGCGTGGCCGGATAGGTCCACCAGTTCTCAGGCAGCGTATGCGCCCCGGCCTGCGCGTCGACAGGCTGTTTCAGCGCTTCGGCGAAATCGGCCGACCAGCCGACGCGGACCATGATGACCGGCGAACCCTGTTGTCGGCACTTGTCTGCCAGGCGGGCGGCGCGCGCCACCACCTCGTCAGCCCGATGTGGGCCGCCGGCAAAAGGCAAAATGCCTTCCTGCAGATCGATCACCACCAGCGCCGTGTTTTTCGCATTGAGTTCTAACATGGTATCCCCGTATCTTCATCTGTTGTCAGGCGGCTACAATACCTTTGCGGCTTCAGCAAAAGGGTAACAAATTTTGTTAATTTATGTGAGTGTGGACGTTAAGCGCGCAGCAAAGCAGCGTACATCGTGCGTCGGACTTATCGAACGACAGAATTTCCAGTATAATAGCCGCCTTTTTTCATTCAGTTGTGACATCAGCTAAAGCTGCGACCTCGTCGCCTGCAGGGCAGACGACAATCCGCCGACGGCTAAGTTAAGGGATATCTCATGCGTACAGAATATTGCGGACAGCTTCGACAGTCCCACGTTGGGCAGCAGGTGACTCTGTGTGGTTGGGTCAACCGCCGTCGCGATCTCGGTAGCCTCATTTTTATCGATATGCGCGACCGCGAAGGCATCGTTCAGGTGTTTTTCGATCCGGATCGTGCGGATGCGTTGAAGTTAGCCTCTGAACTGCGTAATGAGTTCTGCATTCAGGTCACTGGCACCGTTCGCGCGCGTGAAGAGAAAAACATCAACGCGGACATGGCCACCGGCGCTATCGAAGTGCTGGCTTCCGATCTGACGATCATTAACCGTTCAGAATCGCTGCCGCTGGACTCCAATCACGTCAACACCGAAGAAGCGCGTCTGAAATACCGCTACCTCGACCTGCGTCGTCCGGAAATGGCGCAGCGTCTGAAAACCCGCGCGAAAATCACCAGCTTTGTGCGCCGCTTTATGGATGACCATGGCTTCCTCGACATCGAAACCCCGATGCTGACCAAAGCCACCCCGGAAGGCGCCCGCGATTACCTCGTGCCTTCCCGCGTGCATAAAGGCAAATTCTACGCGCTGCCGCAGTCGCCGCAGCTGTTCAAACAGCTGCTGATGATGTCCGGCTTCGACCGCTACTATCAGATCGTCAAATGCTTCCGCGATGAAGACCTGCGTGCCGACCGTCAGCCTGAATTTACCCAGATCGACGTGGAAACCTCCTTTATGACCGCGCCGCAGGTGCGTGAGATCATGGAAGCGATGGTGCGTCAGCTGTGGCTGGAGATTAAAGGCGTCGATCTGGGCGATTTCCCGATCATGACCTTCGCCGAAGCCGAACGTCGCTACGGCTCCGATAAACCGGACCTGCGTAACCCGATGGAGCTGGTGGACGTCGCCGACCTGCTGAAATCAGTGGAGTTCGCGGTCTTTGCCGGCCCGGCCAACGATCCGAAAGGGCGCGTGGCGGCGCTGCGCGTGCCGGGCGGGGCTTCTCTGACCCGCAAGCTGATTGACGAATACGGCAACTTTGTCAAGATCTACGGCGCGAAAGGGCTGGCCTATATTAAAGTGACTGAACGTGCCAAAGGCATGGACGGGATCAACAGCCCGGTGGCCAAATTCCTGACCGCTGAAATCGTGGAAGCGATCCTCGACCGCACCGGCGCGCAGGACGGAGACATGATTTTCTTCGGCGCCGACAACAAGAAAGTGGTGGCCGACGCGCTGGGCGCGCTGCGTCTGAAGCTGGGCAAAGATCTGAGCCTGACTGACGAGAGCAAATGGGCGCCGCTGTGGGTGATCGACTTCCCGATGTTCGAAGACGACGGCGAAGGCGGCCTGACGGCGATGCACCATCCGTTCACCTCGCCGAAAGATATGACGGCGGACGAGCTGAAAGCTGCGCCGGAAGAGGCCGTGGCCAACGCCTATGATATGGTCATTAACGGTTATGAAGTCGGCGGCGGTTCGGTGCGTATCCACCGCGGCGACATGCAGCAGACGGTATTTGGTATTCTGGGCATTAACGAACAGGAACAGCGTGAGAAATTCGGCTTCCTGCTCGATGCGCTGAAATACGGTACCCCGCCGCATGCGGGCCTGGCGTTCGGTCTTGACCGTCTGACCATGCTGCTGACCGGCACCGATAACATCCGCGACGTTATCGCTTTCCCGAAAACCACCGCGGCCGCCTGCCTGATGACCGAAGCGCCAAGCTTCGCCAATCCGGCGGCGCTCAGTGAACTGGGTATTCAGGTTGTGGAGAAAGAGGCAAAAGCGTCTCTGGAGAACAAGTAATATGTCATTTAAGCTGCCCGTTTCGGTGCTGGTGGTGATTTACGCCGAAGATACCAAACGGGTGCTGATGTTGCAGCGGCGCGACGATCCCGCGTTCTGGCAGTCGGTCACCGGCAGCCTGGAAGCAGGAGAGACCGCGCTGCAGGCCGCCGCGCGTGAAGTAAAGGAAGAGGTCGCCATTGACGTTGCCTGCGAGCAACTGACCTTAATCGACTGTCAGCGCACGGTGGAGTTCGAGATATTTTCTCATTTGCGTCATCGCTATGCGCCGGGAGTGGAGCGTAATACGGAATTTTGGTTCTGTCTTGCGCTGCCTCATGAGCGGGAAATTACCTTTACCGAACATCTGGCCTACCGCTGGGTCAGCGCGACGGAAGCCGCTGCGCTGACCAAGTCGTGGAGCAACCGGCAGGCGATTGAAGAATTTGTAATTAACGCCGCCTGAAAGGGCGCGCTTTTTGGAGAGTTTTTTATGGCAGGTCATAGTAAATGGGCCAACACCAAACACCGCAAAGCGGCACAGGATGCCAAGCGCGGTAAAATCTTTACGAAAATCATTCGCGAACTGGTTACCGCAGCGCGTCTGGGCGGCGGCGATCCGGCGTCCAACCCGCGTCTGCGTGCGGCGGTGGATAAAGCGCTGTCTAACAACATGACCCGCGACACCCTGAACCGCGCCATCGCGCGCGGCGTCGGCGGCGATGAAGACGCGAACATGGAAACCATCATTTATGAAGGCTATGGCCCTGGCGGCACCGCGGTGATGGTAGAATGTCTGTCCGACAACCGTAACCGTACCGTTGCGGAAGTGCGTCACGCCTTCACTAAAACCGGTGGTAACCTCGGCACCGACGGTTCCGTCTCCTACCTGTTCAGCAAAAAAGGCGTCATCTCCTTTGAGAAAGGCGATGAAGACACCATCATGGAAGCGGCGCTGGAAGCTGGCGCTGAAGACGTGGTGACCTATGACGACGGCGCGATCGACGTCTACACCGCCTGGGAAGAGATGGGCGCCGTGCGCGACGCGCTGGAAGCCGCTGGCCTGAAAGCCGACGCTGCCGAAGTCTCGATGATCCCGTCCACCAAAGCGGATATGGATGCCGAGACGGCGCCGAAGCTGCTGCGTCTGATCGATATGCTCGAAGACTGCGACGACGTGCAGGAAGTGTACCATAACGGCGAGATCTCCGACGAGGTCGCAGCCACCCTGTGATGCAGTCGCATCCACGGTTAACCGGAGGCGCGTGATGGCTATTATTCTCGGCATTGACCCGGGGTCGCGCGTTACCGGTTATGGCGTGATCCGTCAGGTTGGCCGGCAGCTGAGCTACCTTGGCAGCGGCTGTATCCGCACCAAAGTGGACGATTTGCCGTCGCGGCTGAAGCTGATCTACGCCGGAGTGACGGAGATCATCACCCAGTTCCAGCCTGACTTTTTCGCCATTGAGCAGGTCTTTATGGCCAAGAATGCCGACTCGGCGTTAAAGCTCGGGCAGGCGCGCGGGGTGGCGATCGTGGCGGCGACCAATCAGTCGTTACCGGTGTTTGAATATGCCGCCCGCCAGGTTAAGCAGACGGTTGTCGGCATCGGCAGCGCTGAAAAGAGTCAGGTCCAGCACATGGTGCGCACCCTGCTCAAGCTGCCTGCCAATCCGCAGGCGGATGCGGCGGATGCGCTGGCGATCGCCATCACCCATTGCCATGTCAGCCAGAATGCCGCGCAGATCAGCGAGACCCGGCTCAATCTGGCGCGAGGGCGCTTACGATAATCGCAAATCAGGCTGGATATCTATCCAGCCTTTTTTTATGATACCGCCAGATACTTAGACCATAACGCAGGAGCCCCACGTGATAGGCAGACTCAGAGGCATCATTCTCGAAAAACAACCCCCGCTGGTGTTGCTGGAAACGGCGGGCGTCGGCTATGAAGTGCACATGCCAATGACCTGCTTCTATGAGCTGCCGGAGGCCGGGCAGGAGGCGATTGTCTTCACCCACTTTGTGGTGCGTGAAGATGCCCAGCTGCTGTATGGGTTTAACAACAAACAGGAGCGTACCCTGTTTAAAGAACTGATCAAAACCAACGGCGTAGGGCCAAAGCTGGCGCTGGCGATCCTCTCCGGCATGTCGGCGCAGCAGTTCGTCAACGCCGTTGAGCGGGAAGAGGTCGCCTCGCTGGTGAAGCTGCCGGGGATTGGCAAAAAAACCGCTGAACGCCTGATCGTTGAGATGAAAGACCGCTTCAAAGGACTGCACGGCGATCTGTTCACCCCGGCCGCCGATCTGGTACTGACCTCACCGGCAGGCCCGACGGCGGACGATGCCGAGCAGGAAGCGGTTGCCGCGCTGGTCGCGCTGGGCTATAAACCGCAGGAGGCCAGCCGGATGGTCAGCAAGATCGCGCGTCCGGACGCCAACAGTGAAACGCTAATCCGCGAAGCGCTGCGCGCCGCGTTGTGAGGTAAGGGATGATTGAAGCAGATCGGCTGGTATCGGCAGACAGCAGCGGCTTCGAAGAGGCCGCTGACCGCGCCATCCGCCCAAAATTGCTGGCAGAGTATGTCGGCCAGCCGCAGGTGCGTTCGCAGATGGAGATTTTTATCCAGGCGGCGAAGCTGCGCGGCGACGCCCTCGATCACCTGCTGATTTTTGGCCCGCCAGGGTTGGGGAAAACCACCCTGGCCAATATCGTCGCCAATGAAATGGGGGTGAATCTGCGTACCACCTCCGGCCCGGTGCTGGAGAAAGCGGGCGATCTCGCCGCGATGCTCACCAACCTTGAACCGCATGATGTGCTGTTTATCGATGAGATCCATCGCCTCTCGCCGGTGGTGGAAGAGGTGCTCTATCCGGCAATGGAAGATTACCAGCTGGATATCATGATTGGCGAAGGTCCGGCGGCGCGCTCGATTAAAATCGACCTGCCGCCGTTTACCCTGATCGGCGCCACCACCCGGGCCGGTTCATTGACTTCGCCGC
The DNA here is from genome assembly GCF_040065795.1 of Klebsiella sp. JB_Kp004. NCBI lineage: Bacteria > Pseudomonadati > Pseudomonadota > Gammaproteobacteria > Enterobacterales > Enterobacteriaceae > Klebsiella > Klebsiella sp. JB_Kp004. The sequence continues at coordinate 184,149 of NZ_JBEAKW010000004.1, read as the reverse complement.
TGCGCGACCGCTTTGGCATCGTGCAGCGTCTGGAGTTCTATCAGATCCCCGATCTGCAGCATATTGTCAGCCGCAGCGCCCGCCATATGGGGCTGGAGATGAGCGACGAGGGCGCGCTGGAAGTGGCCCGCCGTTCACGCGGCACGCCGCGTATTGCCAACCGTCTGCTGCGTAGGGTGCGTGACTTCGCGGAAGTGCGCCACGACGGCACCATCTCCGCCGACATTGCCGCCCAGGCGCTGGATATGCTCAACGTCGATGCGGAAGGGTTCGACTATATGGACCGCAAGCTGCTGCTGGCGGTGATAGATAAGTTCTTCGGCGGACCGGTGGGGCTGGATAACCTCGCCGCCGCGATTGGCGAAGAGCGGGAAACCATTGAAGATGTGCTGGAGCCCTACTTAATTCAGCAGGGTTTTCTGCAGCGTACGCCGCGGGGAAGAATGGCGACGGTGCGCGCCTGGAATCATTTCGGGATTACGCCGCCGGAGATGCCGTAGTTCGCTACTGATGTGTCGTTCATCGGGAGACCCGGTCAGCAGCGCGACCGGGTTTTTCATTTTTAGCTGGCGGCTTTTTTCGTCATGCTGAGAATAAACAGCACCGCGGCGCACAGCACCACCGATGGACCGGCCGGCGTGTCGTAGAAAGCCGAGAAGGTTAACCCGCCGGTGACGGCCAGCATGCCCACGCCCACCGCCACGGCGGCCATCTGCTCCGGCGTGCGGGCAAAACGGCGGGCGGTGGCGGCCGGGATAATCAGCAGGGAAGTGATGATCAGCGCCCCGACGAACTTCATCGCCACGCCGATAGTCAGGGCGGTGACCAGCATCAACAGCAGCTTGACCCGCTGCAGCTTCACGCCATCGACAAACGCCAGGTCCGGACTGATGGTCATCGCCAGCAGATTCCGCCACTGCCAGAGCAGAATGCCAATCACAATCACCACGCCAATGGCAATGGCGATCAGGTCCTGCGGGGTGACCGCCAGCAGATCGCCGAACAGGTACGCCATCAGATCGACGCGGACGTTAGACATCAGACTGACCACCACCAGCCCCAGGGAGAGCGCGCTGTGCGCCATGATGCCCAGCAGGGTATCGATCGCCAGATGCGGCCGTTTTTCCAGCCATACCAGCCCGCCGGCCAGCAGCAGGGTGACGGCGATCACCGCATAAAACGGATTGACGTTCAGCAGTAAACCGAAAGCGACGCCGAGCAGCGAGGCATGCGCCAGTGTGTCGCCGAAATAGGACATACGGCGCCAGACCACAAAGGAGCCCAGCGGGCCGGCGGCGCAGGCCAGCATCATCCCGGCCAGCCAGCCAGGTAACAAAAGTTCAATCATTAGCGGCTGTTTCCCCGACGCAGTACAATTCGCCCCTGAAGATCGTGGCGGTGATTATGGTGATGGCGGTAGATCCCCAGCTGTTCCGCGCCGCGTGGGCCGAACATGGAGATAAACTCCGGATGCATTGAGACGACCTCTGGTGCGCCGGAGCAGCAGATATGCTGGTTCAGGCACAATACCTCGTCGGTTTTGGCCATGACCAGATGCAGGTCGTGGGAGACCATCAGCACCGCGCAGTCCAGCTCATGGCGCAGCTGGTCGATAAGATCGTAGAGCGCAACCTGGCCATTAACGTCGACGCCCTGGGTCGGTTCATCCAGCACCAGCAGCTGCGGGCGATTGAGCAGGGCGCGGGCCAGCAGCACGCGCTGGGTTTCTCCGCCGGAAAGTTTTTGCATCGGAGCGTCGATGAGATGCCCGGCCTGCACGCGCTTCAGCGCCGGCAGGATGTCGTCTTTGCGGGTGCCCGGACGCAAACGCAGGAAGCGGCTGACGGTCAGCGGCAGCGTGGCGTCGAGATGCAGTTTCTGCGGCACATAGCCGATCCGCAGGCGTTCTTCGCGCTTGATAACACCCTCTGTCGGTGCTACCAGCCCCAGAACCACCCGCACAAGCGTCGATTTGCCGGCGCCGTTGGGGCCCAGCAGGGTCAATATTTTGCCTGGCGTGAGAGCCAGCGAGATGTCAGACAGCACGCGGCGTTGGCCAAAGGCCACCGAGACATTTTCCAGCGTTACAAGGTTTGTCATAATCATTTAGGGGTTGCACAAGCTAGTGAATGTTATAATATCACATCACACTCACTCGTTTCGATGACTAGACGCATTATGTTACATAAAAATACGCTTCTTTGCGCTGGACTTGGCGCTGTTTTTTTGTTCGCACAGGTACCGCAGGCCAGTGCCGCCGTGGTGACTTCCATGAAACCGCTGGGCTTTATCGCGGCGGCTATCGCCGATGGGGTTACCGACACCCAGGTGCTGCTGCCCGATGGCGCCTCCGAGCATGATTATTCTCTCCGTCCTTCCGATGTAAAACGCTTACAGAACGCAGACTTAGTGGTGTGGATCGGTCCGGAAATGGAAGCCTTTATGGATAAGTCGACGCAAAGCATTGCGGCGAATAAAAAGGTGACTATCGCAGAGCTGGATGGGGTCAAACCGCTGCTGATGACCGGCGCTGACGACGATGACGATCATCATGGTCATGACCATGGCGCAGCGGAAAAAAGTGACGGCGATCACCATCACGGTATCTACAATATGCATCTGTGGTTATCCCCAGAGATAGCGCGGCTTTCGGCGGTTGCAATCCACGATAAATTATTGGAACTTATGCCGCAGAGTCGAGCCAAACTCGACAGCAACCTGCAGCAGTTCGAGGCCGCGCTGGCGGCGACCGACAAGCAGGTTAGCAATGAGCTGGCACCGCTGAAAGGAAAGGGCTATTTCGTTTTTCATGACGCCTACGGTTACTTTGAAAAACACTACGGTTTGACCTCGCTGGGGCATTTTACCGTCAACCCTGAAATACAGCCCGGTGCGCAGCGTTTACACGAAATCAGAACACAACTGGTTGAGCAGAAAGCCACTTGCGTTTTTGCTGAGCCACAGTTCAGGCCAGCGGTTATCGAAGCTGTTGCCCGGGGCACGTCTGTGCGCATGGGGACCCTGGATCCACTGGGTAGCGGAATTAAGCTGGGTAAAGCGAGTTACCCGCAATTCCTCACCCAGCTGGCGAATCAGTATTCGGGCTGCCTGAAAGGAGATTAACGAGGAAGTGAATACGTGCAACAGATAGCCCGCGCTGTCACTCAGGCATTTAACAATCTGCCACGACCTCATCGCGTCATGCTGGGGTCGCTTAGCGTTCTTACCTTAGCGGTCGCCGTCTGGCGACCCTACATTTACCACCCGGAATCCGCCCCCATCGTCAGAACCATTGAACTGGAAAAAAGCGAGATCCGCTCCCTGCTGCCGGAAGCCTCCGAGCCGATCGACCAGGCCCCGCAGGAAGAAGAAGCCATTCCTCAGGATGAACTCGACGAAAAAGCCGATAGCGATGCCGGCGGGCACGAATACGTGGTGTCGACCGGCGATACCCTCAGCAGCATCCTGAACCAGTACGGTATCGATATGGGTGATATCGCCCAGCTCTCCTCCGCCGATAAAGAGTTGCGTAATCTGAAGATTGGCCAGCAGCTCTCCTGGACCCTGACCGCCGACGGCGATCTGCAGAGTCTGACCTGGGAGATGTCCCGCCGCGAAACCCGCACCTACACCCGCGTGGCTAACGGCTTTAAAATGAGCAGCGAGCTGCAGAAAGGCGACTGGGTCAACAGCGTGCTAAAAGGCACCGTCGGCGCCAGCTTTGTCTCCAGCGCGCGCGATGCCGGGCTGACCAGCACGGAAATCAGCGCGGTGATCAAGGCCATGCAGTGGCAAATGGATTTCCGTAAGCTGAAGAAAGGCGATGAGTTCTCGGTATTGATGTCGCGCGAAATGCTTGACGGCAAACGCGAGCAAAGCCAGCTGCTTGGCGTGCGCCTGCGTTCTGACGGAAAGGACTACTTTGCCATTCGTGCCGAAGACGGAAAATTCTACGACCGCAACGGGACGGGGCTGGCGAAAGGCTTTATGCGCTTCCCGACGGCGCGTCAGTTCCGCGTCTCCTCTAACTTTAACCCGCGTCGTCTGAACCCGGTCACCGGGCGCGTCGCGCCGCACCGTGGCGTCGATTTCGCGATGCCGCAGGGAACGCCTGTGCTGGCGGTGGGTGATGGCGAAGTGGTGGTGGCCAAGCGTAGCGGCGCCGCCGGGTATTACGTGGCCATCCGCCACGGCCGTACCTATACCACTCGCTACATGCACCTGCGTAAGCTGCTGGTGAAGCCGGGGCAGAAAGTGAAGCGCGGGGATCGTATTGCGCTGTCGGGGAATACCGGACGCTCTACCGGGCCGCACCTGCACTACGAAGTGTGGATCAACCAGCAGGCGGTCAACCCGCTGACGGCGAAACTGCCGCGTACCGAAGGGCTGAGCGGTTCCGACCGTACCGATTATCTGGCGCAGGTCAAAGAGGTCGTTCCGCAGCTGCGGTTTGACTAACCACCGGTCAGTGAAAAGCCGGTGCCCCAAGGGCGCCGGCTTTTTATTTTGTAGGATACCCAACGTCTCGCTACACTATCCCATTATCTTGATTAAGCAGTCGATCTGCGGATTGGGCATGGAAACGAAAAAAAATAATATTGAGTTTATCCCTAAGTTTGAAAAATCTTTTTTACTGCCGCGCTACTGGGGCGCCTGGCTGGGGGTCTTTGCCTTCGCCGGTATTGCGCTGACGCCGCCTTCCTTTCGCGATCCGCTTCTCGGCAAACTCGGTCGTCTGGTCGGGCGTCTGGCGAAAAGCTCGCGCCGCCGGGCGCAGATTAATTTGCTGTATTGCTTCCCGGATAAAAGCGAGCACGAGCGGGAAGCGATCATCGACGCCATGTACGCCTCGGCGCCGCAGGCGATGGTGATGATGGCCGAGCTGGGCCTGCGCGATCCGCAGAAAATTCTCGCCCGCGTCGACTGGCAGGGTAAAGCGATCATCGACGAGCTGCAGCGCAATAATGAAAAGGTGATTTTCCTCGTCCCGCACGCTTGGGGCGTGGATATCCCGGCGATGCTGATGGCCTCCGGCGGGCAGAAGATGGCGGCGATGTTCCACAACCAGGGTAACCCGGTCTTCGATTACGTGTGGAATACCGTACGTCGTCGTTTTGGCGGAAGGATGCACGCGCGCAACGACGGGATCAAACCGTTTATTCAGTCGGTGCGCCAGGGTTACTGGGGCTACTATCTCCCCGATCAGGATCACGGCGCCGAGCACAGCGAGTTTGTGGATTTCTTCGCGACCTATAAGGCCACGCTGCCGGCGATTGGCCGTTTAATGAAGGTATGCCGCGCCCGCGTCGTTCCGCTGTTCCCGGTCTACGATGGCAAAACGCATCGCCTGACGGTGCTGGTGCGCCCGCCGATGGACGATCTGCTGGACGCTGACGATACAACGATCGCCCGGCGGATGAACGAAGAGGTGGAGGTGTTTGTTACGCCGCACACCGAGCAGTACACCTGGATCCTGAAGCTGCTGAAGACGCGCAAGCCGGGTGAAATCGAGCCCTACAAACGCAAAGAGCTGTACCCTAAGAAGTAGTCTGCAGGCGCGCCAGTGGGCATTCCCGGCTCACTGGCTATATTGCGTCAGCAACATCATGTTCTCAGCCGCAAGCCGGTAACGATACTCCGGTCGGCCGGTGATACCGTAGTGATTGCTGGTGAATAGCACGTTGATCTGTTCCAGCCAAATCAGGTATTTGCGGCATGAAACTCTGGAGATCTGCAGTGCCGCCGCCAGCTCATTGGTTGAAAAATCTCGCGCCTGATGAGCGATTATCCACCGGCACACCAGGCGAAGCGTTTGCGGCGTCAGCCCTTTCGGCAAGCGGCGGGGGCCGTCCTGTTGTTGAACCCCGCGGCGTAGCAGGGTGTCGATATCCGCTTGGGCGTAGCAGGATTTCGCTTGCTTCGCATCGCGTTTATTGCGCCAGGTTCGCAGGGCTTGCTCAAAGCGCGGAAACTGAAACGGTTTAATCAGGTAATCAACCACGCCATAGCGCAGCGCCGTCTGCACGGTGAGCGCATCGGCGGCGGACGTCATCATGATGACATCAATATTCCGCCCATCAGCGCGAAGCGCCGGCAGCAGGTCCAGGCCGCTCTCCTGTTGCATATAGACATCCAGCAGCAGCAGATCGATCGGCGCCAGATGGCTCAGCATCGCGTTGGCATCGGCGATCGTCGTCGCGACTCCGCAGCAGTGAAAATCAGCTACCTGGCTGATAAACAACCGGTTCAGTTCGGCCACCATAGGATCATCATCGACAATCAGCACATTGAACATGGGTGGTTCCCCCGAGTGGCGGGAAGCCAGCCGGCTTCCCGCGAGATGAGCGATCACAATGACGAACGTTTATACGCGGTGTAGCGCGCTCGCCAGAAGGTTTTATCGATATTCGCCGCCAGCTGCGCCTCGTCAATCTGCGGCGCTACGCCGTCCAGTTGAGCCGCGCGGGCGACCTCTGCGGCAATAGCCCGTGAGATCATCTCGATCTCTTCTACCGGCGGCAGTAAACCGCCGGTTTCGCGGGTCGCCAGAGGCGAGTGGGCGGCCAGCGTTTTACTGCAGGTGATAAGCATTGCTTCGGTGACGCGCTCGGCTTTACTGGCAAGGATCCCCAGCCCCAGACCGGGGAAAATATAGGCGTTGTTGCACTGGGCAATGTCGTAGGTTTTGCCGTCATAGAAGACAGGGTCGAACGGGCTGCCGGTGGCGATGAGCGCGCTACCCCGGGTCCACTCCAGCAGATCCTTCGGCTGGGCCTCGGCTCGGGAGGTGGGGTTAGAGAGCGGCATAATAATCGGACGCGGGCAGTGCCGATGCATCTCTTTCACTATCTCTTCGCTAAACAGCCCCGGCTGGCCTGACACGCCGATCAGCACGGTAGGGTGGACGTTGCGTACGACATCCATCAGCGACAGCTGGGCCGCCTCGGTATCCCAGTGGGCGATACTGGCTCGGGGGGTGACCAGCTCGCGCTGAAAATTGAGCAGATTAGGCATCTCATCAGTCAGCAGACCAAAGCGGTCAACCATAAAGATGCGGCGACGTGCTTCCGTTTCTGAGAGCCCATCATCCACCATCAGCGCAATGATTTTTTCCGCAATGCCGCATCCGGCCGAACCGCCGCCAAGGAAAACCACCCGCTGGTCGCGGAGCGACGTCCCGGCGGCGGCAGCGGCGGCGATCAGGGTTCCCGAGGTCACGGCGGCGGTTCCCTGAATATCATCGTTAAAACAACACAGCTGGTGTCGATAGCGGTTGAGCAGTCGCGTGGCATTCTTTTGGGCAAAATCTTCAAACTGGAGCAAGACATTCGGCCAGCGCTGCTGAATGGCATGAACAAACATGTCCATAAACTCCAGGTACTGCTCATCGCTGATGCGCGGATGTCGCCAGCCCATATATAGCGGATCCTCCAGATGCTGCGGATTGTTGGTCCCGACATCTAACATAATGGGCAGCGTTGATGCCGGGTGAATGCCCCCGCAGGCGGTATATAACGAGAGTTTGCCAATGGGGATCCCCATACCGCCGATCCCCTGGTCGCCCAGCCCCAGAATACGCTCGCCATCGGTTACCACGATGACTTTGATATCGTTGCGGGAAAACCCCTGAAGCATCTCGTCAATATGGTGACGGTTGGGCCAGGAGATGAACAGGCCGCGTCCCCGGCGATATATTTCTGAAAAGTGTTCGCACGCTTCACCCACCGTCGGGGTATAAATAATGGGCAGCGTCTCTTTCATATGGCTGCGCAGCAGGTTATAGAATAACGTCTCGTTTGTGTCCTGAATATTTCTGAGATAAATATGGCGCGAAATGCTTTTTTTGAACTGACAAAACTGACCCCATGCGCGCTCGGTTTGTTCCTCAATGGTTTCCACATTGTGCGGTAACAGTCCCTGAAGATTAAACGCTGTGCGTTCGCTTTCCGTAAACGCGAGGCCTTTATTTAATAACGGGTTTTCCAGCAGGACAGCACCGTTATAGGGGGTGTATAAGGTTTCTGTGGCTAACATTACATGACTCCTGAATATCAAATTAAAACATTACCTGATGTCTTGGTGTTTTATTTCTGTGATTACGAAATGAGATAAATCATGACGCCTTCGGTGACCACGCCGATGGCGGTGCCCAGCAAAATAGAAGATGAGGCGGGTTCAATATAGGTATCGCTGCGCAGGGCAAACATCCCCGCCGCGATAGCGGAAGGCGTGGCGCCAATGATAATAACCTGTTGCATCAGGGAATGACTGAGCCCAAAGGCCAGCCCGGCCAGCGCCATCATGGCCGGCTGGATCAGGTTTTTAATACTAATGTTGGTGCAGGTTTGAATATTGACTGTCGGACGTTCACCGTAAAACAGCAGCCCAAGGGCGAACAGTGACAGACCGCCGGCGATTTTACCCACCATTTCGACGGGCACGCTGAGCAGAGGCGGCAGCTGGATCCCGGCCAGGCTGAGCAGCACCCCGGAAATGGGGATCCAGACAATGGGATTTCGCACGGCGTTAAGTAGGTTTTGCAGGATCAACTGCTTGGCGTGGAGCTGGGGAGCCTCAGCGTCTCCGGGCTGGTCTCCCATGCGGATCAGGATGATGGTCAGAGGGATCATCAACACGCTGGTCACCAGGTTTCCGATAAGCACCCCGAGAAAGCCCTCCGGACCTATCAGCACCGCCAGCACGGGGGCGCCAAAGTAGGCCATATCGGGGAAGGCGCAAACCAGCGACTGAATCGCGCTGGTTTTAATATCATGACGAAAAACGTAGCGCGAGATCAGTAGCGTAAGAAAATACGACCCCATCAGACCAATAACCAGCACCGCCATAAAGGTGAAGTTTTTTATTTTATCCGGGCTGGTATGTAATGCGCCGATAAAAAGATGAAAAGGAAGGGCAAAGCGGATAACCACCGTGGCAAGAACGGAGGCGTCCTCACGGCGGGTATAGCCGAGTTTACCGCTAAGCCATCCGAGCAGCATGATAAATACCAACGGGAAAAGAGATTGCAAGAGCAGTGAAGGCATAAAATGTCCTGACATATATTATCGGGTTGTTGTGCTGCCAATCTAACGATCCCCTAATATTTAAAAGGTGATAGCCATCACAGTCATCTGGCTTTAAATAATTTCGCCTTGGCTACTTTACTTACAAATAGAGAAAAGATTATTAAATCATAGCGTTGTATTAACAGAGTTCATTATTTTAGCTGGCGATAACTTTAGCTTCGCGATAATAAATTAAATTACTTAAAATAAACTTTATGGCTCAGTCACAAAGCCGGCAGCGTTAATACGGTTGTCGTTTTTAGTTTTAAAGTCCTGTGCTACCGTTTCAGTGTATTTAGTTGATACCGCGTTTAGTGCTTTTTAGTTCATAGTGCTGCGCGATTTTAATATTGCATCCTGACCCTACGTGACCTCCTTATTATTCAGGTAAAAATATGAAAAATAATTCACTCAACCACCCGATAGATAAAACGTTGCCGAACGGGCAAGCGACTCGACTTTTCGCCAATATCGAAGTCGGCGCCGTGCCGTTAACGCTGTTTATAGGTATCGCCGCGATAGTGGCGCTCTCCGCTGGCGCGGGGTTGTTGCCAAAAAACATGATTGGCGGACTGGCGGTCATCATGACCCTGGGGTTCGCACTGGCGAAAATTGGCCGCATGGTGCCGGTGTTAAAAGATATTGGCGGTCCGGCGATTTTGTGTCTGATGACGCCCTCAGTGCTGGTCTACTTTGGCGTATTTGAAGCGCATACGCTCGATACCGTGCATTTGCTGATGAAGGAGGCCAATCTCCTCTATTTCGTCATCGCCTGCCTGGTGGTCGGCAGTATCCTTGGCATGAACCGCACGATTCTGATCCAGGGGATGGTGCGCATGTTTGTCCCGTTGGTGGTCGGAACCGGCGCGGCAATCGTAACCGGCCTGCTGGTGGGCAGCTTATTCGGCTACAGTATGTATCACACCTTCTTCTTTATCATTGTGCCGATTATCGGTGGCGGCATCGGCGAAGGGATCCTGCCGTTGTCGCTGGCTTATTCGGCGATCCTCGGACAGGCGCCAGATGTCTACGTGGCTCAACTGGCGCCGGCGGCGGTGGTGGGTAACATCTTCGCCATTATCTGCGCCGGCTTTCTGGCCCGCATGGGCGCTCGTCGCCCGGCGCTGTCCGGCAACGGGATGCTGATCCGCAGCCATGAAGATAATAGCGTCTTTGCGCAGAATCAGAGTACGCAGCCCACCGATTTTCAGCTCATGGGCGCCGGGTTGCTGATGATTTGCGCCTTTTTCATCATCGGCGGTCTGCTGGAGAAGGTGGTGCATATTCCGGGGCCGGTTCTGATGATTCTGGCGGCGGTATTCTGCAAATATACAAAAGTTATCCCGGCGGCGATGGAGCTGGGGGCGCACAGTTGCTACAAGTTCGTCTCCGCCGCGCTGGTGTGGCCGCTGATGATCGGCCTGGGCATGCTGTATGTACCGCTGGAGAGCGTGGTCTCGGTCTTCTCCGTTGGCTACGTCGTGGTGTGCGGCTCCATTGTCATTGCCATGGCGCTGAGCGGGTTCTTTATCGCTTCACGTCTTAATATGTATCCTGTGGAAGCCGCCATCGTTACCAGCTGCCACAGCGGGCTGGGCGGAACGGGGGATGTCGCCATTCTCTCGGCCTCAAACCGCATGGGATTGATGCCGTTTGCACAGATTGCGACGCGTATCGGTGGGGCGTCGACGGTGATCGCTGCGACGCTATTGCTGAGCTGGATGGTGTAGCCTGCCGGGCGTTGGGCAAAAAAATACCTGCCAGCCGTAGCGCTGGCAGGTAGAGACCGAGGCTTACTCGACGGTGAGGATACGCGTGGTGTTGGTGCTGCCGATGGTACTCATCACGTCACCCTGGGTAACGACCACGAGATCGCCGGAGACCAGGTAGCCTTTGTCCCGCAGCAGATTGACGGCATCGTGCGCAGCGGCCACCCCGTCATTCTGGCTGTCGAAGAACACCGGCGTCACCCCGCGGTAGAGGGCGGTCAGGTTCAGGGTGCGCTCGTGGCGGGACAGGGCGAAAATCGGCAGACCGGAGCTGATGCGCGAGGTCATCAGCGCGGTACGGCCCGATTCGGTCATGGTGATGATGGCCGTGATGCCTTTCAGGTGGTTGGCGGCATACATCGCCGACATGGCAATCGCTTCTTCCACGTTGTCGAACTGGACGTCCAGACGGTGTTTGGAGACGTTGAGGCTCGGGATTTTTTCGGCGCCCAGACAGACGCGCGCCATCGCGGCCACGGTTTCCGACGGGTACTGACCGGCAGCGGTTTCCGCGGAGAGCATCACCGCATCGGTACCATCCAGCACGGCGTTGGCCACGTCCATGACTTCCGCACGGGTCGGCATCGGGTTGGTGATCATCGACTCCATCATCTGGGTGGCGGTGATGACGGAACGGTTCAGCTGACGCGCACGACGAATCAGCGCTTTCTGGATGCCCACCAGCTCCGGATCGCCGATTTCGACCCCGAGGTCACCGCGGGCAACCATCACCACATCGGAGGCGAGGATCACGTCGTCCATGGCGTCCTGGTCGCAGACGGCTTCCGCACGCTCGACTTTGGCGACGATTTTCGCATCGCAACCGGCATCGCGCGCCAGGCGACGGGCGTAGTTCAGGTCTTCGCCGCAGCGCGGGAAGGAGACGGCGAGATAATCGACGCCAATTTTAGCGGCGGTGACGATATCGGCCTTGTCTTTGTCAGTCAGCGCTTCGGCAGACAGGCCGCCGCCCAGCTTGTTAATCCCTTTGTTGTTGGACAACGGGCCGCCGACGGTCACTTCGGTGAACACTTTCATCCCCTGAACTTCGAGGACTTTCAGCTGCACGCGACCATCGTCGAGCAGCAGGATATCGCCAGGCACAACGTCCGCCGGCAGGCCTTTATAGTCGATTCCGACTTTCTCTTTGTCGCCTTCGCCCTTGCCGAGGTTGGCGTCGAGTAGGAATTTGTCGCCGACGTTGAGGAAAATTTTGCCTTCTTTAAAGGTCGATACGCGAATTTTTGGTCCCTGGAGGTCGCCGAGGATGGCTACGTGACGGCCCAGTTTTGCCGCAATCTCACGCACTTTATCGGCACGGAGCTGATGATCTTCCGGGGTGCCGTGAGAGAAGTTCATACGCACTACGTTTGCGCCCGCGGCGATAACTTTTTCCAGGTTGTTATCGCGGTCAGTTGCCGGGCCTAAGGTAGTAACGATTTTGGTTCTGCGAAGCCTTCTGGACATGTAATACTCCGTTGACTGATACAACTTTGGTGTTGCGTGAACATGGATTCGGTAGCGCCAGCCTGCAACGTCGCACAGCCGGATCGTTATCGAAGGTGTAATGGGGTACTGCTTGTTATCAACTTTTATTGATTATCACTGGGTACGAACGGTTCTTTATCAAAACGCGATTCCTTCAGCGCTTCCTTGACCCTCTTCAAGTTATCTCTGAATTTTGCTCCCCGGCGCAGGGTAAAGCCAGTCGCCAGCACGTCAATGACGGTCAACTGGGCCAGACGCGAGACCATTGGCATATAGATGTCAGTATCTTCCGGCACATCCAGGGTAATGGCCAGCGTGGCTTCCCGGGCCAGCGGAGAGCCGGGAGAGGTGAGGGCGATCACCATGGCATCGTTTTCACGGGCCAGCTGCGCCAGCTCCACCAGGCTCTTGGTCCTTCCGGTATGCGAGATAATCACCACCACATCATCGTCATCGCAATTCATACAGCTCATGCGTTGCAGGACAATGTCGTCGGAATAGATGACCGGCACGTTAAAGCGGAAAAATTTGTTCATCGCGTCATGAGCGACCGCCGCCGAAGAGCCCAGGCCGAAAAAGGCGATTTTTTTGGCCTGAGTCAGGAGATCCACCGCGCGATTCACTGCCGACATGTCGAGAGAATGATGGACCTGATCTAAACTCGCCATGGCCGATTCAAATATTTTTCCCGTGTATGACTCAACGCTGTCGTCTTCATCAACATTGCGGTTAACATAGAGTGTGCCGTGCGCAAGGCTCTGGGCGAGATGCAGTTTGAAGTCAGGAAAGCCGCGGGTTTCGAGACTGCGGCAAAAGCGATTGACGGTCGGTTCGCTCACCCCGGCCTCAAGGGCGAGGGCGGCGATGCTCGAATGAATGGCCTGCGCGGGGGTGGCAAGGATCACTTCCGCCACTTTGCGTTCAGATTTGCTAAGGTGTTCCAGTCGGGACTGGATTTTTTCCAGCATGTTCATTAGTAACAGGGCGCTCATCAATGGAAACGATTTCATTAATGGGTGAAATCATCGGGCGTTTTAGCAAGAATATACCCCTCCGCAAGCGCAAGCGGTGAGGAATGACGGGAAAAAATGTTGTTTTTTTTCATTACATGATCAGAGTCGTATTTTACTGACCTGAAACAGGTACAAACAACGAGCAATATCAGCCAGATGCCCAAATCATCGCCGAATGTTTTCACCCTGTGCGGTTTTCCCGCCGCAAACGGAGGGGAAGGCTTTCGGGAAATACGTAAACACAGTACAGTGCAGTGTAAGAAAATTACAAATATAGCCTGGCAAAAGCACCAGACTATCAACTGAGGAGAATGACATGGCGGTAACGCAAACGGCCCAGGCATGCGACCTGGTCATTTTCGGCGCGAAGGGCGACCTGGCGCGGCGTAAATTGTTGCCTTCCCTGTATCAGCTTGAAAAGGCGGGCCAGATCCACGCCGACACCCGGATCATTGGCGTCGGCCGTGCCGACTGGGATAAAGCGGCTTACACCAAAGTGGTGCGCGAAGCGCTGGAAACCTTCATGAAGGAAAAAATTGATGAAGGTTTGTGGGATACCCTGAGCGGACGCCTGGAGTTCTGTAATCTTGACGTCAATGACACCAGCGGCTTCACCCGCCTGGGTGACATGCTGGACCAAAAGAATCGCGTCACCATCAACTATTTCGCCATGCCGCCGAGCACCTTTGGCGCCATCTGTAAAGGTCTGGGCGAAGCGAAGCTCAATGCCAAGCCTGCGCGCGTGGTCATGGAAAAACCGCTGGGCACCTCGCTGGAAACCTCGCGGGAAATCAACGATCAGGTCGGCGAGTTTTTTGAAGAGTGCCAGGTCTACCGTATCGACCACTACCTCGGAAAAGAGACGGTCCTCAACCTGCTGGCGCTGCGCTTTGCCAACTCCCTGTTCGTCAATAACTGGGACTGCCGTACCATCGATCATGTGGAAATCACCGTCGCGGAAGAGGTAGGCATTGAAGGGCGCTGGGGGTACTTCGACCAGGCCGGACAGATGCGCGACATGATCCAGAACCACCTGCTGCAGATCCTGTGCATGATTGCCATGTCGCCGCCGTCCGATCTCAGCGCCGACAGCATCCGTGATGAAAAGGTCAAGGTGCTGAAATCCCTGCGCCGTATTGACCGCTCCAACGTGCGCGAGAAAACCGTTCGCGGCCAGTACACCGCCGGCTTTGCCCAGGGCAAAAAAGTGCCAGGCTACCTCGAAGAAGAGGGGGCGAACAAAACCAGCAACACCGAAACCTTCGTGGCGATCCGCGTTGATATCGATAACTGGCGCTGGGCTGGCGTACCGTTCTATCTGCGCACCGGCAAACGTCTGCCGACCAAATGTTCCGAAGTGGTGGTTTATTTCAAAACGCCGGAGCTGAACCTGTTTAAAGAGACCTGGCAGGAGCTGCCGCAGAACAAGCTGACTATTCGCCTGCAGCCGGACGAAGGGGTGGATATCCAGGTCCTGAACAAAGTGCCGGGCCTCGACCACAAGCATAACCTGCAGATCACCAAGCTGGATCTGAGCTACTCCGAAACCTTCAATCAGACGCATCTGGCCGATGCCTATGAACGTCTGCTGCTGGAGACCATGCGCGGTATCCAGGCGCTGTTCGTCCGCCGTGATGAAGTGGAAGAGGCGTGGAAGTGGGTGGACTCTATCACCGAAGCCTGGGCGGCCGACCGCGATGCGCCGAAACCGTATCAGGCCGGGACCTGGGGACCCGTGGCCTCGGTGGCCATGATCACCCGCGATGGCCGCTCGTGGAACGAGTTCGAGTAAGCTCGCGGTCTTATCCGTCAGGGTTATTTTACCGGTAACATGATCTGACGCAGAAAGTCGCACGCTTTTTAATCTTTTAAGCCCCGTGAGGATTCACCCACGGGGCTTTTTTTATTACACTGCCTACAGACATTTTGCCCCTGAGCGCTGGTGTTGGTGGCTTCGGGCACCAAAACACGTCATCTCGCAGCGGCCGGACAGATAAAATTTTGAGGAGCCTTTATGAATTCGACAATGTTACGGGTAACAAATCGCATTATCGAACGGTCGCGTGATACCCGCGCGGCTTACCTCGCAAGGATTAACCAGGCCAAAACCGACACCGTGCATCGTGCGCAACTGGCCTGCGGCAATCTGGCTCACGGTTTCGCGGCCTGTCAGGCCGACGACAAAGCCTCCCTGAAAAGCATGTTGCGCAACAACATCGCCATCATCACCTCCTACAACGATATGTTGTCCGCGCATCAGCCCTACGAACACTACCCGGATATCATTCGCAAAGCGTTGCACAGCGCCAATGCGGTCGGCCAGGTGGCCGGCGGCGTGCCGGCGATGTGCGACGGCGTGACCCAGGGACAGGACGGCATGGAGCTCTCTCTCCTGAGTCGCGAAGTGATCGCCATGTCCGCGGCCATCGGCCTGTCGCATAACATGTTCGATGGCGCGCTGTATCTCGGCGTGTGCGATAAAATTGTGCCCGGACTGACCATGGCGGCGCTCTCATTCGGCCACCTGCCGTCGGTCTTTATTCCCTCCGGTCCGATGGCCAGCGGCCTGCCTAATAAAGAGAAGGTTCGCATTCGCCAGCTATACGCTGAGGGCAAAGTTGACCGCATGGCGCTGCTGGAGTCCGAAGCCGCTTCTTACCACGCTCCGGGGACCTGTACGTTCTACGGTACGGCGAACACCAACCAGATGGTGGTGGAGTTTATGGGCATGCAGCTGCCGGGATCGTCCTTCGTCCATCCGGATGCCCCGCTGCGGGAAGCGCTGACCGCTGCCGCCGCGCGCCAGGTCACCCGCATGACCGGCAATGGCAACGAGTGGATGCCGTTGGGCAAAATGTTTGACGAAAAAGTGGTGGTCAACGGCATTGTGGCGCTGCTGGCGACCGGCGGTTCCACCAACCACACCATGCACCTGGTGGCGATGGCCCGCGCGGCGGGCATCATCATTAACTGGGATGATTTCTCCGACCTGTCAGACGTGGTGCCGCTGCTGGCGCGCCTCTACCCCAACGGCCCGGCGGATATCAACCATTTCCAGGCGGCGGGCGGCGTTCCGGTTCTGGTGCGCGAGCTGCTGAAAGGCGGCCTGCTGCATGAGGACGTTCACACCGTCGCCGGCTTCGGCCTGTCGCGCTACACCCTCGAGCCGTGGCTCAACAACGGCGAGCTGGACTGGCGGGAAGGCGCGACGGCGCCGCTTGACGATCAGGTCATCGCGACTTTCGAGAAACCGTTCTCCCGTCACGGCGGCACCAAGGTGCTGAGCGGTAACCTCGGCCGTGCGGTCATGAAAACCTCGGCAGTCCCGGTAGAGAACCAGGTGATTGAAGCGCCGGCGGTGGTGTTCGAGAGCCAGCACGACGTGTTGCCGGCCTTTGAAGCGGGTCTGCTGGACAAAGACTGCGTGGTGGTGGTCCGCCATCAGGGGCCAAAAGCGAACGGGATGCCAGAATTACATAAACTTATGCCGCCACTTGGTGTATTATTGGACCGCCGTTTCAAAATAGCGCTGGTGACCGATGGCCGACTCTCTGGCGCCTCCGGTAAAGTCCCGTCAGCCATCCATGTCACGCCTGAAGCCTATGATGGTGGGTTGCTGGCGAAAGTGCGCGATGGCGATCTTATTCGCGTGAACGGGCAGACGGGGGAACTGACGCTGCTGGTGGACGATGCCGAACTGGCGGCGCGTCAGCCGCATATCCCTGACCTCAGCGCGTCGCGCGTAGGAACCGGTCGGGAGATGTTTGGGGCGCTGCGTGAGAAGCTCTCTGGCGCGGAGCAGGGCGCAACCTGCATCACTTTTTAAGACGATTTAATTTCTAGATCTGGCGAGAGAAAATCCTGATGAAAAACTGGAAAACAACAGCAGAAGCAATCCTCACCTCCGGTCCGGTTGTCCCGGTTATCGTAGTGAAAAAGCTGGAACACGCGGTACCGATGGCGAAAGCGCTGGTCGCGGGCGGCGTGCGCGTCCTGGAAGTGACTCTGCGCACCGAGTGCGCCCTGGAGGCGATCCGCGCGATTGCTAAAGAAGTGCCGGACGCGATTGTCGGCGCGGGCACAGTTACCAACGTCGAGCAGCTGAAAGCGGTAACAGAAGCCGGCGCGCAGTTCGCTATCAGCCCGGGACTGACCGAATCTCTGCTGAAAGCGGCGACCGAAGACGGCACTATTCCGCTGATCCCGGGGATCAGCACCGTCTCCGAGCTGATGCTGGGCATGCAGTACGGTCTGAAAGAGTTTAAATTCTTCCCGGCGGAAGCCAACGGCGGCGTGAAAGCGCTGCAGGCGATTGCTGGTCCGTTCGGTCACATTCGTTTCTGCCCGACCGGCGGTATCTCCCCGGCCAACTACCGTGATTACCTGGCGCTGAACAGCGTGCTGTGTATCGGTGGTTCCTGGCTGGTGCCGGCCGACGCCCTGGAAGCTGGCGACTACGATCGCATCACCACCCTGGCGCGTGAAGCGGTGGAAGGCGCGAAGTAAACCGCGCCTCAAGGTCAACAACCCGGTCAGCGGCAACGCGACCGGGTTTTTTTATTATTTATCCTTCGACGATAACCGCCGCGGCGGCGGTTTTAGCCCGCGCTACGGCCTCTTCCACTGAATCGGCGACGGCGAGGGTCACCCCCAGACGACGGGTGCCGTCAATCTCCGGCTTGCCGAACAGACGCAGCTGCAGGCCAGCTCCGACGGCCGACTGCAGCTGGCCGAAGCTGACGTTCTGGCTGGTCAGCTGCGGAAGGATCACCGCGGAAGCGGCTGGGCCATACTGGCGGATGGCGCCGACGGGCAGCCCAAGAAAGGCGCGAACGTGCAGAGCGAATTCCGAGAGATCCTGCGAAATAAGCGTCACCATTCCGGTGTCGTGCGGGCGCGGGGAGACTTCGCTGAAGATCACCTCGTCGCCGCAAACGAACAGCTCCACGCCGAACAGGCCATGCCCCCCCAGCGCCAGCACTACCTTACGGGCGATATCCTGAGCGCGTTCAAGGGCCAGGTCTCTCATCTGCTGCGGCTGCCAGGATTCACGATAATCGCCATCTTCCTGACGATGGCCGACCGGGGCGCAGAAATGCACGCCATCGACGGCGCTGACGGTGAGCAGGGTGATTTCAAAGTCGAAATTCACCACCCCTTCGACGATCACCCGCCCGGCGCCGGCGCGGCCGCCCTGCTGGGCGTAGCGCCAGGCTTCGCTGAGCTGGTCAGCCGAGCGGATAAAGCTTTGTCCTTTACCGGAGGAGCTCATCACCGGTTTGACGATGCACGGCAAGCCGATCTCCGCGACCGCCGCGCGGAAGACGTCTTCACTGTCGGCGAAACGGTAGCTGGAGGTGGGGAGCTGCAGCTCTTCTGCCGCCAGACGGCGAATGCCTTCGCGGTTCATGGTGAGCTTCGCTGCCCGCGCCGTGGGGACCACTTTCTGCCCGGCCTGCTCCAGTTCGACCAGGGTATCGGTGGCGATAGCTTCGATCTCCGGCACGATGTAATCAGGTTTTTCCTGTTCGATCAGCGCGCGCAGGCTCTCGCCGTGCAGCATATTGATGACGTGGGCGCGGTGGGCGACCTGCATCGCCGGGGCATCGGGGTAGCGGTCGACGGCGATAGTTTCAATGCCCAGGCGCTGACATTCAATGGCGACTTCTTTACCCAGCTCGCCGGAGCCTAACAGCATAACTTTGGTGGCTGCCGGGCGCAGCGCGGTGCCTAATACAGTCATAACTCTCTTCCGCAGTAAAAAAAGATGCGGTCGATTATAAACGAAAACGTTTGCGTCTGTCTTTACGCGCGTGAGTTGAGTCCGGAAGGGAAATTTGTTATACTGTATAAAAATACAGTATCAAGAGGCTGCAGCATGGCGGTTGAAATTAAATATGTGGTGATCCGCGAAGGTGAGGAAAAAATGTCTTTTGCCAGCAAAAAAGAGGCCGACGCTTACGACAAAATGCTCGATCTGGCAGAGGTGCTGAATGACTGGCTGGTAGCATCGCCGCTGGAAATGGATGATGCCCAGCGCGATACCATGGCGATGTGGCTGGCGGAGCGTAAAGAGGCGCTGCAGCATATCCTGCGCGCCGGCAAACTGCCGGAGCAGGATGCGACTGCGCACGATGCGCCCGCGCCGTCAACGGACGCAGAGGCTACCCCGGCGGAAGATGCCGCCGCGCCGGCTGCCAAAACGCGGAAAGCCAAAGCGGCCTGATGGCTGGCTGGCTGGCTGGCTGGCTGGCTGGCTGGCTGGCTGGCTGGCTGGTCGGTTGGTCGGTTGGTCGGCTGGTCGGCTGGTCGGCTGAACCCGGTACCGCCGCCGCGCGCACCTTTGCGCATCTTTAGCCATATCTAACATTTCCTGACATCGCGTCGTTTAGGCTGATAACAGTGTTTGTCACCTGAGAGGAAAACCATGGCTAACTGGCTAAATCAACTGCAGTCGCTGCTCGGACAGCAGGGCGCGTCGCCGTCCGGCGAATCGTCAAAAGGAAGCGCTCTGCTGCCCGGCGCCATCGGCGGGCTGGCAGGGCTGTTGGTGGCCAGCAAATCGTCACGCAAGCTGCTGGCGAAATATGGCACCAGCGCGCTGCTGGCTGGCGGTGGGGCAGTAGCGGGTACTGTGTTGTGGAACAAGTATCAGCAGAAAATGCGCGCTCAGAACACGCCCGCCCCGACACCAGAGACGGCTGCGGCGCCGGCGGATGTCGATCCGCGCAGCGTGCGGCTGATCACCGCCCTGGTGTTTGCCGCCAAAAGCGATGGGCATATCGACGATCACGAGCGGGCGAAGATTGAAGCCCAGCTTCGGGAGGCCAATATTGACGTTCAGGCCAGGGTGTTGATTGACCAGGCGCTGGCTCAGCCGCTGGATCCGCAGCGTCTCGCCGAGGGCATCGTTGACCCGCAGGAGGCGCTGGAGATCTACTACGTCAGCTGCGCGGTGATCGATATCGACCACTTTATGGAGCGCAGCTATCTCAACGCCCTGGGTGAGGCCCTGGCGTTGCCAAAAGATGTCCGGGCCGACATCGAACAGGATATCCAGTCACAAAAACAGGCGCTAAGCGTTTAAATTATCACGTTTCGCTTGCATCGCCCGCGTCTTTTGCCACCCTTATAGACACGTCATCATTCAGGCGCCACCCTGCGGCCTGAATGCTCTTGTGTCACGAAAAAGCAGCAGAAGAATAACATGCCACCTAAAGCCAAACGGATCCCTCACGCCATGACCTTGCATGGCGATACACGCATCGATAACTATTACTGGCTGCGCGACGATGAACGCGCGCGGCCTGATGTGCTGGAATATCTGCACGCGGAAAACGCCTACGGCAAGCAAGTGATGGATTCGCAGCTCAGCCTGCAGGAGCGTCTGCTGAAAGAGATTATCGACCGCATTCCGCAGCGGGAAGTCTCGGCCCCCTACAGCAAAAACGGCTTTCGCTATCGTCAGGTGTACGAGCCGGGCTGCGAATACGCTATCTACCAGCGCCAGTCGGTGCTGAAAGAGGAGTGGGACGAGTGGGAGATCCTGCTTGATGCCAACCAGCGGGCGGCGAAAAGCGAGTTTTACACCCTGGGCGGGCTGGGCATTGCGCCCAACAACCAGCTGATGGCGGTGGCGGAAGATTATCTCTCCCGCCGCCAGTACGGGCTGCGCTTTTGCGACCTCAGCAACGGCGAGTGGTATCCGGAGACCCTGGAAAATGTCACCTCCGGCTTTGCCTGGAGCAACGATTCACGCTTTGTGTGGTATGTGCGTAAACATCCCACCACGCTGCTTCCTTATCAGGTCTGGCGCCACACCGTCGGGACGCCGGCGCAGAGCGACGCGCTGGTCTATGAGGAAAAAGATGAGACCTTCTACGTCAGCGTGCATAAAACCACATCCCAGCAGTTCGTGGTGATCTATCTCTCCAGCGCCACCACCAGCGAAGTGCTGCTGCTCAACGCCGAATTGCCAGACGCCGAGCCGGTCTGCTTCCTGCCGCGGCGTAAAGATCATGAATATAGCCTCGATCACTATCAGCACGCTTTTTATCTGCGATCCAACCGGGAGGGGAAGAATTTTGGCCTCTACCGTACCGTGCTGCGCGATGAAGAGCAGTGGACCACGCTGATCCCGCCGCGTCACGACGTGATGCTCGAAGGATTTACCCTGTTTACCGACTGGCTGGTCGTCGAGGAGCGTCAGCGCGGCCTGACCAGTTTGCGGCAGATTAACCGCAGGACCCGGGAGGTGGTAGGGATCGCCTTTGACGATCCGGCCTATGTCACTTGGCTTGCCTATAACCCGGAGCCTGAAACGTCGCGCCTGCGCTACGGCTACTCCTCGATGACCACGCCCGACACCCTGTTTGAGCTGGACATGGATACCGGCGAACGACGGGTGATCAAGCAGCAGGAGGTGAAGGGGCTGGACACCCGCTGCTATCAGAGCGAGCACCTGTGGGTGACCGCCCGCGATGGCGTCGAAGTCCCGGTCTCGCTGGTCTACCATCGCGACCATTTTCGTAAAGGGAGCAATCCGCTGCTGGTCTATGGTTATGGCTCGTATGGCGACAGTATCGATGCCGATTTCAGCGCCAGCCGGCTGAGCCTGCTCAACCGGGGCTTTGTCTACGCTATCGCCCACGTTCGCGGCGGCGGCGAGCTGGGCCAGCAATGGTATGAGGACGGTAAATTCCTGTGTAAGAAAAATACCTTCAACGACTATCTGGACGTCTGCGACGGGCTGCTGGCCCAGGGGTACGGCGACCCGCGGCTCTGCTATGGCATGGGCGGCAGCGCCGGCGGGATGCTGATGGGGGTGGCCGTTAACGAGCGTCCAGAGCTGTTCCACGGCGTAATAGCTCAGGTGCCGTTCGTCGACGTGGTGACCACCATGCTGGATGAGACCATTCCGCTGACGACCGGCGAATTTGAAGAGTGGGGGAACCCGCAGGATGAAACCTATTACCACTACATGAAAAGCTACAGCCCCTACGACGGCGTGAAGGCGCAGGCGTATCCGCATATGCTGGTGACCACCGGGCTGCACGATTCCCAGGTGCAATACTGGGAGCCGGCGAAGTGGGTGGCGAAACTGCGTGAACTGAAAACCGACGATAACCTGCTGCTGCTCTGCACCGATATGGACTCCGGCCATGGCGGAAAATCCGGGCGCTTTAAAAGCTATGAGGGAGTGGCGCTGGAGTACGCCTTTTTCATCGCCCTGGCGCAGGGGACACTGCCGGGGAAAGCGGCAGTGTAGGGGCTATTCCCCGAGGTAATGCTTAAGCGTGAGGCGCAGCTCGGGGCTCATGCGGTCGAGATTGTTGAATAACCAGCGCAGATAGCCTGGATCGTTTTCAGCAATCTCGGCGACGGCTTTACCGCGGTATTTGCCGAAGGTGAAGGTGGTGAGCAGCGCCGGCCGACCGGTGATATCGGCCATTTCGTCAGGCGTCCAGCCGGAAACGTTGATGATATCCAGCAGCAGCGCAGCGGTGATATAGCAGTCATACAGCGCCCGGTGGTGATGCAGCCCCGGCGGCGTGGCCACGTTCAGCTTACGTGATTTATAGAGCCCCATATTGCTGTATTTGATCCCCGGCCACAGCCGGCGGGCCAGCTTCATGGTACAGATCCACTCGCCATGCATCTCCGGTAACACCCGACGATCGAAGCTGGCGTTATGCGCGACATACCACGGGCTGCCATGATAGTGCGGAATAATCTCCTCAATCCACGGCTTATCGGCGACCATCTCTTCGGTAATTCGGTGGATAGCCATCGCCTGCGGGCTGATGGGGCGGTCAGGACGCACCAGATGACTCATGGGATTGGTGATCTGCCCGTCGACAATGTCGACCGAGGCGACTTCAACGATGCCCCCCTGCAGTCCGCAGGTTTCGGTATCAATGACGCGCAGCATGGCTCGCTCCAGAGCAAAACAATAAGCGTAAAGCAATTGGCCAGGCTTGCCAACCGACGGCGAGGGGGGAAGTAGGCATTATTTCTGTTTCGGCTCCCAGGGCAGGCGGGACAGCGAGACGGAGGCCAGCCGATGGGCGATCAGTCGTTCGCGGAACCAGTCGCGCAGATGGGCGGGCTGTTCACGCTCGACCAAATCAGCGACCACCGGCATATTATACCGCTCTTTAAAGGCGACGCCGGCGGCGGCGAGATCGACGTTGACTTTATCCATCTCATCTTGCGAAATTTTGGCCAGATTTCTTTCCATCATACACTCCACTCTGCTTGTAAACCCGGTCAGGGCCTGACGCCCGGCTCGACTCTGCCATTATACAGGGTTATTCTCTGTGCTACAGACATAACAAAAGGGAATGACAAATATGCGACTTCTTGCTGGACGCGCGATGCGCCTCTCCGTTGCGTTTGCCGGACTATTAACCGCGACGGGCGCGCTCGCCCACGCTCACCTGCAGCAGCAGATCCCCGCCGCCGGTGCGCAGCTGGCGGCTTCTCCGCAGACGCTGACGCTCAGTTTCTCCGAAGGCATTGAACCCGCGTTCAGCGGGGTGTCCGTCACCGGTCCGCAGCAGCATGCGGTGGCCACCGGCAAACTGACCCGCAGCGCCGACAACCCCACCCAGGTCACCGTGCCTGTGGCGGAAACCCTGCGGCCGGGAGAATACACTGTGGCATGGCATGTAGTTTCAGTGGATGGCCATAAAACCAAAGGGCAATACACCTTTAGCGTGAAGTAAGCGATGCTGACCGGGCTCTATATTACCCTGCGTTTTGGGCATTTTATCGCCCTGATGCTGGCTTTTGGCTGCGTGCTGTATGGCGCCTGGTGGGCGCCGGTGCCGCTGCGACGCGTACTGATGCTGCGCTTCTATCCGCTGTTGCGCCCGCTGCTGCTGATCGGCGCGCTCTCTACCCTGGCGCTGTATCTGCTGCAGGGGGGGATGATGGGCGAGGGCTGGGCGGATGTCTGGCAACCCGCCGTCTGGCAGGCGGTGGCGGGTACCCGCTTCGGCGGGGTGTGGATCTGGCAGATCCTGCTGGCGTGGATCGCCCTCGCCGTGGTGTGGATCCGTCCCCGCCAGCTGGGCCGCCAGCTGGTGGCCCTGCTGGCGGCCCAGCTGCTGCTTTCCGCTGGGGTAGGGCATGCCGCCATGCATGATGGTTTACTCGGCGCCCTGCAGCGGACTAATCATGCTGTCCACCTCTTCTGCGTCGCCAGCTGGTTCGGCGGCCTGTTGCCCTTTATCTATTGCCTGCGCCTGGCGCAGGGGCGCTGGCGGCAGGCCGCGGTCTATACCATGGCGCGCTTTTCACGCTACGGGCATCTGGCCGTCGCCGGCACCCTTGCCAGCGGGGCGATCAATGCGCTGTTGATCCAGGGAGGATTGATTGGCGCATCGCCCTGGGGACGCCTGCTGTTGATCAAATGTGCGCTGGTGGCCGGGATGGTGGTAATTGCGTTAGTGAACAGGTATGTTCTGGTACCGCGCATGTCGGCAAGCGGTTCGCGGGCGGAAAGCCTGATCCTGCGAACAACGCAGGCCGAGATAGGGCTGGGCGCGCTGGCGCTGCTGGCCGTCAGCCTGTTTGCCACCTGGGAACCTTATTGAATTAACTGGCAAAATCATGAAAAAAATTGTTCTGACCATGTTGTTACTGGCAAGCTCCGGCGCTGCTCTGGCGGCGCCGCAAATTATCACCGTGAGCCGCTTTGAGGTAGGAAAGGAGAGCTGGGCGTTCAACCGTGAAGAGGTGATGTTGACCTGTCGTCCGGGCAATGCCCTCTACGCTATCAACCCGAGCACCCTGGTCCAGTATCCGCTCAATGAGGTGGCTGAGCAGCAGGTCAAAGCCGGCAAAACCACTGCCCAGCCGATCTCGGTGATCCAGATCGACGATCCGCAGCACCCTGGGCAAAAAATGAGCCTCGCGCCGTTTATCGAGCGCGCGCAGAAGCTCTGCTAGATTTTCGCGCTATCTCGCTGTAATGACATAAAAAAAACCGCCCTTGCCGGACAACGGCAGTGGCGGTTTTTTCGCTAACAGCGCCCTCTTTTCCAGGAATTATTCGGCCACATTGGCCGCAGACTGGAAAAGCTGACGCGTTAAACTATTCTTATAGTGCAAGGCGACTTAGCCTGCATTAATGCCAACTTTTAGCGCACGGCTCTCTCCCAAGAGCCATTTCCCTGGACCGAATACAGGAATCGTATTCGGTCTCTTTTTATCTTAATCTGTCTGCTTTCGCGATGACCAGCGACATCCTGTCAGTCAATCACCAGGCTGGCCTCTGGATGTCCCGTTATAGCACACCGTTTTTAGCATACACAATTCATTTACACACAAATTGCATCCTGCGGAAGAACGATATGAGGAAGGCGGAACCGTAAGCGAGGGGAGAGGAAAAGAAAAAACCTGCACCTAAACAGGCCCGGCGTGCAGGTTAACTGGCGGGCCAACATCGGAAGTCTGCTAGTATACCTATTTGTATGATAAATAGAATAAACAAAACCTTATTGATTTGGCAATTCATGCGATTAGTCGTCCGCGCCCCACGAAATGGCGGCAAATAATATTCAGGGGCGTAGTTTCGGGCAAACAGTATTATTCCGGAACGCTAAAGGTGGGAAATATCTGACTCTCCAGATAGCAGAGTAAAAGCCAAATTTCATCGCTGAAAATAAACCATATGCTGCCCAGCAGCACGACCGCCAGAATAATCAGCAGAAAAATTTCGGTTTTACTCATCATGCTAACGACTATCCAATGGCCTGCGGGACCATGATAGTAGCGAAATAAGAACATAATAAGCAAACGCCGCGTAACGGGGCGTCGCTGGTCGCGAAATTTACATGCCCGGCAGCGGCTGCGTCAATATTGCCACCTGCTCCGCCAGCTGATCCAGCAGTTGGAATCGACGCCGGTATTCGGCCCGTTTTTTACTGGCGATGCTCTCCAGCGGTTTTCTTTCCAGACGCAGCGGTAGCTGCCAGCGCCAGAGGCTTTCCGGCTTGCCGTCGATGGATTGCCAGAACTCGTCATAGCTGGCGTGGAAATGGCGCCCCTTGCTCAGGCGATAGCGCAGGGCGCGGAACACATGGCCGTTATCGCTGACGCCGTAAATCGCCGCGATATGGCTGCGAGCGGCCAGCAGCCAGATAAACTCCAGCAGCAGGCGCTTCGGGAACAGACCGTAGCAGGCGCGGGTCGCCTGCTTGATCACCTCATGAGAAACGTGGCGTCGCGGTCCCTGTAAACCGCCGATGACCAGCTGCCAGGCGTCGCCCTCCCGGGTCACGCTGAAGGTCGCGCTGGCCAGCAGGGTATGGTCGCTGTCGCGCAGCCATAGGGTGGTTTCACCCTCACGCTCGGCCTTCCCGGCCGAAGAGGCCGAGAGGGTAAACTGGCGTTCATCTTTTCCATTGAGCGTCAGCAACGGGACCTCGCACACCGCGGTCATGGCATGCGCCAGCCGCGACCCGCGCAGGGTATCGACATAGCGATAATGGCTTATGACCGCCATCGCCCGCTGCCAGGCGTTGAGATCGCGCGTCAGATATTGACGGTGCACTTTCCCCGGCAGCGTCGCCTGCGCCGTCAGCAGCTGGTTAAAATCGTCACGAGCGCTCAGCGCCTCCAGCATCGCTTTGGTAGGGCTATAAAATAACGCCGTGCGCAGTAGAAACTTAAAGCGGTAATTTTTCTGCCGCCAGATAGGTGCGGGTGTTAATCTGCCCATCACCAGATCGGCAATGAGATGCGAGCGCGGCGTAAGCACGCTGGATGAATGCAGGCTATTGTCTGTCACGATAAACACCTCGTTGTTATTTCCTGCTATTTTAAAGCGAGGCACTGATAAGCTTAATGCTCTGGCCGACTATATTTGCCGTTTGTTTAAAATCGATTGAGGTGTAAATAAAAAACAGCGGCTGTAAGCTGGAATTACCTATAATTACGGCAGAGAGGTAATTATATGTATCAGCGTATTAATGGCAGTGAATGGCGTAATATCTGGCTGATGGGCGATCTGCATGGCTGCTTTGCGCTGCTGATGGAGCGCCTGCGCCGGCTGCGCTTTGATCCCTGGGCCGATCTGCTGATCTCGGTTGGCGATCTGATCGATCGCGGGCCGCAAAGCGCTGACTGTCTCGGCCTGTTGCGCAGCCGCTGGTTCAGGGCCGTGCGCGGGAATCATGAGCAGATGGCGCTGGAGGCGCTGGAGAGCGGAGATATGACGCTCTGGCAGATGAACGGAGGCGACTGGTACGCCCGGAGCAACGTGCGGCAGCGGGCTGACGTCGATCGGCTGCTGGCGCGCTGTCAGCGGCTGCCGTTGATTATTGAAGTGGAGTGCGCAAAGGCGCGGCATGTGATCGCCCATGCCGATTATCCGGCGCCGGTCTATCGCTGGCAGCAGCCGGTGGATCCCCAGCGGGTCCTGTGGAGCCGCCATCGTCTGAGTGAACATCTGGCAGGGCGTCATGGCGCTATCGCCGGGGCTGACCATTTCTGGTTTGGCCATACGCCGCTTCGCGCGCGTTGTGACTACGACAATCAACACTATATTGACACCGGCGCCGTGTTCGGCGGCACGCTGACCCTGGTGGCGCTGCAGTCGGCAGGCTAAAAGTCACTGTATTCGCTGGCGGGTTGCCAGAAGCCGTCAATAAAATCTTCTATCGGGTAGCAGCCGCCGTGGCGGATCCGCTGATCTTCCATCGCCACCAGGCACTGCGTTTCCTCGCGGTAGACGTCAACCACAATGTCCTCGCAGCCGCCATCCAGATAGCAAATAAACAACACTAAGGCAAACATCCTGGCCTCATGTCCGGGGGCACATACTATTTAGTGTAGGGGATGACGGCGGGACGGGGAAATAAATAACCCGTCTCAGGCGACGGGTTCATTGGTGTCAGGCAAGGCGCATGACCCAGGCATCGGACTGGCGGTCGTAATGTTTACGGTAGAGGACGGAATGTTCACCATTGAGAATCGCGGGAACGCTGGTATCGGCATCCCAGGCGTCAAGCTGCATACATAAATCTGGATCGGATTTGCAGGGAATGCTTAACGTTCGCTCACCCTGATGTTCACCATGCAGTTCGGCATCGTCTATCTCAAACGCGCCGATGCGGACATTGGTTTTACTCATCGCTTCACCCCATTTTTCAGCTGAGTTGTGGTACGACCAGTTGCGGCCGTCATTTTTCAGCGTAGTCAATGGGGGGAAAACCGCCAGTCAAAAAGTGCGTATTTTTTGCGCGGTGTCACACCTTGCCGGCAAAAAGTTTCCCATCGCGTACCAGCTCGCGCGGATAACTGTTCTTCAGACGGGAGCCGACGCGCTTGGCCAGGCCCAGCGGCACGCCCTGGAAGGTCACAATGGCTTCGTCCTGCGCTGGCGGGGTTTGCGGATAGACGTCGCGTCCGCGATACCACGCCTCCGCCTCCTCCAGCGTCAGCTCGAAGGCGCGCTGCGGCGCGGCAAAGGCGATAACCGCCTCATGCTGCCAGCGATAACCCTTATTGTGCAGCTCCGCCAGGCGCACGCCAATGCGCGAAAATCGCACCCGACCAAACAGAGGTTCCATAGACTGCGGAAACAGCCACAGCTCTTTATCTCGTTGCCACAGCGTGTGGCTCGCGTCCCATTCCAGGCCGACAGCGCGGGCGGCGGCGGTTGCCGCGGCGGCTTCCCGGCCCTTCAGCGGCACAAACGGGAATTTGCCGACCTTATAGCCCGGCGCCGGGAGCGGATCGATCGCCGCAGTCTTGCGCAGGCGAGCGACAAAGAAGCCTTCACAATCGTAGATCTGCGGGAAGACATGCAGAAATCCCTCCGCGGTTAAGGCATCGGCCGCGCCGGGAAACAGCGCTCCCAGCGGCTGGATCTCTACCGCCTGCGGGTAACGGGACAGCAGCCAGTGTATGACTGACTGATTTTCTTCGCGGTTCAGGGTGCAGGTCGAATAGACCAGCGTCCCGCCAGGGCGCAGAGCATGGAAAGCGCTGTCGATAAGCTCGCGCTGGGTGGCGGCGATGTCGAGGTTGCTCTCCGGCGACCAGTTTTTTAGCGCGTCGGCATCTTTGCGTACCACCCCTTCGCCGGAGCAGGGGGCATCAAGCAGAATGGCGTCGAAGGCTTCGGGCAATGCCGCGCCGAACACCCGCCCGTCGAAATGGGTCAGGCCGACGTTGCTGATGCCGCAGCGGCTGATGTTGGCATGCAGCACTTTCACCCGGCTGGCGGAGAACTCATTCGCCAGGATGCCGCCCGCATTGCCCATCCGGGCGGCGATCTGGGTGGTTTTCGACCCCGGGGCGGCGGCAACGTCCATGACCCGTTCAGGCTGCGGGTTGTCGGCGAACAGGGCGGCGACCGGCAGCATTGAGCTTGCTTCCTGAATATAGAACAGCCCGCTGAGGTGTTCGGCGGTGCTGCCCAGCGGCAGCGCATCGTCGTCCCGCTCGATCCAGAATCCCTCCTCACACCAGGGGACCGGCGTCAGCTGCCAGCCATAGGGCGCGACCAGAGAGAGGAAATCATCGACGCTAATTTTCAGCGTATTGACGCGAATACTACGGCGTAGCGGGCGCTGACAGGCGGCGATAAAGTCGTCGAAAGAGAGGTGCGCCGGCATTGCCGCGCGCATTTGAGCGAGAAACGCTTCAGGGAAATAGACAGTATTTTCGGCCACGGGCAGCGCACCACAGAAAAAAAGGGTGCGCAGTTTAGCACAAACGCCCCGGTGCAGGACACCGGGGCGTGCGGTTTGTCGTCTGCCCGCCGCCGGCGTTTGCCGGGGCGGGAGAAGGGGAGGTGAGGATTACTGCGGCAGGGCGGTGCCCCATTCCCGCCACTCTTTCGGCTCGCTCTCCAGCAGCAGGAAGTGCTTGCCGTCCTGGGCCTTCGGCGCCAGCGGCGTACCCGGCGGCGTGGCAAAGGCGATCCCGCCGCGGATAAACTGATTGAAGGTCCCGGTTTTCACCACGCCGCCAACCAGGCCGAAGTCGAGGCTGTAACCTGAGGCCAGCCAGAACACCGAGTTATTGCGCACCAGGTACTGGTAGCGCTTGCTGATGCGCATCTTAACCATGACCCGGTCAGACATCGATCCCAGCGACAGACCGGTCACCGTCCCGACTTCCAGACCGCGGAACAGCACCGGCGTACCGATGCCAAGCGATCCGGCCTCCGGCGCTTCCACCACGATATTCAGACCGTCGATATAGCGCGAGTCGCTGATCGTCGTATCCTGAATCTCAAAGTCGCGACGCGCCGGGCCGCGTCCAGGCTCAACGTTAATATAGGACTGGAACAGGGTGTCGAGATGCTCCACGCCTGCCGCGGAGATCTGCGGGGTGATCACCGAGAAGCGAGTCCCGGCGCGGGCAAACGTGCCGACGTATTCCGGGTAAAGCACGGCTTTCGCCTGCACTTCGTTTTTGGCGGTGATCAGCTCCAGGGACTGGATCTGACCGATATCGATGCCGAGATAGCGAATCGGCATCCCGGCCGCCATCTTCCCAGCGTCAAACGCGTGCAGGGTGATCTGGCCGCCCACGGCGCGCGCCGCCGTTTCAGAAGCGTAAAGGATGCGTTTATTATTCAGCCGCGCGTTGGCGCTGCTGCCGTTGAGGTTATCGAAACTGATCGCTCCTTTAATGGCGCGGGCCAGCGGCGAGGCCTGAACGGTGAGCCCGTTGCCGTCAAGTTTGACCTTCGCACCCCCTTCCGCCCAGAAGACGCTGTTGTTGGTCAGCAGGTAGCGGTACTCCGGCTTGATATGCAGATCGATATCGAAAGCGTCTTTGCGCGGTTTGACGGCGATGATCTCGCCGACGGCGAATTTACGATACAGCACCACCGAGCCAGCCTGAACGTCAGGCAGCGTCTCAGCGGAGAGGCTCAGGGTGGTGGTCGGCACTTCGCTCAGGCTGTTTTCCTGCGCCTTTTCGAGGTTGGCATACAGCGGATAGCTGCTCTGCATTTCGCCTTTTTCACCCGGGATCACCCGGATCCCGCCGTTCACCCATTCGCTGGCGCTGGCGCCCAGCACCTGCACGCCATCGAGCCCCACTTTGACGTCCAGACGACTGTTCACCACAAACTTGCTGTCGCCGCGAATCAGATCGCGGTATTCCGGGGCAATCGCCACCTGGAAGGTCACCCCTTTGGCCGTCAGCTTGCGCTCCAGCACCTGGCCGACTTTCACCCCGTGCAGCACCAGCGGCTGGCCGCCGTCGATCCCGTAGCTCTCCGGCGCCGAAAGGGTGACGGTGGCGACATTGGGCTCCTCCAGCAGCGCTTTATCCGCTGG
The DNA here is from genome assembly GCF_040065795.1 of Klebsiella sp. JB_Kp004. Taxonomy (NCBI): domain Bacteria; kingdom Pseudomonadati; phylum Pseudomonadota; class Gammaproteobacteria; order Enterobacterales; family Enterobacteriaceae; genus Klebsiella; species Klebsiella sp. JB_Kp004. The sequence goes on along the minus strand of NZ_JBEAKW010000004.1, from coordinate 152,503 downwards.
CATGACGGAGAAGTGATTACGCGGTTCGCCTTCGCCGGGCACCAGCTCAAAGGTATTGCCGGTGAGCAGGGCGCTGACGCTGGGGTTATCAAGGGAGATCTTCGGCTTCTTCATCTGAATCAGCGTTTTCTCCCGCAGCAGGGTCACCACGCTCGGGTCGACGGTCATCTCGCCCGTGACTTTGCCGCCAGGGTTAAGATTCAGTTTGCTTAACTGGCCCACTTCCAGCCCCTGATACATCAGCGGCGTCGAGCCCGCTTTCAGGCCGTCGCCGTCCGGCAGGTCGAGGGTCACCACCACCCCGCGCTGACTGTGCGCCAGGTCTTCGTACAGATGATAGTCATCGTTTTGCGACGCGACCTGCGAATCGGCAGGGGAGTCAAAGGCGATGGCGCCGTTCACCAGCGCGGAAAGGTTCTCCAGCTGCACTTTGGCCCCGCTCAGGCCGACGTCGGCTTTGATCCCGGAGACGTTCCAGAAACGGCTGCCTTTTTTCACCAGGTTGGTAAACCGGCGCTCGATCAGCACATCAATGGTGACCCCCTGGTTATTGTCATTCAGCGTGAAGTCATACACCCGCCCGACCGGGATCTTACGGAAGTAGACCAGCGAGCCGCTGCTCAGAGAGCCAAGGTCGGGCGCCTGCAGGTGGATCATCAGCTCGCCGTTGTTGATGCGGTATTTGGGCTGGGTGTCGAGGGCGACGAAGTGATCTTCGGGTTCGCCCTTGCCCGGCATCATGCCGATGTAGTTCCCACCCACCAGGGCATCCAGTCCTGACACGCCGGCCAGAGAGGCTTTCGGCGTCACCAGCCAGAACTGCGTATCTTTGCGCAGCGCCTCTTTCATATCGCGTTTGATGCTGGCGGAAACTTCAATTTTACTCAGGTCTTTACTGAGACTAATGTCCTGGACGGTACCGACTTCCACCCCCTGATAGCGGATAGGCGTCCGCCCCGGCACGATGCCGTTAGCAGACTGGAAATCGATAGTGATCGTCGATCCACGGTCGTCAAAGCTGGTCCAGATGAGCCAGGCGGCAATCAGCAGCGCGATGACCGGCAGCAGCCAGAATGGCGAGATACGACGTTTGGTTTTTATTCTGGCTTCAGTCTGCGAAGCGGGCGTTTCCTGACTCATGTGCGTCCCAAAGTAAGCGGCTGTCCAGCCATTCAACTGCAAGAATAGTTAAAATTACCGCGCCACCGAAGTAAACCGCGGCCGGCCCCATCGTAAAGGCGAGGAGCTGATCGCGATTGATTAGCGACATGGTGAGTGAGATAACAAACAGATCCAGCATCGACCAGCGGCCAATCCAGGTTATCAGCCGCAGCAGCAGGATGCGGGTGCGCAGCCCCTGCTCGCATTTGAATTGTATGCTGAGCAGCAGGGTAAATAACACTATAACTTTGGTGAATGGCACCAAAATACTGGCGATAAATACCACGCCGGCGATGGCGATATTGCTGCTGGCGAGGGAGATGATCCCGGAGAGGATGGTGTCTTCCTGGCGCGCGCCGTTAACGTAAATGATGGAGATCGGCAGCAGGTTGGCCGGTAAGAGCAAAATCAGCGAGGCAATCAGCGCCGCCCAGCTGCGCTGCAGGCTCTGCGGTCGGCGATGGTGCAGCGGCGTGTGGCAGCGCCGGCAGCGGCCGCGGGCGTCGCGGTAGCCGGTGTAGTGGCAGCCGGTGCAAACCTGCAGATTGTTATCGGCGCGGGTCGCCGGCCGTTCGGGATAGAATCGCTCCCACAGCTCTTCGACGTTCATATGGATAAGCGTCAGGATGCTCAGCAGCGTCAGGGAGATAAATGCCACGAGGCCGATGCCGGGCTGCAGAAAGGCGTAATCCTGCACCTTGATGGAGGCGACGCCGATGCCCACCAGATAGATATCCAGCATGACCCACTCCTTGAGCTTACCGAGCATTAGCAGCACCGGACGCAGGTTCATCCCCAGCACGTTGCCCAGCCACAGATAGCTAATCGAAACCACCAGCAGCACCGGGGCGACCACCGCGCAAAACAGCACCATCGCGGCGGTAAGCGGATCGCCCTGCGCGGTCATCTGCCAAATTCCATGCAGGACGTTGGCGTCAATGCGAACCCCCAGCAGGTGAAGGCGCAGCAGGGGTTCGGACCAGGCAAAGGGCATTAACAGCAGCATCGCCAGGGCCATGCTGCCCAGACGGGTCAACGACCAGTCCCGGCCATCGCGCACCTTCGCGTTACAGCGCGGACACCAGGCGCTTTGGTTGCGTTTAAGCACTGGTAAGCGAAAGAGCATGTCACACTGCGTACAGCGCTGATAATGCGCATAGGGAAGCGGTGTGCTCACGGCATGCACGACCATCTTATTCGCAGGCTTAAGGGTGGATGTTTTTATCGGCATTTAATACGTACAGGAATGAATGTATCCCACTATCTTAACCTATGAATGAATTCATCTTGAGCCCAAGCGCATTTAATGCTTATTTTAGTAGGCTGTACGTATCAGGCAGTAAGACAACCAAGTGAAGATATAATGAGCAAAACAGAATTTTACGCGGATTTGAACCGCGATTTCCAGGCATTAATGGCAGGTGAAACCAGTTTCCTGGCGATGATCGCCAATACCAGCGCGCTGCTGTTTGAACGACTGGGCGAGGTCAACTGGGCCGGTTTCTATCTTCTGGAAGGCGATACCCTGGTGCTGGGGCCGTTCCAGGGCAAACTGGCCTGCGTGCGGATCCCGGTCGGGCGCGGCGTATGCGGCGCGGCGGTGGCGCAAGCCCAGGTGCAGCGCGTCGAGGACGTCCACGCGTTTGACGGCCACATCGCCTGCGATGCCGCCAGTAATTCGGAAATTGTCTTCCCCCTGCGCGTGAACGACCAGATTATTGGCGTGCTGGATATCGACAGTCCGGCTTACGGCCGCTTCACTGCTGAAGATGAGCAGGGGTTGCGCACGCTGGTCGAGCATCTGGAAAAACTCATCGCGGCCACTGATTATCAAAAAATCTTTACCCGTGTCGTGGGATAATCAACGGATAACGTAGCATTTAGCGAGGACGTCATTATAATGTCGCCTGTTCATGCCTGCGGCTTGTTGGCTACGTCCGTTGTAATCAGGAAATTTCATGGAAAATCAACCTAAGTTGAATAGCAGTAAAGAAGTTATCGCCTTTCTGGCCGAACGTTTCCCTCAGTGCTTCAGCGCTGAAGGCGAAGCGCGCCCCCTGAAAATCGGAATTTTTCAGGATCTCGTTGAGCGAGTGGGTGGTGAGATGAATCTCAGCAAAACCCAGCTTCGCGCTGCATTACGTCTCTATACCTCGAGCTGGCGCTATCTCTACGGCGTAAAAGCCGGCGCTATCCGCGTTGACCTGGACGGCAACCCGTGCGGCGAACTGGAAGAGCAGCACATTGCCCATGCGCGTCAGCAGCTGGAAGAAGCGAAAGCTCGCGTTCAGGCGCAGCGCGCTGCCCAGCAGGCGAAAAAACGCGAAGCCGCTGCCGCTGCAGGCCAGCCGGATGAAGGCGTTCGCCGCGAGCGTAAACCGCGTCCTCAGCAGCCGCGTCGTAAAGAGGGTGCTGAACAGCGTAAACCGCGTCCTGTTGCAGCCAAAGCTCCGCGTGAAGAGCGTCTTACTCCGGTATCGGATGTTTCCGTTCTGACCGTCGGCCAGGCGCTGAAGGTAAAAGCAGGCAATAACGCAATGGACGCCACCGTTGTGGAAATCACCAAAGATGGCGTTCGTGTACAGCTGACTTCTGGTATGTCAATGATTGTACGCGCAGAACACCTGGTGTTCTGAAACGGAGGCCGGGCCAGGCATGAACACATTTTTTAAAATCACCGCGCTTGCGGGCCTGCTGGCAATAGCAGGCCATGCGTTCGCTGTTGATGAAATAACCCGGGCAGATCAAATCCCCGTGCTGAAAGAAGAGCCGCAGCACGCGACGGTGAGCGAGCGCGTGACATCGCGCTTTACCCGCTCTCACTACCGTCAGTTCGATCTCGACAACGCCTTCTCGGCAAAGATTTTTGACCGTTATCTGAACCTGCTGGATTACAGCCATAATGTGCTGCTGGCCAGCGATGTGGCGAAGTTCGCGGCGAAAAAAGACCAAATCGGCGACGAACTGCGCACCGGGAAACTGGACGTCTTCTATGACCTCTACAACCTGGCGCAGCAGCGCCGCTTCGAGCGCTATCAGTATGCGCTGAAGGTGCTGGAACGTCCGATGGACTTTACCGGCAACGATAATTTCAACCTTGACCGCTCCAAAGCGCCGTGGCCGAAAGACGAGGCCGAGCTGAACAAGCTGTGGGACGCCAAGGTGAAATTTGACCAGTTAAGCCTGAAGCTGGCGGGGAAAGACGATAAAGAGATCCGCGACACCTTAACCCGTCGCTATAAGTTCGCTATCCGTCGTCTGGCGCAAACCAACAGCGAAGATGTCTTCTCGCTGGCGATGACCGCCTTCGCCCGCGAAATCGACCCGCACACCAACTATCTGTCGCCGCGCAATACCGAGCAGTTCAACACCGAGATGAGTCTCTCACTCGAAGGGATCGGCGCTGTGCTGCAGATGGATGATGACTACACGGTCATTAATTCGCTGGTGGCGGGTGGTCCGGCTGCGAAGAGCAAAGCGATCAGCGTCGGCGACCGCATTGTCGGCGTCGGCCAGACCGGGAAGTCGATGGTCGATGTCATTGGCTGGCGTCTGGATGACGTCGTGGCGCTGATTAAAGGGCCGAAGGGCAGCAAGGTTCGCCTTGAGATCCTGCCGGCCGGCAAAGGGGCCAAGACGCGTATCGTCACCCTGACCCGCGAACGCATCCGTCTGGAAGACCGCGCGGTGAAGATGTCGGTGAAAACCGTCGGTAAAGAAAAAGTCGGCGTGCTGGATATCCCGGGCTTTTACGTCGGCCTGACCGATGATGTGAAAGTGCAGCTGCAGAAGCTGGAAAAACAGAACGTCAGCAGCGTGGTTATCGATCTGCGCAGCAACGGCGGCGGGGCGCTGACCGAAGCGGTATCGCTCTCGGGGCTGTTTATTCCGTCCGGCCCGGTGGTGCAGGTGCGGGATAACAATGGCAAGGTGCGCGAAGACAGCGATAACGATGGCGTAGTCTATTACAAAGGGCCGCTGGTGGTGCTGGTTGACCGCTTTAGCGCCTCAGCGTCTGAGATCTTTGCCGCCGCAATGCAGGATTATGGCCGCGCGCTGATCGTTGGCGAGCCGACCTTCGGTAAAGGTACCGTACAGCAGTATCGCTCGTTGAATCGTATCTACGATCAGATGCTGCGTCCGGACTGGCCGGCGTTAGGTTCCGTTCAGTACACCATCCAGAAGTTCTACCGCATTAACGGCGGCAGTACTCAGCGCAAAGGCGTAACGCCGGATATCATGATGCCAACCGGAAATGAAGATCGCGAAACCGGCGAGCAGTATGAAGACAACGCGCTGCCGTGGGATAGCATCAACGCGGCCACCTACGTGAAGTCCGGGGACCTCGCCCCGTTTGGACCGGAACTGCTCAAGCGCCACGACGAGCGTATTGCCCAGGATCCTGAGTTCCAGTACATCGTGAAGGATATTGCCCGTTATAACGCGATGAAGGACAAGCGTAACATCGTCTCTCTGAACTACGCGCAGCGTGAAAAAGAGAACGAAGAGGATGATGCGATTCGTCTGGCGAGGATTAACGATCGCCTGAAACGCGAAGGCAAACCGCCGCTGAAAAAACTGGACGATCTGCCGAAGGATTACCAGGAGCCGGATCCGTATCTTGATGAAACGGTCCATATCGCGGTAGACCTGGCGCATCTCGAAAAAGCGCGCCCGGCGGTGGAACCGCCGGCCAGCCAATAAGTCGCCAACGGGCACCCTGAGAGGTGCCCGTTTTTTTATGCGCTCGGTCATCGCCATTCAGCTCATCTAACAAAATGTCAACCTGCTCTGCCGCTGTCAGCAAGATGCTACAAAATGTAAAGTTGTGTTTTTATCGTGACTTAGCGGGGGCTGATGGTTGAAAATTGCAGCCTGACCCATACGATGTGGGTAATCGCATAGTGCGTTTTGTTAAATTGAGGTAAAAAGAAAATTATGATGCGAATCGCGCTTTTCCTGCTGACGAACCTGGCAGTGATGGTCGTGTTCGGGCTGGTGTTAAGCCTCACGGGGATCCAATCCAGCAGCATGACCGGTCTGTTGATTATGGCCCTGCTGTTCGGCTTCGGTGGTTCTATCGTTTCGCTGATGATGTCGAAATGGATGGCGCTGAAGTCTGTGGGTGGGGAAGTGATCGAGCAGCCGCGCAACGAAACGGAACGCTGGCTGATGAACACCGTTGCGCAGCAGGCGCAGCAGGCGGGCATTGCCATGCCGCAGGTGGCTATCTATCACGCCCCTGACATCAACGCCTTCGCTACCGGCGCGCGTCGCGACGCCTCGCTGGTCGCCGTCAGTACCGGGCTGTTGCAAAACATGAGCCGTGATGAAGCGGAAGCGGTCATCGCCCATGAAATCAGCCACATCGCCAATGGCGATATGGTCACCATGACGCTGATCCAGGGGGTGGTAAACACCTTCGTTATCTTTATCTCCCGCGTTATCGCGCAGATTGCGGCCGGCTTCCTCGGCGGCAACCGGGAAGATGAAGGCGAGAGCAGCAATGGCAACCCGCTGATCTACTTCGCCGTCGCCACGGTGCTGGAGCTGGTGTTCGGTATTCTGGCCAGCATTATCACCATGTGGTTCTCTCGTCATCGCGAGTTCCATGCTGATGCCGGCTCGGCGCGCCTGGTGGGCCGCGAGAAGATGATTGCCGCCCTGCAGCGTCTGAAAACCAGCTATGAGCCGCAGGAAGCCAGCAGCATGATGGCGTTCTGCATTAATGGTAAAGCGAAATCCATGAGCGAGCTGTTTATGACCCACCCGCCGCTGGACAAGCGTATTGAAGCCCTGCGTAGCGGTGAATATCTGAAATAGTCCGTCATCTGACGCTGAAAATAAAAATCCGCAGCCCGAAGGCTGCGGATTTTTTTTGTCCTTCATCGTCAGGCTGCGCGCGGCTGGGTGACGCGCAGACCGCTAATCAGCGCCGCGACGGTCGCCAGGATGCCGGCCAGCAGCAGGGCGGTGTGGGTGCCGCTGTTGCCGAGCAGGTTGAACAGCAGGGCCACCAGCGCGGCGCCGGTGCTCTGGCCGAGCAGGCGAGCGGTGCCCAGCATGCCGCTGGCGCCGCCGCTGCGATGGCTCGGCGCCGAGGCGACAATGGTGTGGTTGTTGGGCGACTGGAACAGCCCGAAGCCGGCGCCGCACAGCGCCATACGCCAGATAATATCCAGATCGGTGGGCGACGCCGGAAGCAGCGCCAGACCGAACAGGCCGCAGGCCATAACCAGCAGCCCAATGGCCCCCAGCAGCCCCGCATGGCATTTCTCGATTAAATAACCGGCCAGCGGCGCCATCACCATCGTCGCCAGCGGCCACGGCGTCAGCAGCAGGCCGGTTTCCACTTCGCTGCGCCCCATCATTGTCTGCAGGAAGAAAGGCAGAGAGACCATCGCCAGCATCTGTGCGCAGAAGGAGCAGATGGAGGTGCAGATTGAGAGGGAGAAGAGCGGGATGCGCAGCAGATCGACCGGCAGCAGCGGGACGGGCATCGTGAGCTGACGGCGAACGAAGAAAAAGCCTACCACCAGCATAGCGGCGACCTCCGCCAGCACCAGCTGCGTGGACTGGCCCTGGGCGAAACCGCTCAGGGCGGTGATCAACAGCCCGAAGGTCAGCGCGTTCATGATGGCGCTCGGCAAATCGAAGCGGACGATTTTGCTGCGCGCGCTGTTGGGCGGCAGAAAGCGCATGGCCAGGACAAAGGCGGCGATGCCGAGAGGCACGTTAATTAAAAACAGCCATTGCCATGAGGCGAGGGAGAGGATGGCGGCGGCGATCGTCGGGCCTGCCGCCGAAGAGACGGCGACGACAAAGGAGTTGATACCCATGCCGCGACCGAGAAAGCGCTGTGGATAAATCAGGCGGATCAACGCCGTGTTTACGCTCATCAGCGCGGCGCCGCCCAGTCCCTGGGCGACGCGGGCGAAGGTCAGCATTTCGAGGCTGCGCGACAGGGCGCAGGCCAGCGAGGTAAAGATAAACACCACCAGGCCTATCTTATAGATACGGCGATAGCCGACCATGTCGCCGAGGAAAGAGAGCGGCAGCAGGGCGATAACAATGGCGATTTGGTAGGCGTTAACGATCCAGATTGAAGCCGCTGGTGAGGCGTTAAGATCGCTGGCGATGGTTGGCAGCGCAACGTTAGCGATAGCCCCGTCGAGCACGGCCATGGTCAGCCCAAGCACAATGGTCAGAATGGCGCCATAGCGTTGCGGCAGCGGCACGCCATCGGATGAATTTTTATCCATGGTGAATATAAGTCTTGAATGAAACGGTTTTTTGAATGAAGAGTTTAGCATTGATTATTCCGCAGTATGTCGCAGATTTGTAACGAAGTGGCAGAAGAATGATTGCGGCGCAGAGGCGGCGAATTTATAATAAAAACCGGTTCTAAATTTTATAAAACAGTTACGACGAGGTGATAAATGGCAGGTGCAGATTTGGATAAACAGCCAGATTCTGTCTCTTCGGTATTGAAGGTTTTCGGCATCCTGCAGGCGCTGGGTGAAGAGCGTGAAATTGGCATTACCGAACTGTCCCAGCGCGTCATGATGTCGAAAAGCACCGTTTATCGCTTTTTACAGACCATGAAATCACTGGGCTATGTGGCGCAGGAGGGAGAGTCTGAGAAATACTCCCTCACGCTCAAACTGTTCGAGCTGGGTGCGCGCGCGCTGCAGAACGTCGATTTGGTGCGCAGCGCCGATATTCAGATGCGGGAACTCTCCCGCCTGACGAAAGAGACTATCCATCTCGGCGCGCTGGATGAAGACAGTATTGTTTACATTCACAAGATTGATTCAATGTATAACCTGCGGATGTACTCGCGTATCGGCCGTCGCAACCCGCTGTACAGCACCGCGATTGGCAAGGTTCTGCTGGCGTGGCGCGATCGCAGCGAAGTGGAGCAGATCCTTGACGGCGTGGAGTATAAACGTAGCACCGAGCGGACCATCACCAGTACCGCTGAGTTGCTGAAGGTGCTGGATGGCGTTCGCGAGCAGGGGTATGGCGAAGATAACGAAGAGCAGGAAGAGGGGCTACGCTGCATCGGGGTACCGGTATTCGACCGTTTCGGCGTGGTCATCGCCGGGCTGAGTATCTCTTTCCCGACCTTACGTTTCTCTGAAGAACGTTTGCATGAATATGTGGCGATGCTGCACCAGGCGGCGCGCAAGATTTCTGAGCAGATGGGATATAACGACTACCCCTTCTGACACGGCGCTGAAGCATTCGGCGACCGCGGCGCTATCGTCGCGGTCGCCGGTTCGATCTTAGCCGTTATCGACGACGGTTGCGCTTTTACGCAGCAGCGGGCAACTGCTGACGCCGATCACGCCGCTATTGGAATGCACATAAAGTGCGGTACTGACCCCACGGGCGGTGAGGTATTGACACTTCAGGCCGAGACCGCCGACGTTTTCTTCACTGTGGAATAATACCCCGTAGCCGCTTAATAATACGCCAATCCATAAGATAGCCACTACGACAATAGTACGAATGATTAATCGCATTGATGCCTCATTATTTGTAAGATCCTTGCCGTGATTTTGACACGAACACGTTTTGAAACAAGTCGATGATTCCTAAACTTGCCTTTCGTATTACAGTTAGCCGCGGTTTAAGAAGGCCGTGTTATCCTGGCGACATAAAGTACTGATGCGGAGAGTGGAGTGAAAAAATTACGGTGGGTTTTACTGATAGTCATCATAGCAGGCTGCCTGTTGCTGTGGACTCAGATGCTTAACGTAATGTGCGACCAGGATGTTCAGTTTTTCAGCGGCATTTGCACTATCAACAAATTTATCCCGTGGTAAGACATTTTTCTGACGACCGATTTCCTTCTGCGCCGCGGGTGGTAGAATGGACGCCTTCTCTTTGAGGTGGTGAAATGAGTGAGTTACTAAATCCTGGGATCTTAAATCTGGCATCGCTGGCCGTGTCTGTGGCGCTGCTGCTTGTCGGTCTGTTGTTATGGTTCTTCGTCAACCGCGCCAGCTCGCGGGCGAATGAGCAGATAGAACTGCTGCAGGCGCTGTTGGATCAGCAAAAGCGGCAGAATGCGCTGCTACGTCGCCTGTGCGAAGCCAGTGCGCCGGAAAAAGAGGACGTGGCTGAGCCGACCGTCGCCGGTAAGGCGAAAGGGGAGGACGAGTTTATCCGCCTGGTGGCAGAGCGCTAAGTACCTCGACAGGTGTGCATCATAAGATGCGCACCTGCATGATAGCGGGCGGTAATATCTTATTCTTATTCCATTATTCCTTTCTCAATGTACTATCCCCTTTTTTACACGCTGTAAATAAAGTGATCCCCGCCGCGTTTATTGTTGGATAACGTGACGCTGTCATCTTTTTTTCATTATTAAGGTGCAGAATTAGCACTATTTTTAGCGTGACGACTAACAGGTTTTATTATCACTACACTGGCGTGGCTTTAGCGATTTTTCGTCTGGGGTTATAACGAATTTTGCGCATCAATATTCATCACGGCCCGCCAGTCGCCCGTATACTGGCAGTTCGTATACGGACATACCTGGACGAAGCGAAGTTGTTGAGCTATGGTAAAAAAGTTGCCGTTACCGGGCTGCGCTCTTGCGTTATTGATAAACGCCATAGCGCCTTGCCAGGGGCGACAAACACGCATAAATGTGCAGGCGATCAAAGGATTACCTTATAATTTGTGCGAACGATCGAGACACGTTTAAAAATGGCTTGCCATTATTTACGTAGTGTGTGATAACACCTTTCGGGTTAAACGAGGTACAGTTCTGTTTATGTGTGGCATTTTCAGTAAAGAAGTCCTGAGTAAACACGTTGTCGTTGAATACCGCTTCTCTGCCGAACCTTAAATTAGTGCCTCATGCAGTTATGTGTCAGTTTTATCTATGTAAACGCCAGCAGGCGAAGAAAACAGTCTAAGGAATTTTGCAAATGGCAAAGATTAAAGGTCAAGTTAAGTGGTTCAACGAGTCTAAAGGTTTTGGTTTCATTACTCCGGCTGATGGCAGCAAAGATGTGTTCGTACACTTCTCCGCTATCCAGGGTAACGGCTTCAAAACTCTGGCTGAAGGCCAGAACGTTGAGTTCGAAATTCAGGACGGACAGAAAGGTCCGGCTGCAGTTAACGTAACTGCTATCTGATACAAGACCACTCTTCTTGTATAAAAGCCTCGCCTGCGCGGGGCTTTTGCGTTTTTATTGCAAAGCATGTCATTTTTCCCCCTCTCGTCGCGTCTTGTTGCAAATACTCAACTTTATTAGCATTGTGTAGCAGTCTGTTTTGCTAATTTTCTGTTAAATCAGTTGGTTGCAAAACAATGCCGGAGCTATGGTGCTAAATAAAAAAATGAAGTCCGCCGCCAGCTTTACCCCGATTCGCTTCGGGTTACTCTGCGTGGCTATACTCGGTTGTCTGGGACTGCTATTGGCCCGCGTGGGCTGGCTGCAGATTATTTCCCCCGATAATCTGGTAAAACAAGAGGATATGCGTTCTCTGCGCGAAGAGCCCGTTGCGGTTGAGCGGGGAATGATCACCGACCGGGAAGGACGACCGCTGGCGGTGAGCGTTCCGGTCAGCGCAATCTGGATCGACCCGCAGACCACCATGGAGAAGGGCGGCGTCGGCTACGGACCCCGCTGGCAGGCGATGGCCGAAGCGCTGCATCTCAACCTCGGGGAACTGGCCCAGCGGGTACAGAGCCATCCCCACGCCCGCTTTCTCTATCTGGCGCGGCAGATCAATCCCGAGCAGGCGGCGTGGATTGATAAACTGCATCTGCCAGGCGTCTACCTGCGCGATGAATCGCGGCGTTTCTATCCGGCAGGCCATGTGGCTGCCAATCTGCTGGGCTTTACCAATGTCGATAATCAGGGCATCGAAGGGGTGGAGAAAAGCTTCAACGCCCAGCTGACCGGTAAACCCGGGCGACGTCTGGTGCGGAAAGATAAACATGGCAATGTGATTGAGAACATTACCGAAGTACCGCCTGTGCCGGCGCATAATCTGCAGCTGAGTATCGATGAGCGCCTGCAGACGGTGACGGAAGATGCCCTCGACAACGCTGTTCGCTGGAATAAAGCCGAGTCCGGGGCGGCGGTGCTGATTAAAATCGATACCGGCGAGATCCTGGCGATGGCCAGCTATCCGGACTTCAATCCCAACAATCGCGATGCCGCAACGCTGGATGATTTTCGCAACCGGGCCATCAGCGATACCTTCGAGCCGGGGTCGACCGTCAAACCGCTGGTGATCATGACCGCGCTGCAGCAGGGGATTGTCCAGCCGGACAGCGTCGTGGACACTCATCCGTTTGTCCTCGACGGCCACCGTATCCGCGATGTCGGCTATTATCCGGAGCTGAGCCTGACCGGCATCCTGCAGAAATCCAGCGATACCGGCGTATCGCATCTCTCGCTTGCCATGCCGGTGCAGCATCTGATTGACACCTATACGGCTTTCGGCTTCGGCGAGCCGACGGGGTTGGGGTTGACCGGCGAAAGCGCCGGGCTGATGCCGCATCGTCGTTACTGGGGGCAATTGGATCGTGCCACCTTCGCTTTCGGCTATGGTTTGATGGTTACCCCGCTCCAGCTGGCGCACGTTTACGCCACCATCGGCGGCTTCGGCATACAACGACCGTTGTCGATCACCCGCATCGACCCGCCGGTGATTGGCACGCGCGTAATGCCGGAGAATATTGTTCACAGCGTGGAGCATATGATGGAGAGCGTGGCGCTCCCGGGCGGGGGCGGTACCAAAGCGGCGGTGCGCGACTACCGGGTGGCGGTAAAAACGGGGACGGCGAAGAAAATCGGTCCGGACGGCAAATATATCGACAAATATGTCGCCTATACCGCCGGCGTGGCGCCCGCCAGCCGTCCGCAGTTCGCGCTGGTTGTAGTGATGAACGATCCGAGCAATGGCTCCTATTACGGCGGGGCCGTTTCCGCCCCGGTATTCAGCCAGATTATGGGCGATGTCCTGCGGCTGGAGAACGTCATGCCGGACGGCATGCCACAAGGGGCGGAGAATCTGATCGTTATGCACGACAGCCACCCGCTGGCGCCGGCGCTGTAACAGTGGTCTGCAGGGGCGAATAGCGCTACACTTTCGCCCTTTCAGCGACACCGGAGCCGTCATGTCATACAGTTGCCCCCTTTGCCACGCGCCGCTCAGCCGTAGCGACAATCACTATTCCTGCCCGCAGCGGCACCAGTTCGATCTGGCGAAAGAGGGGTACGTCAATCTGCTACCGGTGCAGTTCAAACGGTCGCGCGATCCCGGCGACAGCGCTGAGATGATGCAGGCCCGCCGGGCGTTCCTCGACGCCGGGCATTATCAGCCGCTGCGGGACGCTATCGCTGAGCGACTGCGGCACGCTGCCCCTCAGGCATTACTGGATATCGGCTGCGGCGAAGGCTATTACACCCACGCATTTGCCGCCATCGCCAGCCGCAGCTGGGGGCTGGACGTGTCGAAGCCGGCAATCCGCGCGGCGGCGAAACGCTATCCGCAGGTGAATTTTTGCGTCGCCTCCAGCCAGCGGCTGCCATTCTCCGATAACAGCTTCGATGCGGTGGTGCGCATTTACGCCCCCTGCAACGCCGGTGAGCTGGCGCGGGTGGTGCGGCCTGGCGGATGGGTGATCACTGCCACGCCGGGCCCTCGCCATCTGCTGGAGCTGAAAGGGCTGATTTACGATGAGATCCGCCTGCATGAGCTGAAGACGGAAGCGATGCCGGGGTTCCGCCTGGATGCTCAGCAGCAGCTGGCTTATCCGATGACCCTGACGGGAAGTGAAGCGCAGGCCCTGCTGCAGATGACGCCGTTCGCGTGGCGGGCCAAAGCCGAAGTGCATGACGCGCTGCGTCAGCAGGCGACCTTTGGCTGCCAGACCGATTTTATGATCCATTGCTGGCAGCGTGAGGAGTAAAGCTTAACCGGCGAAATGGCTCCAGAGAATTTCGCTGCCGATGCCAATCAGTACGATACCGCCGAGAATTTCGGCCCGCTTGCCCAGCAGCGGGCCGATAAAGCGACCCACCATGATCCCCAGCGTCGACATGATAAAGGTGGCGCAGCCGATCGCCAGCGCGGTGGTCACAATGCTGACCTGCAGGAAGGCCAGACCGACGCCGACGGCCATCGCGTCAAGGCTGGTGGCGAAGGCGGTGGTGACCAGCAGCCAGAAGCCATGCCGGCGAGGCGCCTCGCACGCCTCGTCGCTATCGCCGCGAAGCCCTTCGACAATCATCCGCCCGCCGAGAAACACCAGCAGAATAAAAGCAATCCAGTGATTCCACTCGAGCACAAACTGGCTGGCCAGCATGCCCAGTCCCCAGCCGACCAGCGGCGTCAGGGTTTCAATGGCGCCAAAAATCAGCCCGGTGCGTACAGCTTCTGAGAATTTGGGTTTATGCAGGGTGGCGCCTTTGCCGATAGAGGCCGCGAAGGCGTCCATAGACATGCCGAAAGCGAGAAGAAGGGTTGCGGATAAATTCATGTGCCTGTCCTGACCGGGGATAATCCATATGACACATCGCTGCCCCCAGTAAATATACGCGGAGCCGCTCAATGGCTGAGCAATACGTACAGCAGTGATGTATCTATGGTCTCGCCTGATTGAATCACTTCAACCCGTACGTGCCACGTTTTGCAACGAGTATGTTGACACGTACATTTCCTGACGGGCAGGAAATCGGCTACTCCCCAACGACGGGCGCAACCTTAACATATTTTTAGAATATAAAACAATAACAGAAGAGGGCTATTTTAATAACCAAATGATAACGATTTTCATTTGAATTTATAAGTAAATAAATAGTTAATGAAAAACAGAAGGGCAGAGGGGGAAATATAGCCATGGCTATATAATTCCCCAGACGAAATCTGAAAAAACATAGCGTTGGCTATATTTTTAACTCATTGAGTTGAAACGAGAAGTTTGTATATTTTTTCCAGATCGTCGATATTTCGTACGCGAATCAGCAGCCGCCGTTGCTCTAATTGCATCACCAGTACGCCGTCTTCGGATAAATTCATCTCTTTAATTCGCTGATATTCTATCCACACGTTGGCGAAGAAAAAGCCGCGCGGTTTAAAAATGATTTTCGGCGTACGGATCCAGAATAAATAGAGTCCCATCAGCGCCAGCGCAGATAATAGCCAGGTGGTGATCGCGGTGCCGTGCTGGGTGATGTTGTTATAGATCAGAATGGCGATGAGGCCGACAAAGATCATGCCGTCAACGCGGCTGCGGCGAAGCAGGGGGATGGCCAGCAGCACCGGGCCGTTGCGCCTCGGCATAATAAACTGGTCATACACCGCGTAGGCCAGTAGCGCAAGGATAAACAGGATGATCACCAGGTCCGTGAATGTCATTGCTTTGCGTTCCTCCTGATAAAAAAAAGCCGGGGGCAAGCCCCCGGCGTACAACCTGGAAATTACAGACCCAGCAGACCGACAGCGTAGCCCGCGATACCGATGACAAAGAAGCCAACGATGATCCACAGCGGGTTAACTTTCTTACGCAGCAGCCACATACAGGCGAAGGTCAACAGCAGCGGTACCAGGCCCGGCATCAGCTGGTCGAGGATCGTCTGCACCGTGGTGACGTGAACCTGTCCGTCAGAGCCGGTGATTTTTGACACCACCATCGGAATGTTCACGTGCGTCCACTTGTTAACCAGCGCCCCCATGACAAACAGGCCGAGGATTGACGCCCCCTCAGTCAGTTTCTGCAGGAAGCCGCCGCCCATATCTTTCACGATGTCCACGCCTTTGCGGTAACCGTAGGCGACGCCATAGTAGCGGGTCAGTAGTCGCACCGCGTTGAACAGGATAAAGAACAGCAGTGGTCCGAGCAGGCTTCCGCTCATCGCGATCCCGGCGCCTAAGGCCGCGAACACCGGACGCACCGTACCCCAGAAGATCGGGTCGCCGACGCCGGCCAGCGGCCCCATCAGACCGACTTTGATGCCGTTGATGGCGCCATCGTCAATCTCTGCGCCATTGGCGCGCTGCTCTTCCATCGCCAGCGTTACGCCCAGTACCGGCGCGGCAACGTAAGGATGGGTATTGAAGAACTCAAGGTGACGCTTAATCGCCTGCTTACGCGCATCGTTGTTCTCCGGGTAGAGACGACGAATCGCCGGAACCATAGAGAAGCAGAAGCCCAGCGCCTGCATACGTTCGAAGTTCCATGAACCCTGGAACAGGTTAGAACGAATGAACACGCCACGAATATCACTCTGAGTGAGTTTTTTCTCGGTGGTATTTTTAGTCATATCAACCATTTCGCTCACCTGTTAGTCCAGTTCGTTATCGAGATCGTTGTTACCAGCCGCCTGAGCCGGGGCACCGGCGACGCGGTTATATTTCGGGCTCAGCTGGATGTAGAGGATTGCCATGACCGCGCCAATCACGCCCAGGGCCACCAGGTTGAAGTTGGTGAAGGCGGCGGTGACGAAGCCGAGGTAGAAGAACGGCATCAGGTAGCCCGCGCGCATCATATTGATGACCATCGCGTAACCTACAACCACGATCATGCCGCCGGCGATGTTCAGGCCGCTGGTAACCACTTCAGGGATCGCATTCAGCAGGCCCTGGACTTCGCTGGTACCGACGGAAATGGCCACGATGACGGCCGGGATAGCGATACGCATCGCCTGCAGGAACAGGGATGAGACGTGCAGCCACGACAGGGCGGTCAGGTTGCCATTCTCCGCCGCTTTATCCGCTGCGTGCTGGAAGGCTACGGTGATGGTACGCACGATGATGGTCAGCACCTGGCCTGCAGCCGCCAGCGGGATAGCCAGCGCGATGCCGGCGCCGATGCTCTGATGGCCGGCAATAACCAGAACGGTGGAAATAATGGACGCCAGCGCGGCATCAGGGGCAACCGCCGCACCGATGTTCATCCAGCCCAGGGCGATCATTTCCAGCGTACCGCCGATGATAATACCGGTTTTCATATCGCCGAGAACGGCGCCGATCAGCGTACAGGCGACCAGAGGACGGTGGAACTGAAATTCATCAAGCACCGACTCCATACCCGCAATACACGCGACGATGAACACCAGCACAATCTGAAGAAGGGTAATCTCCATTGTACTTCTCCTGTTGATTAAGTCTTAAAGTGAAAACTGGGGCGCGATCGTCCGGGTTATTTATCAACCTTGGCGATCAGATCCATCATTTTCAGTTTCGGGTCGGTGGACACTTTACGTGCCTCCAGCTCGATACCGCGTGCGTTCAGCTTGTTAAACGCCTCAATATCTTTGGCATCGACCGAAATCGCGTTGTTAACCTGGGTTTTGCCCTGGCGGAACGCCATACCGCCGATGTTGACGCTGGTGATTTTCACGCCGCCCTCGACGACGCGCTCAACGTCGGTCGGGTTAGTAAACAGCAGCATCACGCGCTGTCCGGCGTACATCGGGTTGTTGTAGACGCGGATCATTTTGGCGACGTCCACCACGTGGGCGGTGACGCCCGGCGGCGCAACCTGGGTCAACAGGGTTTTGCGCACGGTATCCGCGGCGACTTCATCGCTGACGACGATGATGCGGGTGACGTTGGTCTCTTTGGTCCAGCGGGTGGCGACCTGACCATGGATCAGGCGGTCGTCGATACGCGCAAGGCCAATGACCATGTAGTCATTCGGGCCCATCGGTTTGGCCGGGGCGGCGGCTTTTGGCGCCGCGGCAGGAGCGGGCGCAGGGGCCGCTTTTTCCACCGGTTTGGCCTTCAGCGCTTTCACGCCTTCGCTGCCGGTCTCTACCGCTAAGGCCACCAGCTCATCAAAGGAAGGATCGTCATCGCGGGCCATGAAGGTTTCCACCAGCATCGGGATGTTGACGCCGGCGATGACTTCGTAATGCTCTTTATCGACGACAATGCGGCTCGCAGCGTTGAACGGGCTGCCTCCCCATGTATCGACGAGAAACAGCACGCCTTTACTGGTATCCAGTTTTGCCAACTGGGCATTGTATTTCTCGATCAGCGTTTCGGCGTTTTCACCCGGAACGAAATCGATCCAGCCAACGTTTTCCTGCTCGCCCAACAGCATCTCTGCTGTTTTCAGCAGCTGTTCTGCAGCCCAACCATGTGTGCCTATTACAATAGCAATCGTCACTTGCTACCTCCTTTATTATCGTGAATGCATCATCTGCTTTGATACATCCTGAATCACTCTTGAGGACAAAATCGATTCAGTTAGGGTGTAAGATAGAAAATAGTTACTACCGCGAATTATTTTAGACAGTGAAAAAATAATTAATGTGATGAAGATCCGTTAATCAGGCATCGCCTGGTAATAATTTTGCAGCGCAAAAAATAGCCTTAGTTATTGCAAATTCAGGTAAATCTTTTCCAATTTCGATCTATATTTTGCTATGTTTAACTTCCGTTTAATTACTCAGGAGTATAGGGCATAGCCCGCAGTATGGACCGTCATCGACGTCTTTTCACTTTCTGGCACCTGGTTGCCACCTCCACGCATCACGCTTATCTCTCAGCATCTATTGTCGCGTCCGTGCATGACATGGCGATGACTGACGTTGCCGCTAACCGGAGTCGCACATGGAATTGTTAATGGATCCCTCAATCTGGGCCGGCCTGTTGACGCTTATCGTTCTGGAAATTGTGCTCGGTATCGATAACCTGGTGTTTATTGCCATCCTGGCGGACAAGCTGCCGCCGAAGCAGCGTGATAAAGCGCGACTGATCGGCCTGTCGCTGGCGCTGGTGATGCGCCTGGGGCTGCTGTCGGTGATCTCCTGGATGGTGACGCTGACTAAGCCGCTGATTACTATCGCCGATTTCTCCTTTTCAGGGCGTGACCTCATCATGCTGCTCGGCGGGATCTTCTTGCTGTTCAAGGCGACAACCGAGCTGCATGAACGGCTGGAAAACCGCCAGCATGACGCCGGTCACGGGAAAGGCTATGCCAGTTTCTGGGTGGTGGTACTGCAGATCGTGGTGCTGGATGCTGTCTTCTCTCTGGATGCGGTGATCACCGCGGTCGGGATGGTGAACCATCTGCCGGTGATGATGGCGGCGGTCGTGATCGCGATGATTATGATGCTGCTGGCGTCGAAGCCGTTGACGCGCTTTGTCAACCAGCACCCGACGGTGGTGGTGCTCTGTCTGAGCTTCCTGTTGATGATCGGCCTGAGCCTGGTGGCGGAAGGGTTTGGCTTCCATATTCCGAAAGGGTACCTGTACGCGGCGATCGGTTTCTCGATCATCATTGAGTTCTTTAACCAGGTGGCGCGCCGCAACTTTGTTCGTCACCAGTCGACGCTGCCGCTGCGCGCCCGTACCGCGGATGCGATCCTGCGCCTGATGGGCGGCCGTAAACAGGCCTCCGTCAACCATGACGCCGACAGCCCGGCGTCGGTGCCGGTACCGGAGGGCGCCTTTGCGGAAGAAGAGCGCTACATGATTAACGGCGTGCTGACGCTGGCTCAGCGCTCTCTGCGCAGCATCATGACCCCGCGCGGGGAAATCAGCTGGGTGGACGCTGAGCAGAGTGAAGATGAAATTCGCCGTCAGCTGCTTTCGTCGCCGCACAGCCTGTTCCCGGTCTGCCGCGGAGAACTGGACGAAATCATTGGCATCGTGCGGGCGAAAGAGATGCTGGTGGCCCTGGAGTCGGGCGAAAACGTCGCGGCGCTGGCCTCCGCCTCTCCGGCGATTGTAGTGCCTGAAACGCTGGACCCGATCAATCTGCTCGGCGTCCTGCGTCGCGCGCGCGGCAGTTTCGTCATCGTGACCAATGAATTTGGCGTGGTGCAGGGGCTGGTGACGCCGCTGGACGTCCTGGAAGCGATCGCCGGTGAATTCCCGGACGCCGATGAGACGCCGGAGATCGTTATCGATGGCGACGGCTGGCTTATTAAGGGGTCGACCGACCTGCATGCGCTGCAGCAGGCGCTGGGGCTGGATCCGCTGATCAATGACGATGAGGATATTGCCACCGTTGCCGGTCTGGTGATCTCCGCCAATGGCCATATCCCGCGCATTGGCGACGTGGTGTCGCTGCCGCCGCTGCATTTCACCGTGGTGGAAGCGAATGACTACCGGGTCGATCTGGTACGCGCGGTGGTCACCCGTCCGCCGAGCGACGAAGAAGAGTAATCGTCCTGCGCGCCGGTCCCCGTGGGGGCCGGCGAGTTATTCTGTTGCCTCTTGACTGGCCAGCCACGCCGGGAACGCCTCCACCGGCATCGGCCGCGCATAATAAAACCCCTGCAGCACATCGACGCCGTGGTTTCTGAGGTAGCTTTCCTGCTCCAGCGTCTCCACCCCTTCGGCAACGGTAATAATATTCAGCCGGTTGGCTAGGGAGATAATGATATCGGTCACCGTGGCATTGACGCTGTCTATCCCCACCGAGCTGGTAAACGAGCGGTCAATCTTCAGCACGTCCGGGCGCAGTTTTTCCAGCCATGAGAGCGAACTGTTGCCGGTGCCAAAGTCATCGATCGCCAGCTGTACGCCTTTCAGGTGCAGATCTTCGGCCATATGCTGGTCGCCATCCTGCAGGACATCGCGTTCGGTCAGCTCGACCACCAGCTGTTGTACCGGGTTCATGCTGAACCAGTAATTATGCAGGTCATGCAGCAGTAAGCCGTTGGCGAAGTGGCGGGCAGCGACGTTAATGGCGATATGAAATTGGCGGTCGCTGGGAAAAGCATCCAGACGGCGGGCGGTTTCGGCAATGACGTAGCGGGTGAGGGGAATGATCAGATTGTCCCCTTCGGCGATGGGAATAAACACCTCCGGCGAAATCGCTCCGCGGCGAGGGTTGTTCCAGCGCAGCAGGATCTCCACCCCGCAGCAGCGGCCGCTGCGCGCATCCTGCAGCGGCTGGCACCAGAGGGCAAACTCCCGGGCGGAAATACCGAGGCTTATCTCCCGCGAGAAGCTCATTCTTCCGGCGGTGGCCAGCCAGGCGATGCCGGTCATTAGCAGGCTGAAGATCAGCGCCAGCGGCAGCTCGCCGGGCAGTTCTTCGAGGGCGATTGTCGATGCGCCAGGGCCGTTGATGTTGATGGTAAACGGAAACTCGCCAGAGCGTAGGCGATAAATCACCGTTCCCTGCGGGGTATGCGTTTTATCGAGAAGCCCATCGCGGCTGCTAAAATAACGATCGCCAACCTGCAGGCTGACGTCGCTTATCAGGGATGATTTTTCGTTGAGAATTAAGGTCCCCAGCAGCTCGATATTGACAATCAACATCACGCCGTCCTGGCCGCTTTCCGGGGTGGGGTACCACTGGATCAATACCGGCGTCCCTTTAAGCAGCGATTTCTCGGTTGAAAAGAGCAATAAGGGATGGGGGGCTGGCAGCGAGGGCTGCAGCTGGTGTAAATCCGCCTGCCGTGGCCCGAAAATACTCGAACAGTAAACGATACCGTCCGTCACGAGGACGACGGAACGAACGGTCTGCAACGAGGCTGCCATTTTGCGCAGGGTCAGATGGATATCCGGGCAGCGTTTGCCCACCAGAGGAAGCAGGGTGGTGCGCTCCGCGCTCAGCGGGCGCAGGATATTATTCAGCGCCGCCACCCGCTGGCTGGCGGCCGTGCGAATATAGTCTTCATTTTCGCTACGCTGCGAAATAAATCGAATGGCTAAGGTGGCGCCCAGGGTCACCAGGGCGACCAGCAGGCAGACTATAATGCGTTTGCGGCGATAGGCCGTAATGACTTTTTGTGCAGTCTGCATGTGCGACACCCTGTCGACAGGACGAGAGGTTAAGCGTGGCTTATTTAATAGAGCAATTGTAGTGGCAGAATATCGCCAGGTATAGAAAAAAGAAAATGCGCCACGGAGGGCGCATCAGGAAGGCAGGGGCTTTTAGTTACCCTCGCTCCGCGCCTGCGCCCCGGGAGGCGGCAGGCGAAAGCCAACATGTTAGTCACACTGAACTTTAATCGCCAGGCCGCCTCGCGAGGTTTCGCGGTACTTGGCGTTCATGTCTTTGCCGGTTTCGTACATGGTCTCGATCACTTTATCGAGCGAGACGCGCGGTTCGCTGGTGCGGCGCATCGCCATCCGCGCGGCGTTGATCGCTTTCACGGAGGCGATGGCGTTACGTTCTATGCACGGCACCTGTACCTGGCCGGCGACCGGGTCGCAGGTCAGGCCGAGGTTGTGTTCCATGCCGATCTCCGCCGCCACGCAGACCTGCTCCGGGCTGGCGCCGAGCAGTTCAGCCAGACCCGCCGCCGCCATCGAGCAGGCGACGCCCACTTCGCCCTGACAGCCGACTTCGGCGCCGGAAATGGAGGCATTCATCTTGTACAGCGCGCCGATCGCACCGCAGGCCATAAAGTAGCGGATATAGATCTCCGGGCTGACGGATTCGATAAAGTGATCGTAATAGGCGAGTACCGCCGGAACGATGCCGCAGGCGCCGTTGGTCGGCGCGGTCACCACGCGACCGCCGGCGGCGTTCTCTTCATTGACCGCCAGCGCGAACATGTTGACCCAGTCAACCACGTTCATCGGATCGCTGGAGAGCTTATCGCTGGCCACCAGCAGACGACGCAGCGCCGAGGCGCGACGCGGCACGCGCAGCGGGCCAGGCAGCACGCCTTCGGTGTTCATGCCGCGGTCGATACAGGCGCGCATGGTCTGCCAGACATTAGCGAAATAGTCCTCGATCTCTTTTTTGCTGTGCAGCGCCAGCTCGTTCTGCATTACCATCCCGGAGAGCGACAGGCCGGTCTCTTTGCAGTAGGCCAGCATTTCCTGCGCCGATTTAAACGGGTAGGGCACCTGCAGTTCGTTGGCGTTTTCTTTGCCGAAGTGCTCTTCGTCGACGATAAAGCCGCCGCCAATCGAGTAATAGGTCTTGCAGTAGATCTCTTTCTCGCCGGCCCAGGCATGAATGGTCATGCCGTTTTCGTGCAGCGGCAGATTGTCGCTGCGAAAACGCATGCCGTCATCCGCCGGGAAGTCGACTTCGTGCTGACCGTTGGCCAGCAGCAGACGGCCGCGTGTCTCGACGTCACGGATAAATGCCGGTATCGCGTCTATATCGACCGTATCGGGCTGATTGCCCGCCAGTCCCATGATAATGGCGATGTCCGTATGGTGGCCTTTGCCGGTTAATGACAGCGAACCGTAGACGTCAACCGCCACGCGGGTCACTGCATTAAGCAATCCTTTTTCGACCAGGTCATCGACGAACTGTTTACCGGCCTTCATCGGGCCAACAGTGTGGGAAGATGAGGGACCAATCCCCACCTTGAACATGTCGAATAGACTAATCACGATAATACTCCTGACAGGGTTACCGCGGGTGCGGTAACGATGTAATAACTGCGCATAGTGTAAGAGGGAAGCGCCCTGTCAGTTCAACTATTCACATGAATTAAACTAATGGATAACCGCGATTTTACTAATAGTGAGAGCGCCCTCTCATAATCAGTATAGCTAAGGGCGCGCGCCTATCTGCAGCGCCAGCTCGCGAATGATCCCGGCGGTCATCCCCCAGACAAAATAATGCTGGTACCAGGAGAGCCAGACGCGGTGGTCGTTGCCCCGGCGGTGGATATCGAGCGGATGATAGCGCCCGAGGCGCAGGGCCTCGGCGAGCGGCATTTCAAATACCGCGGAGACTTCGTCCTGGCTGGCGTGATAGTGCAGATCCGGCGGAATAATACCCACCACCGGCGTCACCTGGAAGCCGGTGACGCTGTCCACCGGCGGCAGAACGCCAATCACCTCAACCGTCTCCGGCGGGATCGCCACCTCTTCCTGGGCTTCGCGCAGAGCGGCGGCGATAAGGGTCGCATCGGTATTATCTACCGCCCCGCCGGGAAAGGCGACCTGGCCGGCGTGCTTGCGCAGCAGCGGCGAGCGCTGGGTCAGCAGCAGGCCAGGCTGCGGCCGGCGCACGATCGGCACCAGTACCGCCGCCTGCCGCTGATTGAGCGCATGGCGCGAAGGCTGAGGGCGCAGCAGCTGGAAGCGGGACAGAAAATCATCCAGATTGAGGGCGTGGTCCGCCATGGTCTAGTTCTCCAGTTGGTGCAGGATACGATTAACTTTATCAAAAGTTTCCTGATATTCCGCATCTTCCTCGCTGTCCGCGACGATACCGCCCCCGGCGGAGCAATACAGTTGCCCCTGCCAGGCCGTCAGGGTGCGAATGGTGATGCTGGTATCCATATTGCCGCAATAGCTCAGATAGCCGACGCTCCCGCACCAGGCGTTGCGTCGCTGGGGTTCCAGTTCATCAATAATCTCCATCGCCCGTACCTTCGGCGCGCCGGTGATCGACCCTCCGGGGAAGGCGGCGCGCAGCAGATCGCTGGCATGAAGCGTCGCCGGCAGGCGGGCGGTGATGGTGCTGACCAGATGATGGACCGCCGGGAACGGCTCCACCACGAACAGCTCGGGGACCCGCACGCTGCCCGGGACGGCGACGCGGCCGATGTCGTTGCGCATCAGGTCGACAATCATTAAATTCTCAGCGCGGTCTTTCGGCGAGTTCGCCAGCTTCTCCGCCTGCTGCGCATCCGCCAGCGGCGAATCGAGCCGCGGCAGGGTGCCCTTAATCGGGCGCGTCTGGATCTCACCCTGGCGGAGCTGAATAAATCGCTCCGGCGACAGGCTTAAAATCGCCCCTTCCGCAAGGCGGATGAAGGCGCTAAAGGGGGCGCGGTTGGCGGCGTTCAGCCGGCGGAAGGCCAGCCATTCATCCCCGACGTAGCGGGCCTGAAAACGCTGGGCGAGGTTGACCTGATAGCAGTCACCGCTGCGCAGATAGGCCTGCACCTGACGAAATTTCTCGCCATACTGCTGGCGGTTCATATTTGACTGCCAGGCCGAGGTCAGGGCGAAGGTTTCACCCGGCGTCGGCGTTTGCGCCTCCAGCCACTGCAGACGCTGCTGCGGGTCGTCATAGCTGAGCAGCGACACCTGCTGGCGCTGATGGTCGACGATCAGCGCCCAGTCATAAATCCCCACCGCCATATCCGGCAGCGCGATATCGGCCTGCGCGGCAGCGGGAAGTCGCTCAAAACGGCGGCCCAGATCGTAACCGAAAAGCCCCAGCGCGCCGCCAAGAAACGGCAGATCCTCATGGGGCTGCGGCGTGAACGGCTGACGATCCAGCTGCTGCTGAAGCAGTTGCAGCGGATCGTCAGCCGAGACACAAACGGTCTCGCCGTCATCGATCCAGGTCTGTTCACCGCGCGTCAGCAACGTGGCGCGCGGGGCCGCCACCAGGATATCAAAACGGTTATGCGGATGGTCGGCAAAGCCGGAATGCAGCAGCATCGCCCAGGGCGTGGCGCTTAACGGCGTAAAATAGTATTCGGCGGCATCCGGGCGCCAGGGCAGGGTAATAATCGCGGGGGACAACATCTTTCTCGATCCTGAACGTTACCGTCCCTCTGGCGTAGGCGGGGACGGCGTGAAATAATTACGCCCCACAATGTAGCAGGAGTACAAGATGTTTGCAGGTTTACCTTCGCTGAGCCACGAGCAACAGCAAAAAGCGGTCGAACGTATCCAGGAACTGATGGCCCAGGGGATGAGCAGCGGCCAGGCGATTGCCCTGGTGGCGGAAGAGCTACGCGCGACGCATACCGGCGAACGGATCGTCGCGCGCTTTGAAGATGAAGACGAAGACGAGTAATTACACCGCGGCGATGATTTTGATCTCAACTTTATATTGCGGGTTCATCAGCGTCGCTTCCACCGTGCAGCGCACCGGGGCGTGACCGGCTACCACCCAGGCGTCCCAGGCTTTATTCATCGCCGCAAAGTCGCTTTTGTCGGCAAGGAAAATAGTGGCGTCAAGAATACGCGACTTGTCGCTGCCCTGTTTTTCCAGCACCGCGTCAATCTGCGCCAGGGTGTTGGCAGTCTGCTCGAAGGCATCGGCATCAAGATTCGCCGGTACGCCGGTGTAGTAAAGGGTCTGATTGTGGATCACCACATCTGACCAGCGGGCTTCGGCATCAATACGCGTAATTGTCATTTCTCATTCCTCTTTGAGCATTCCATTCGGCAGCGGCAAGACTGCCATAATGTTCCGCTCGCGTCACTACCCGGACTGGCGAAACGCCGTCCTCCCTGACATAATCACTGTCCAAATAACCAGGGGGCAATGTGATCGACGATTTTGCAGCAGACGGCCAGCTAGCCAAAGCCATACCGGGATTTAAACCGCGCGAGCCGCAGCGCCAGATGGCGGTGGCGGTCAGCGAAGCGATTGAGGCCTCCCGGCCGCTGGTGGTGGAAGCGGGGACCGGAACCGGTAAAACCTACGCTTACCTGGCGCCGGCGCTGCGGGCGAAAAAAAAGGTGATTATCTCCACCGGGTCGAAAGCGCTGCAGGATCAGCTCTACAGCCGCGATCTGCCCACCGTCGCCAAAGCGCTCAAATTCACCGGCAAACTGGCGCTGCTAAAAGGGCGCTCCAACTACCTGTGCCTCGAACGCCTGGAACAGCAGGCGCTGGCGGGCGGCGATCTGCCGGTGCAAACCCTCAGCGACGTGATCCTCCTGCGCTCCTGGTCGAACCAAACCCAGGATGGCGATATCAGCACCTGCGCCAGCGTGGCGGAAGATTCCCAGGCCTGGCCGCTGGTCACCAGCACCAACGATAACTGCCTCGGCAGCGACTGCCCGCTGTATAAAGATTGCTTCGTGGTGAAGGCGCGTAAAAAAGCGATGGACGCCGACGTGGTGGTGGTCAACCATCATCTGTTTCTTGCCGATATGGTGGTCAAAGAGAGCGGCTTTGCCGAACTGATCCCCGAGGCGGAGGTGATGATCTTCGACGAAGCCCATCAGCTGCCGGATATCGCCAGCCAGTACTTTGGCCAGTCGCTCTCCAGCCGCCAGCTGCTGGATCTGGCGAAAGACATCACCATTGCCTACCGCACCGAACTGAAAGACACCCAGCAGCTGCAAAAATGCGCCGACCGCCTGGCGCAAAGCGCCCAGGATTTTCGCCTGCAGCTGGGGGACCCGGGCTACCGCGGCAACCTGCGCGAGCTGCTGGCGGACAGCCACATTCAGCGGGCGCTGCTGCTGCTCGATGATGCTCTTGAACTGTGTTACGACGTCGCCAAACTTTCGCTGGGGCGCTCGGCGCTGCTCGACGCCGCCTTTGAGCGCGCCACGCTTTATCGCGGGCGTCTGAAGCGGCTGAAAGAGATCAATCAGCCGGGCTACAGCTACTGGTATGAGTGCACCTCGCGCCACTTTACCCTTGCGCTGACGCCGTTGACCGTGGCCGAGAAGTTTAAAGAGGTGATGGCGCAGAAGTCGGGAAGCTGGATCTTTACCTCGGCGACGCTGTCGGTAAATGACGATCTACACCACTTTACCGCCCGGCTGGGGATCGACGAGGCGCAGACTCTGCTGTTGCCTAGCCCCTTTGACTATCAGCATCAGGCGCTGCTCTGCGTACCGCGTAATCTACCGCTGCCGAACCAGCCCGGCGCGGCGCGCCATCTGGCGGCCATGCTTAAACCGCTGATCGAGGCTAACGACGGTCGCTGCTTTATGCTGTGTACTTCGCACGCCATGATGCGCGATCTGGCGGAGCAGTTCCGCGCCACCATGACCCTGCCGGTGCTGCTGCAGGGCGAGACTAGTAAAGGCCAGCTGCTGCAGCAGTTCGTCAGCGCCGGCAACGCCCTGCTGGTGGCCACCAGCAGCTTCTGGGAAGGGGTCGATGTGCGCGGAGACGCGCTGTCGCTGGTGATCATTGATAAGCTGCCGTTTACCTCGCCGGACGACCCGCTGCTGAAAGCGCGGATGGAAGATTGCCGGCTACGCGGCGGCGATCCGTTCGATGAAGTGCAGCTCCCGGACGCGGTGATCACCCTCAAGCAGGGGGTGGGCCGGCTGATCCGCGATATCGACGACCGTGGGGTGCTGGTTATCTGTGACAACCGGCTGGTGATGCGCCCTTACGGCGCGGTGTTCCTGGCCAGCCTGCCGCCCGCGCCGCGGACCCGCGATATCCGCCGGGCGGTGCGCTTCCTCGCCGTGCCGCCGGCAAGGTAATCCGCCCTAAAATGTGTTAAGCTGCGCGCCATTTTGTTAATTAGCGGTTCCCACTAGACTTCGGGCGGTGTGGCGACGGATTGACCGTCTGCCGGTAAACAGGCTGCCTGAAGGCCTGAACTATGTAACGAGAGCGTGACCACCCATGCGAATTTTGGCTATCGATACCGCCACAGAGGCCTGCTCCGCGGCGCTGTGGAATGATGGCACCCTTAGTGCTCATTTCGAAATTTGTCCCCGCGAACACACCCAACGTATCCTGCCGCTGGTGCAGGAGGTGCTCACCGAGAGCGGCACCACCCTGACCGAGCTGGACGCGCTGGCCTTTGGCCGCGGCCCGGGCAGCTTTACCGGCGTGCGTATCGGCATCGGTATCGCCCAGGGGCTGGCGCTCGGCGCGGAGCTGCCGATGATCGGCGTTTCCACGCTGGCCACCATGGCGCAGGGCGCCTGGCGCAAAACCGGCGCCACCCGCGTGCTGGCGGCGATTGACGCCAGGATGGGTGAAGTCTACTGGGCTGAGTACCAGCGCGACGAGCAGGGCGTCTGGCACGGCGAAGAGACGGAAGCGGTGCTCAAACCGGACGCGGTGGCCGAGCGGCTGGCGCAGCTTTCCGGCGAATGGGCCACCGTCGGCACCGGCTGGCAGGCGTGGCCGGATCTGGCGAAAGAGAGCGGACTGACCTTAAGCAGCGGCGAAATTGAGCTGCCGGCGGCAGAGGATATGCTGCCGTTAGCCTGTTATCTGCTGGCGGCAGGGAAAACCGTGGCCGTGGAGAAAGCGGAGCCGGTTTATTTGCGTAACGAGGTGGCGTGGAAGAAACTTCCGGGCCGCGAGTGAATCTCAGTAACAAGAAGACTGAGAAAAGGAGTCGCATCATGGCGGGTCAAAAACAGGGCGTTCGCTGGCTGTTGGCCGCGGCGGTTGCCGTTGCGCTGAGCGGCTGCGTATCGGTGCCGGATGCCATTAAAGGCACCAGCCCCACGCCGCAGCAGGATTTGGTGCGGGTGATGAACGCCCCGCAGCTGTACGTTGGTCAGGAAGCGCGCTTTGGCGGCAAGGTGGTCAACGTGCAGAACCAGCAGGGTAAAACCCGCTTAGAAATCGCTACCGTGCCGCTGGACAGCGGTGCGCGGCCGGAACTGGGCGAACCCTCGCGCGGGCGAATCTTTGCCGATGTTAACGGCTTCCTCGATCCGGTGGACTTCCGGGGTCAGCTGGTGACCGTTGTCGGGCCGATTGCCGGGGTGGTGGATGGCAAGGTGGGTAGCACGCCCTACAAATTTATGCTGATGAACGCCACCGGCTACAAACGCTGGAACGTGGTGCAGCAGGTGGTGATGCCCCCGCAGCCCATCGACCCGTGGATGCTGGGTCCCCGCCCCTGGGGGTACGGCTATGGCGGATGGGGATGGTACAACCCCGGCCCTGCTGAGGTAAGAAACGTTGTAACTGAATGATTTTGTTGTTTTTGTTAGTTCAAAGAAACAGCGGCCAGTCCGCTGTTTCTTTGTTTTCAGTCGAATAAGAAAAAAAATAGTGACGCGCTTCGCAACCTGCTCATTGCCTAATTAATAAACTGGTACGCTGAGTTAATATAATGTTAACAAAATGTATTTTCCAGGGGCTGTGATGACGACGAATAACTATTTCAGAGGTGATGCAGTGAAAAAGGTTTGGCTAAACCGTTATCCCGCAGATGTTCCGGCGGAGATAAATCCTGACCGCTATCAATCCCTGGTTGAACTGTTTGAACATGCCACCACCCGCTACGCCGACCAACCGGCGTTTATCAATATGGGTGAAGTGATGACCTACCGTAAGCTGGAAGAGCGCAGTCGCGCCTTCGCCGCTTACCTTCAGGAGGGCTTAGGGTTACAGAAGGGCGATCGGGTGGCCCTGATGATGCCTAACCTGCTGCAGTATCCGGTGGCCCTGTTTGGCATCCTGCGCGCCGGGATGATCGTGGTCAACGTCAACCCCTTATATACCCCGCGTGAACTGGAGCATCAGCTCAACGACAGCGGCGCGGCGGCGATCGTCATCGTCTCCAACTTTGCCCATACCCTGGAAAAAGTGGTGGCGAAGACCCAGGTGAAACACGTGATCCTGACGCGCATGGGCGATCAGCTCTCCACCGCCAAAGGCACGCTGGTGAACTTTGTGGTCAAGTACATCAAGCGCCTGGTGCCGAAGTACCATC
The DNA here is from genome assembly GCF_040065795.1 of Klebsiella sp. JB_Kp004. Taxonomy (NCBI): domain Bacteria; kingdom Pseudomonadati; phylum Pseudomonadota; class Gammaproteobacteria; order Enterobacterales; family Enterobacteriaceae; genus Klebsiella; species Klebsiella sp. JB_Kp004. Next base: position 122,075 of record NZ_JBEAKW010000004.1, on the reverse strand, counting down.
TGCCGGATGCCATCTCGTTTCGCAGCGCGCTGCAGCACGGCTATCGCATGCAGTACGTGAAGCCGGAGATCGTAGCGGAAGATCTGGCGTTTCTGCAGTACACCGGAGGCACTACCGGGGTGGCTAAAGGGGCGATGCTGACCCATCGCAACATGCTGGCCAACCTCGAGCAGGTCAATGCCACCTACGGCCCGCTGCTGCATCGCGGCAAAGAGTTCGTGGTGACCGCGCTGCCGCTGTATCACATTTTCGCCCTCACCATGAACTGCCTGCTGTTTATCGAGCTGGGCGGGCAGAATCTGCTGATCACCAACCCGCGCGACATACCCGGACTGGTGAAGGAGCTGGCGAAATATCCCTTTACCGCCATGACCGGGGTCAATACCCTGTTCAACGCCTTGCTGAACAACAAAGAGTTCCAGCAGCTTGATTTCTCCTCGCTGCACCTCTCCGCCGGCGGCGGCATGCCGGTGCAGCAGGCGGTGGCTGAGCGCTGGGTGAAACTGACCGGGCAATATCTGCTTGAGGGCTACGGACTGACCGAGTGTTCGCCGCTGGTCAGCGTCAACCCCCACGATATCGACTACCACAGCGGCAGCATTGGTCTGCCGGTGCCTTCCACCGAAGCCAAACTGGTGGATGATGACGATAACGAAGTGGCGCCGGGCCAGCCTGGCGAACTCTGTATCAAGGGGCCGCAGGTGATGCTGGGCTACTGGCAGCGACCTGACGCGACGGATGAGATCATCAAGAACGGCTGGCTGCACACCGGGGATATCGCGGTGATGGATGAAGAGGGGTTCCTGCGCATCGTCGATCGGAAAAAAGATATGATCCTGGTGTCGGGTTTTAACGTCTATCCGAATGAAATCGAAGATGTGGTCATGCAGCACAGCGGCGTGCTGGAGGTGGCGGCCATCGGCGTGCCGTCCGGCAGCAGCGGCGAAGCGGTGAAGATCTTCGTGGTGAAGAAAGATGCCGCGTTAACCGAAGAAGCGCTGATTACGTTCTGCCGACGCCATTTGACCGGCTATAAGGTGCCGAAACTGGTGGAATTCCGTGACGAACTGCCGAAATCCAACGTCGGGAAAATTTTGCGGCGAGAACTGCGTGACGAAGCGCGCGCTAAAGTGGACAATAAAGGCTGAGTAACGAATGAGTCGCCAGACGCCGGCTACGCCGGCGTTTTTTATGGGCGCAAGTTAAGAGAGTATGCTTTGAACTATCAGATGATCACCACCGACGATGGCCTGCGCGCTGTCTGCGAAGCGGCAAGCGCGGCCTCCGCCGTCGCTCTGGATACGGAATTTGTCCGTACCCGCACCTATTACCCGCAGCTGGGCCTGCTGCAGCTGTTCGACGGCCACCAGGTCTCTCTGATCGATCCCTTGACGATTAACGACTGGGCGCCGATGCGCGACCTGCTGCTCAATCCGGATGTGACCAAATATCTGCATGCCGGCAGCGAAGATTTAGAAGTCTTCCTCAACGCGTTCAACCTGATGCCGCAGCCGCTGATCGACACCCAGATCCTGGCGGCTTTCTGCGGTCGGCCGATGTCCTGGGGCTTCGCCTCGATGGTGGAAGAGTATTCCGGGGTCGCGCTGGACAAAAGCGAATCCCGCACCGACTGGCTGGCGCGACCGCTGACCGAGCGTCAGTGTGAATACGCTGCGGCCGACGTCTGGTACCTGCTGCCGATCGCCAGCCAATTAATGGCGGAGACCGATCGCGCGGGCTGGCTATCGGCGGCACTGGACGAATGCCGCCTGATGCAGCAGCGCCGTCAGGAGGTGGTCGACCCGGCCGAGGCCTGGCGCGATATCGGCAACGCCTGGCAGCTGCGTACCCGCCAGCTGGGCTGCCTGCAGCTGCTGGCGGAGTGGCGTCTGCGCAAAGCGCGTGAGCGCGACCTGGCGGTGAACTTTGTGGTGCGGGAAGAGCATCTGTGGAGCGTGGCGCGCTATATGCCCACCAGCCTCGGCGAGCTCGACAGCCTCGGGTTGTCCGGTAGCGAAATTCGCTTCCATGGCAAAACGCTGATCGGCCTGGTCGAGAAAGCCCAGGCGCTGCCGGAGTCGTCGCTGCCGGCGCCGCTGCAGAATCTGATCGACATGCCGGGCTACCGCAAAGCCTTTAAAGAGATTAAAGCGCTGGTGCAGGAAGTGAGCGCGGAGAAGGGCGTAAGCGCGGAGCTACTGGCGTCGCGTCGACAGATCAACCAGCTGCTGAACTGGCACTGGCAGCTGAAAACGCAGGCCGCTGAGCCTGAGCTGATTTCCGGTTGGCGTGGTGAGCTGATGGGCGAACGGCTGAAGAGGCTGTTAAACGACTATCCGCGCTAGCGGGCGGTCTGGTTCAGGCTATAAAAAAACCGGCGGCGCGTGGCGTAGCCGGTTTTTTTTCGGGATGGAACAGCAGGTCAGGGTTTCGACTCTTCCGTTTCGGGTAGGGTCACGTTCAGCTCAAGAATGGAAATATCACCGTCCCGTTGCTCCAGCTGCACGCTGACCATCTCCGGGTCGATCTGCACGTATTTACAGATCACTTCCAGGATATCTTTGCGCAACTGCGGCAGGTAATGCGGCTCCGCGTCCCCGCGGCGGCGCTCGGCGACGATGATTTGCAGGCGTTCTTTCGCAATATTAGCCGTGTTCTTTTTTCGCGAGAGAAAAAAGTCGAGTAAAGCCATAATTTATCCTCCGAACAGGCGTTTGAGGAATCCTTTCTTCTCTTCTTCAATGAAGCGGAAAGGGCGTTCTTCTCCGAGCAGACGTTCAACGGTATCGGCATAGGCTTTGCCTGCGTCCGACGCGGCATCGAGGATCACGGGCTCACCCTGGTTGGATGCGCGCAGGACTGACTGGTCTTCCGGGATCACGCCCACCAGGTTGATGCGCAGAATCTCCAGGACGTCTTCCATGCTCAGCATATCGCCTTTATTGACGCGGCCTGGATTGTAGCGGGTCAGCAGCAGGTGCTCTTTGATCGGCTCTTCGCCATTTTCCGCGCGGCGGGATTTGGAAGCGAGAATGCCAAGGATACGGTCGGAGTCGCGAACGGAGGAGACTTCCGGGTTGGTGGTGATAATGGCTTCATCAGCAAAATAGAGCGCCATCAGCGCACCGGTTTCAATGCCTGCCGGGGAATCACAGACGATGAAATCGAACTCCATCTTCTTCAGTTCTTCGAGAACTTTGTCGACGCCTTCGCGGGTCAGGGCGTCTTTATCCCGGGTCTGGGAAGCCGGGAGAATGTAGAGGTTTTCCGTGCGCTTATCTTTGATCAGCGCCTGGTTCAATGTGGCATCGCCCTGGATGACGTTGACGAAATCATAAACGACGCGACGTTCGCAGCCCATAATCAGGTCGAGGTTACGCAGGCCGATGTCGAAGTCGATAACGACGGTTTTCTTTCCCTTCTGGGCCAAACCTGTAGCGATGGCCGCGCTGGAGGTGGTCTTGCCAACGCCCCCTTTACCCGAAGTCACAACAATAATGCGTGCCATAGAAATTCCTTGTTAAAAAGGGATTAATTTAACGGTTGAATTGTCAAAGCGCTTTCGCCTAAACGCAGGCGTGCCGCTTTGCCATAAAATTCGGCCGGGATGTTATCGCTCAGCCAATATTCCCCGGCGATGGAGACCAGCTCCGCCGCAAGGTGGGTACAAAATATCTGGGCGTCTCTGTCGCCACCGGCGCCTGCCAATGCGCGTCCTCGCATCATGCCATATACATGGATATTGCCGTCAGCGATAAGTTCCGCGCCGGCACTCACATGATTTGTAACAATAAGATCACAGTGTGGCGCATAAATGCGCTGACCGGAACGTACCGGCTGGTCAATCAAACGCGTTTTTGTGATCTGGTTAGCAACTGGCGGCGGCGGGGCGGGTTCGGACGGTGCCGGACGAGGGGCTTTTTCTTTCCCTTCGGTTAATAACGGGATACCGGCGCGGTCGATTTCGGTTTTCAGGCGCGGGATTTTGCATCCGCTGACGCCCATAATACGTAAACCGGTCGCGGCGATAGCCTCGTTGACGGCGCGCCATTCGACGCTCTCCTCGACGCTGGCGATATTCACCACCACCGGAGCATGGCGTAAAAAGGCGGGAGCCTGGGCGATTTTGTCTTCTAACGCCTGACGAATAACCTCGGGATTTGCATCGTGCAAATGAACGACAGATAACGTGAAGCTACTGCCTTTAAGTTCGATTGGCGTATTTGACATCCTGGCCTTACTCAATTTGCTGTTTATCGACCGCCGAAGTGCGGTGATATTCCGAAGACTAAAAGGCATGTTATAGTCACTCATATATTGAGGCAAGTGACCACGGGTCTAATTCCGAGTAAAACTATGTTTTGTGTGATCTATCGAAGTACTAAACGTGAACAAACCTATTTATACGTCGAAAAAAAGGACGATTTCTCACGCGTTCCTGACGAGCTGATGCGCGGCTTCGGCACGCCGCAAATGGCGATGCTGCTGCCGCTGGATGGGCGCAAAAAACTGGTTAACGCCGACCTGGAAAAAGTGAAACAGGCGTTAAGCGAACAGGGCTATTACCTGCAACTACCTCCGCCGTCTGAAAATCTACTAAAGAAACACCTGGCGGAACAGGGGAAACAATCCGATTAACCCACGAGGGAAAATAATGTACCAACATCATAACTGGCAGGGAGCGCTCCTGGATTATCCGGTGAGCAAAGTGGTTTGCGTCGGCAGTAATTATGCAAAGCACATCAAGGAAATGGGCAGTGCGACGCCGGAAGAGCCGGTGCTGTTTATTAAACCTGAGAGCGCGCTGTGCGATCTCCGTCAGCCGTTGGTGCTTCCTGAGGGGCTGGGCTCGGTGCATCACGAAGTCGAGCTGGCGGTGCTGATCGGCGGTACGCTGCGTCAGGCGACGGAAGAGCATGTGCAGAAAGGGATTGCCGGCTATGGCGTCGCATTGGATCTCACCCTGCGCGACCTGCAGGCGAAGATGAAAAAGGCCGGACAGCCGTGGGAAAAGGCCAAAGGCTTCGATAACGCCTGTCCGATCTCCGGCTTTATTCCGGCCGCCGAGTTCCACGGCGACCCGCAGAATACGCCGTTAAGCCTCAAGATTAACGGCGAGGTGCGCCAGCAGGGCACCACCGCCGACATGATCCATAAGATCGTGCCGCTGATCGCCTATATGTCGCGCTTCTTTACTCTCAAAGCCGGGGACGTGATCCTCACCGGCACCCCGGAAGGGGTAGGGCCGCTGCACAGCGGCGACGAGCTGGTGGTCGGCTTCAACGGCCTGTCGCTCACCACCCGGGTACTGTAAGCGCGGTTTGCCGCCTTTTGGGGCGGCAAAACTTGCATCGTCGTGCCAGACTGGTTATAAGGTGCACCCTTAACTGGCAACGACGGACACTTCGATGAGCGAACAACCTTTCTGGCAACAAAAAACCCTGGATGACATGACCGACGCGGAGTGGGAATCGCTGTGTGACGGTTGCGGCCAGTGCTGCCTGCATAAGCTGATGGATGAAGATACCGATGAGATCTACTTCACCAACGTCGCCTGCCGTCAGCTCAATATCAAAACCTGCCAGTGCCGTAACTACGAGCGTCGTTTCGAATATGAGCCGGACTGCATCAAGCTCACGCGCGAAAATCTGCCGACTTTCGAATGGCTGCCGCCAACCTGCGCCTATCGCCTGCTGGCGGAAGGCAAGCCTCTGCCGGCCTGGCACCCGCTGCTGACCGGCTCAAAAGCGGCGATGCACGGCGAACGCATCTCCGTCCGTCATATTGCGGTGCCCGAGTCCACCGTTGTCGACTGGCAGGACCACATCCTTAATCTGCCTGACAGGGCGCGGTAAGCGCCGTCACGCTTTTTTCGCGTGGAACAGCCCGTTTTCACCGTCGGTTTCATCCGCCACCCAGAAGTGAATATTGAAGCGGGCATCGTCGCTGAGTTCGACGCGGTGCCAGTACTGCGGTGGACTGGTGGCAAACTGCCCGGCATGAATGACGACTTTTTTCTCCGGCTCCGTCGCCTGTTCATTGGCAAAACCGTAATAGGTCACCGTACCTTCCATGACGCACAGCTGACCGAAGACGCCGGCTGCGGTGTTGTGGTGGCTCAGCAGGGCGGCGGGGACGTTCTCTTTGGTAAAGAACGGGGTGGAGCGTTTAACTTTCCAGTCTGCGGGGATCAGTAAAGATGACATGTGAGCTCCTGTGGGGCTATATAAGATGTATTTAATATGCATCTTTTGATGGCCGTGGTCAACCGCAGACAGGAAACGATTCAGCGATGAACAGCAGGCACAAAAAAACGCCCCGGAGGGCGTTTCATGATGCGCGGGACTCACAGCGGCTTAGCGGCCAAACAGATCGCGCTTTTTCGCTTTAAAAGGCTGAGCAACGATCACCAGGATAGCCACCACCAGATAGGCCGCGAAAATGCCCACCAGCCATTGCGGCATCTCCAGCGACAGGAACTGCCACTGGCGTACCGAACAGTCGCCGGACGCGACAAACACCTGCGGCAACCATTTATCCAGCGGCAGCCAGCTCGGGAAGCGGGCGGCGAAATCACAGGTCTGGAACGGCGATGGGTGCAACTGGATCATCGTATGTTCCCACGCCAGCTGCAGCCCACGTACCGCGCTGTACAGCCAAATCAGCATGGCGACATAGCGCAGCGGCGTTTTGGGGGCAATGGCGCCCACCAGCCCCGCGCCCATGATGCCAAACAGGGCGCAGCGTTCATAAATGCACATCACACACGGCTGCAGCAGCATCACGTGCTGGAACCACAGCGCGACGAGTTCGAGAATGAACGCGGTCAATGCCATCAGGAGCCAGGCGCCGCGTCCCCGCGAGCACTGGTTTAAATATTGCAACATAATCATTTCCCTGGAAGATGCTAAATCATGGCAGTGTAAACGAAAACCGAACCGACGCCAGCGGCCCGGCGGAAAATATTACGTAACTGGTTATTGAATCGCCCGGGCGAACCCGGGCGACGGGTGGATCAGGGCAGGGTGGGGGTAACCAGCCAGCCGTGAGCCAGCAACCATTCGGTGACCGGCATCAGGGTGAACTCGACGCACAGCAGGCCGACCAGCGTCAGCACGAGGGTGTAGGGCAGAGCCATCCACACCATGCGGCCATAGGAGAGCCGGATAAGCGGCGCCAGCGCGGAAGTCAGCAGGAAGAGGAATGCCGCCTGGCCGTTCGGGGTGGCCACTGACGGCAGGTTGGTGCCGGTATTGATCGCCACCGCCAGCATCTCAAACTGCTTCAGGCTGATGGCGCCATGCTCGAGGGCGGTTTTCGCTTCGTTGATGTAGACCGTACCGACAAAAACGTTATCCGAGATGGACGACAGCAGGCCGTTAAACAGATAAAACAGTGACAGCTGCGCGTGCGGCGAGGCCTGCAGAACAAACTCGATGACCGGCGTGAACAGCTGCTGGTCGATGATCACCGCCACGACGGCAAAGAATACCGTCAGCAGCGCGGTGAAGGGCAACGCCTCGGTGAACGCCTTGCCAATCGCATGTTCATCGGTCACGCCGGTAAAGGTGGTAGCGAGAATGATCACCGACAGGCCAATGAGGCCGACTTCGGCAAGGTGCAATGCGAGGGCTGCGATCAGCCAGACGCCAATCAGCGCCTGGGCAATCAGCCGCAGCCGTTCCTGACGACTGCGCTGCGCGCGGCTGCGATCGTCAAAGTCCTGCAGCACCTTTCGGACCGCCGGCGGCAGCGGTTCGCCGTAGCCAAACAGGCGATACTTTTCCACCAGCAGACAGGTCAGCAGCCCGCAGACCAGCACCGGCAGCGTGATGGGCGACATGCGAATGAAGAATTCGCCAAAATGCCAGCCCGCCGCTTTGGCGATAATTAAGTTTTGCGGCTCGCCGACCATGGTCATGACGCCGCCGAGCGCGGTACCGACGCCGGCGTGCATCATCAGGCTGCGCAGAAAACCGCGGAACTGCTCCAGCACCTCGCGGTAGTGCTGATCGATATGGCTGTCGTCCTGCACATCGCTATCGTCGGGGCGCGCCGAGGCGACGCGGTGATAGATGCCGTAAAACCCGACGGCGACGCTAATCACCACCGCCACCACGGTGAGCGCATCGAGAAAGGCGGAGAGGAAGGCGGCGGCCAGGCAGAAGGCCAGCGACAGCAGCATTTTGCTGCGGATGCCGAGCAGCAGGCGCGTAAAGACGAACAGCAGCAGCTGCTTCATAAAGTAGATGCCCGCCACCATGAACATCAGCAGGAGCAGCACTTCCAGGTTGCTGGCGATCTCTTCCCGCACATGACCCGGGCTGGTCATGCCGATCAGCACCGCTTCAAATGCCAGCAGCCCCCCCGGCAGCAGTGGATAGCACTTCAGCGCCATGGCGAGGGTAAAGATAAACTCAACCACCAGCAGCCAGCCGGCGACAAACGGCGCTAAGGCGAACACCAGCGGATTGATGATTAAGAAAATAATTAATGCCAGCTTGTACCAGTCAGGCGACTGGCCAAGAAAATTGCGCCACAGCGCGCGGCCATAAGAAATTTCCACGACAGAATCCTTCCCCGTCAATTAGTACATGATTTTGTGCGTAACGATTGGCAAGAGTATCAGCTGAGCAAAATGAGAAGCAACTTTCTTCGCAGCGCGGCGGCGGTTACGGGCGAGAAGGAAAAGCGTAAAGTAAAAACGGAAAATGAAACGGCGATCCCTTTTTAATTCACTTGCGATGCTATCTGCGCTATAGCGGCTCTGGTATGATGAGTGCAATTGCAACAATGTGTAATGGAAATATTATTATGGTCATTAAGGCGCAGAGCCCTGCGGGTTTCGCGGAAGAGTATATCATTGAGAGCATCTGGAATAACCGCTTCCCACCTGGATCGATTCTCCCCGCTGAACGCGAGCTTTCTGAGCTGATCGGTGTCACCCGCACCACTCTGCGCGAAGTGTTGCAGCGTCTGGCGCGTGACGGCTGGTTGACCATTCAGCACGGCAAACCCACCAAAGTGAACAACTTCTGGGAGACCTCCGGGCTGAATATCCTTGAAACGCTGGCGCGTCTCGATCACGACAGCGTCCCGCAGCTGATTGATAACCTGCTCTCCGTGCGCACCAATATTTCCACGATTTTTATTCGCACCGCGTTCCGTCAGCATCCGGATAAAGCGCTGGCGGTGCTGGATAGCGCCCGGGAAGTGGAAGATCACGCCGACGCCTTCGCCGACCTCGATTACAACATTTTCCGCGGTCTGGCGTTCGCCTCCGGCAATCCGATCTATGGTCTGATCCTCAACGGCATGAAGGGGCTGTATACCCGCATTGGCCGCCACTATTTCTCCAGCCCGGAAGCGCGCAGCCTGGCGCTGGGCTTTTATCATCAGCTGGCGAAGGTGTGCGAAGGCGGCCTGCACGATCAGGTGTATGAGCTGGTTCGTCGCTACGGCCATGACAGCGGCGAGATCTGGCACCGGATGCAGAAATCGCTGCCCGGCGATTTAGCCATGAATGTGCGTTAAGCTGGCTATTCGCCATCGATAAACACAATAAGGGGGCCGATGGCCCCCTTCGTCGTTTTATACGTCCCGTAAAGCTATAGCGCGTTCGGCCGCGCCGGGCAGCGGTCCAGTAGCTCAATGCTGCCGTCGGCGTTCTGCTGCTCCAGCAGCACATCGAACCCCCACAGACGATGCACATGTTTCAGCACTTCGCGCCGCCCTTTGTCCAGCGGGACGCGGTTGTGCGGCACATAGCGCAACGTCAGCGAGCGGTCGCCGCGCAGGTCAACGTTCCACACCTGGATATTCGGCTCAAGATTGCTGAGGTTATATTGCGCTGAGAGCTTGTTGCGGATCTCGCGATAGCCCTCTTCGTTGTGGATCGCCGAGATCTCGAGATAATTGTTGTGGTCGTCGTCGAGCACCGTGAAGAAGCGGAAATCGCGCATGATCTTCGGCGACAGGAACTGGCTGATAAAGCTCTCATCCTTGAAGTCGCGCATGGCGAAATGCAGCGTTTCCAGCCAGTCGGAACCGGCGATATCCGGGAACCAGTACTTGTCCTCTTCGGTGGGCGACTGGCAGATGCGCTTGATGTCCTGGAACATGGCGAAGCCCAGCGCGTAGGGGTTAATCCCACTGTACCACGGACTGTTGTATGGCGGCTGGAACACCACGTTCGTGTGGCTGTGGAGAAACTCCAGCATAAAGCGCTCGGTCACTTTCCCTTCATCATAGAGATGATTGAGGATGGTGTAGTGCCAGAAGGTGGCCCACCCCTCGTTCATCACCTGGGTCTGTTTCTGCGGGTAGAAATACTGGCTGACTTTGCGCACGATGCGCAGGATCTCGCGCTGCCACGATTCCAGCAGCGGGGCGTTCTTCTCCATAAAGTACAGCAGGTTCTCCTGCGGTTCGGAAGGGTAGCGGCGGGCGGACTCAATCGCCTTCTCCTCTTCGCGCTTCGGCAGGGTGCGCCACAGCATATTCACCTGGCTCTGCAGATACTCTTCCCGGCTTTTCTGCCGCGCCTTCTCCTCCTGCAGAGAGATTTTTTGCGGACGTTTATAGCGGTCGACGCCGTAGTTCATCAGCGCATGGCAGGAGTCGAGCAGTTTCTCCACTTCGTCGACGCCATAGCGTTCTTCGCACTCGGTAATGTATTTGCGGGCGAAGATCAGGTAGTCGATGATTGAGCTGGCGTCGGTCCAGCTGCGAAACAGGTAATTGTTTTTAAAGAACGAGTTATGCCCGTAACAGGCGTGCGCCATCACCAGCGCCTGCATGGTGATGGTGTTTTCTTCCATCAGGTAGGCGATACAGGGGTTGGAGTTGATGACAATCTCATACGCCAGGCCCTGCTGGCCGTGCTTATAGGCCTGCTCGGTCTCAATGAATTTTTTGCCGAACGACCAGTGCGGATAGTTGATGGGCATGCCGACGCTGGAGTAGGCGTCCATCATCTGCTCGGAAGTAATGACTTCGATCTGGTGCGGGTAGGTGTCAAGACGATAGAGCTTAGCGACCCGGTCCACTTCGGCCAGGTAGGTCTCCAGTAACTCAAACGTCCAGTCGGGTCCATCGCTTAAACGGGTGGTGTCCCTGTTCATGGAGTCAATCGTAGCCATTAGCGCGCCCTCGTTGTTGTTGGTTTTCTCTGAACGGAAAACCTCTAAACAAGCATAGAACACCGCACAGCAAACTGTGTTGTCAGCCAATCGCTTTTCTTCGCGATTTCCCCATCTCAAAGCCGTTTTTTGCGCTTATTTACAGAATATAATGCTGGGTAAAAATAAAGCGCAGCATGAGATCGTAAATCTCGCAGCGCAGGGCTGGTGCGGTTTGCTGTGAGTTAAGTCACCATAAATAAAGCGTATGTTGAATAATATTTTCATCTGAGTTATCAATTTGTAATTAGATGATTGTTCTTTAACTGTTACGGAGTCGCTATGCGTGTCGTCATACTGGGAAGTGGGGTGGTTGGGGTAGCCAGCGCGTGGTATTTGAGTCAGGCGGGTCATGAGGTGACGGTTATCGACCGTCAGCCCGGTCCGGCAGAGGAGACCAGCGCGGCCAACGCCGGGCAGATTTCTCCCGGCTATGCGGCGCCCTGGGCGGCGCCGGGGGTGCCGCTGAAGGCGATAAAATGGATGTTCCAGCGCCATGCGCCGCTGGCGATCGGCCTTGACGGCACGTCGTTCCAGCTGAAGTGGATGTGGCAGATGCTGCGCAACTGCGACACCCGCCACTATATGGAGAACAAAGGCCGGATGGTGCGCCTGGCGGAGTACAGCCGTGACTGCCTGAAGGCGCTGCGCGACACCACCGGCATTCAGTATGAAGGGCGTCAGGGCGGGACGCTGCAGCTGTTCCGTACCGCCAAACAGTATGAAAACGCCACCCGCGACATCGCGGTGCTGGAGGACGCCGGCGTGCCCTATCAGCTGCTGGAGGCGAAGCGGCTGGCGGAAGTGGAGCCCGCGCTGGCGGAGGTCAGCCACAAACTGACCGGCGGCCTGCGTCTGCCAAACGATGAAACCGGCGACTGCCAGCTGTTTACCACCCGTCTGGCGGCGATGGCGGAACAGGCCGGGGTCACTTTCCGCTTCAACACCCCGGTGGACGCCCTGCTGCAGGAGGGCGAACGCATTGCCGGGGTGAAATGCGGCGATGAGATTATCAAAGGCGACGCCTATGTGATGGCCTTCGGCTCCTACTCGACGGCGATGCTCAAGGGGCTGGTGGATATTCCGGTCTACCCGCTGAAAGGCTATTCGTTAACCATCCCGATTGCCCAGGAAGACGGCGCGCCGGTTTCCACTATCCTTGATGAGACGTATAAAATCGCCATCACCCGTTTCGATCAGCGCATTCGCGTCGGCGGTATGGCCGAGATCGTCGGTTTTAACAAAGCGCTGCTGCAGCCGCGTCGGGAAACTCTGGAAATGGTGGTGCGCGACCTGTTCCCGCGCGGCGGCCACGTTGAGCAGGCCACCTTCTGGACCGGCCTGCGGCCGATGACGCCGGACGGCACGCCGGTGGTCGGGCGCACGGCGTTTAAAAACCTGTGGCTCAACACCGGCCACGGTACCCTCGGCTGGACCATGGCCTGCGGCTCAGGGCAGCTGATCAGCGATTTGATCTCCGGCCGCACGCCGGCGATCCCTTACGACGATCTGGCGGTCGCCCGCTACAGCCCCGGGTTCACCCCGGCGCGTCCGCAGCATCTGCATGGCGCACACAACTAAGGAGCTTGCATGACCCGTCCGGTAGTGGCCAGCATCGACCTGCTGGCCTTGCGGCAGAATTTACAGATAGTGCGTCGCGCGGCCCCCGGGTCGCGCCTGTGGGCGGTGGTCAAAGCCAATGCTTATGGCCATGGCGTGGCGCGGGTATGGAGTGCGTTGAGCGCGGCGGATGGTTTCGCCTTGCTCAACCTGGAAGAGGCGATCCTGCTGCGCGAGCAGGGCTGGAAAGGTCCGATCCTGCTGCTGGAGGGCTTCTTCCATGCCGATGAGCTGGCGGTGCTGGATCAATATCGCTTAACCACCAGCGTTCACAGCAACTGGCAGATTAAGGCGCTGCAGCAGGCGAAGCTGCGCGCGCCGCTGGATATCTATCTCAAGGTGAACAGCGGCATGAACCGGCTGGGCTTTATGCCGGAGCGGGTGCATACCGTCTGGCAGCAGCTGCGGGCGATAAGCAACGTCGGCGAGATGACGCTGATGTCGCACTTCGCGGAGGCGGAGAACCCGCAGGGGATTGTCGAGCCGATGCGCCGGATTGAACAAGCGGCGGAGGGGCTGGATTGCCCGCGCTCGCTGGCCAACTCGGCGGCGACCCTCTGGCATCCGGAAGCGCATTTTGACTGGGTTCGACCGGGCATCGTGCTGTATGGCGCGTCGCCCTCCGGGCAGTGGCAGGACATCGCGAATACCGGCCTGAAGCCGGTGATGGCCCTGCGCAGCGAAATCATCGCCGTGCAGAACCTGCGCCCCGGCGAGGCGATCGGCTATGGCGGCCTGTATCGCACCACCCAGGAGCAGCGGATCGGCATCGTCGCCTGCGGCTATGCCGACGGCTATCCGCGGGTGGCGCCGAGCGGCACGCCGGTGCTGGTGGACGGCGTGCGGACCACCACCGTCGGGCGCGTGTCGATGGATATGCTGGCGGTCGATTTAACCCCCTGTCCGCAGGCCGGGATTGGCGCGCCGGTCGAACTGTGGGGCAAAGAGATTAAAATCGACGACGTGGCGGCCAGCTGCGGCACCGTCGGCTATGAGCTGATGTGCGCCCTGGCGCCGCGGGTGCCGGTTGTGACCCTGTAACGTATTCCGGGGCGGATCACTCCGCCTCGTCTTCCGCGACCCGGACCCCTACCTTCAGTACGTGATCGTTCTCTTTTTCCGCTACTGTCCACACCATCCCGGCGAACTCCACCTGGTCGCCCACCACCGGCGCAGCGCCCAGCAGCTGCTGAACCACTTCCCCCAGCGACTGCTGATGTTCGCGGAACTCCTCTCCGCCGTCGATGCCGTAAATTTGCGCCACATCGGCGAAGCGGGCCTCGGCATCAAGGATAAAGTCGCCGAAAAAGCGCTGATCGAGCGCCACCGGCGGTGACTGGCTGAACATTTTGCCCAGCGCAGGCAGGTCGTGTTCCCGGCCAATGACGCACAGGATATCGCCTTCCCGCAGGCGGGTGCTGCCGGTGGGGTGCAGCAGGGCATTGTTGCGAAACAGCGCGGCAATTCGCGTCTCCGGCGGCATATGCAGGTCGCGCAGCGCCGCGCCGATGCACCATTTATCGGCCCCCAGCTGGTAGACGAACTGCTCCCACGGGTTTTCCGGGTGAATATCCAGCCCGACGCGGGAGATGGGCCAGCTGACGGGGGGCACCACCACTTTGGCTTTTTTCGCCGCCCACGATAGCGAGGTGCCCTGCAGCAGTAGCGACACCAGCACCACGAAGAAGGCGACATTGAAGAACAGGCGGGCGTTGTCCAGGCCGGCCATCATCGGGAACACCGCGAGAATAATCGGCACCGCGCCGCGCAGGCCAACCCAGCTGATAAACACCCGTTCACGGAGGTTAAATCCGCGGAACGGCAGCAGACCGGCAAACACCGACAGCGGACGGGCAATGAAAATCATCCACATCGACAGCAGCAGCGCCGGGATAGCGATCGGCAGCAGGTCGGAGGGCGTCACCAGCAGGCCCAGCACCAGGAACATGGCGATTTGCGCCAGCCACGCCAGACCGTCGAAGTTCTGCAGGATACCGTGCCGGTTGCGGATCGGCCGATTGCCCAGCAAAAAGCCGCAGAGATAGACGGCGAGGATACCGCTGCCGTCGAGGGTGGTGGTGACGGCGAAAATCATGATCCCGCCGCTCAGCGCCAGCAGCGGATAGAGCCCGGCGGGCAGCACGATGCGGTTGATCATCTGCAGCAGCAGGTAGCCGCCGCCGAGGCCGATGGCGATCCCGAGGCCAAACTGCTGAATGATATGCACGGCGAACATCCAGCTGAGGCCGGTCTGGTGCTGCTGGATCATTTCGATCAGGGTGATGGTCAGGAATACCGCCATCGGGTCGTTACTGCCTGACTCGATCTCCAGCGTTGAGCCGACGCGCTCGTTGAGCCCCTTGCCGCCGAGCAGCGAGAACACCGCTGCGGCGTCGGTGGAGCCGACAATGGCGCCGATCAGCAGGCCTTCGATCATATCCAGTTTGAACAGCCAGGCCGCCATCATCCCGGTGAGCGCCGAAGTGATCAGCACCCCGACCGTCGCCAGCGACAGCGCCGGCCATAGCGCCACGCGAAAGGAGCTGGCCTGGGTGCGCATCCCGCCGTCCAGCAGGATCACCGCCAGCGCCAGGTTACTCACCATGTAGGCGAAGGGGTAGTTGTCGAAGGGGATGCCGCCGATGCCGTCAATGCCTGCCAGCATCCCGATAGCCAGAAAGATGACCAGAATCGGGATGCCAAGGCGAGAAGAAAAGGAGCTCAATAAGATACTGCAGGTTACTAAAACAGAACCCAGAATAAACAGACTAATGACCGCAGCGGCGTCCAATGTTCACGTACTCCCTGACTGGCGTGAAAAAATGGCTAAAAGTGACACTATTTTAACAATTCGCAGGGGATCCGCCTATGCGTCTGACAAATTTATTCTGCCAGCACCGGGTGGCCGCTGATTGTCAGGGTGGTGGCCGCCGCCTGATTCACCAGCCGCGCGCGCGCCCCCAGCGGCAGGGTCACCGTGCGCTGCTCGTGACCAAACTCCAGTCCGCTAATCATCGGTACGGAGAGCTGCTGGCGCAGGTAATCAAAGACCTGCGGCAGGTCGTATCCCGCGTCATAGTCGTTCGGCGTGCCGCCGGTGAAGCTGCCGAAGATCACCGCCTTCTGCGCCGCCAGTACGCCGCTGTGCAACAGCTGAAGCAGCATGCGTTCGACGCGGAACGGGTGCTCATTGATATCCTCCACCACCAGGATGCCGTCGCGGATCGCCGGCAGCCACGGGGTGCCGATAAGCGAGGTCAGCATCGCCAGATTCCCGCCCCACAGGGTGCCTTCCACCCGGCAGTTCGGCCCTTCGCCCGGCCATTCGAGGGTGAATTCCGGCTGGCGCATCGCCTGCCAGAAATGGTGTTCGGTAAACGGATCGAGGGTCTCCGCGCCGAAGTTGCCCGCGAGCATCGGCCCGCTGAAGGTGACGACATTGCCCAGGGCCAGCAGGCCCGACTGGATGGCGGTGAAATCGCTGTGGCCGCAAATCAGCAGCGGGTCGCGCTGCTGGCGGGCAATCAGCCCCTGCCAGTCGATATGCGGCAGCAGACGACTGGCGCCGTAGCCGCCGCGCACCGCGAGGACGATCCGGTTGCGCCCGGGCAGCTGGGCAAGCTGGTTAATATCGGCCAGCCGTTCATGTTCAGTCCCGGCGAAACGCTGCAGCCGGCGGGGAATGACCTGCTGGTGGGCCACCTCGTGTCCGGCCTGCTGCAGACGCTCGACGCCGCGGGCCGCCGCTTGCTGGTTGATGCAATAACCGGATGGCGCGACCAGATAAAACTGAGACATGATAATTCCTTGCTATGAATGAAAGGGTTATGATGCCGCCTGGAATGGCGATTGTCATCTCCAGGTGGCTAACTTCAATCCGCACCCGTCATCCTTCTGGCTGTCGGCGGGCGGGGGTCGTACCGCTGCCGTCGTTCTGCAGCATGATGGCGTTTGGGTAGATAAGGATAGATGTGTGAAATTGAGATGGTTGCTTATTTTAGTCGTTTTTCTGGCCGGTTGTAGTTCGAAACATGATTACACCAATCCGCCGTGGAACCCCGAGGTCCCGGTGAAGCGGGCGATGCAGTGGATGCCGATCAGTGAAAAAGCCGGCGCCGCCTGGGGCGTGGATCCGCAGCTGATCACGGCGATCATCGCCATCGAGTCGGGCGGTAACCCTGCAGTAGTGAGTAAATCCGGCGCCGTCGGGCTGATGCAGCTTAAGCCGTCGACCTCCGGACGCGATGTCTATCGGCGGATGGGCTGGCGCGGCGAGCCGTCGGTCAGTGAGCTGAAAAACCCGGAACGGAATATCTCGATGGGGGCCGCCTATCTGAGCATTCTGGAAAACGGCCCGCTGGCGGGGATCAAAGACCCGCAGGTGATGCGCTATGCGGTGGTGGTCTCCTACGCCAACGGCGCGGGCGCGCTGTTGCGCACCTTCTCGTCAAACCGGCAGGACGCCATCGACGAGATTAACGATCTCGACGCCGATGAGTTCTTCGAGCATGTGGTGAAAAAACACCCGGCTCCGCAGGCGCCGCGCTATATCTGGAAGCTGCAGAAAGCGCTGGATGCCATGTAATCCCTCGTTTGGCCTCCGGGAGTCTCCCGGAGGCCACGTCCTCAGAAATCGTAGCCGACGGTAGCCATCACGCTGCGCTCTGCTCCCCAGTAGCAGTTGCCGGTGCCGTAGCAGCCGGAAACGTATTCACGATTGCCGATATTGTTGGCGTTAACCTGCACATAAGCGCCTTTCAGCCCCGGCGACCAGACGCCGAGGTCGGCCCGCATCATGGCATCTATCAACGTCACCGACGGCAGCCGCGCGGTGTTGGCATCATCCGCCCACTGTTTGCCGATGTAGCGGACGCCGGCGCCCACCGAGATCCCCGCCGGGAACTGATAGCGCGCCCAGAAGGAGGCCATCTGATCCGGGGTCAGCTGCGGCGTGTTGTTGTCGGTACCGTCCTTAGTGTCCTGGAAGCGCAGACGATTCCAGGTATACGAGGCGATAGTGCTCAGCTGCGGCGTGATCTGATGGTGCGCTTCCAGTTCGACGCCCTGGGAATGCACTTTCCCCGCAGGAATATAGGTGGCGGTGGCGATGTTCGGGTCGCGGGTGGCGACATCCTTTTGCGTCAGGTCGTAAATCGCGATGCTGTAGAGGTCGCTGCTGCCCGGCGGCTGGAACTTCAGGCCGGCTTCAAACTGTTCGGCGGTGGTCGGTTTCAATGGTTTGCCATCCGCGCCGGGCAGCATCGCCGGGGTAATCGCCTGACTGTAGCTCAGATAGGGTGAAAGCCCGTTGTCCAGAGCATACAACAGCGAGGCGCGGCCGCTGATATGATCGTCTGAACGGCGGTTCGAGGTGCCCTGGGTGTCGCTGACCTGCTGGGAAACGATGCGGTCATAGCGGGCGGAAACATCCATATGCCAGCGGTCCCAGACCATCTCATCCTGTAGATACAGCCCGGTCTGGTAATAGCGGCGATTATTGTCATCGCTGTAGGTCACGGTATGCCCGGTCTGGGCGGTATAGCCGGTAAACGGGTTAAGCGGCGCCGCGCCGCCGGCGCCGGTCCACAGATCGTTGCGGAAGCGATGATATTCGGCGCCGAGGATCAGGGTATGCGCCAGATCGCCAGTGTTGAAATCGGCGCGCAGGCGGTTATCGGTTGACCAGCCGTCCAGCGAACCGCGCGAGCCGCTGTAGCTGCGGGCCAGCCTATCGCTGTCATCTATCCAGCCGACCTGGTAGACCTGATCGAGGGAGACGTTGGTGTGGGTGTAGCTCCCGGCGGAATAGACCGACCAGACGTCGGTGAACTGGTGGTCAAACTCATAGCTGTAGATCTGCTGACGGCGCTGATAGCCATCTCCCGGATCGCCCTCGTTGGTGCTGGTGGAGAGCTTACGGCCATTGTGCGCGAAGCGGGTGCCGTCCAGCGGCAAAGAGCCATGATAGCCGCCGGAAGGATCTTTTTGCAGATAGGCGCGCAGCAGCAGCGAGGTGTCGCTGTCCGGCTGCCACAGCAGGGAAGGCGAAATGGCGTAGCGCTCTTCGCGGGTATGGTCATACTGCGTGTCGCTGCTGCGGGTCATACCGATCAGCCGCCATGCCCACTGCTCATTGATGGCGTCGGTGTAATCGAAGGCCGCGCCTTTGGTATTTTGCGTTCCGCCAGTCAGGCGGACGTGGCCCTGTTGACTGAACTGCGGGCGCTTGGAGGTCAGGTTGACCACGCCACCCGGCACGCTTTGCCCGTAGAGCGCGGAGGAGGGGCCGCGGATCACATCGACGCGTTCGATAAACCATGGGTCGATCTGCACAACGTTATGGCTGCCGCCGTCGCTCATCAGGCGCATGCCGTCGAGGAACAGGTTATCGACGTCGCCGCCGTGGTAGCCGCGCAGGGAGATGGCGTCAAACCGGGTGGCGCCGCCGCCGAAGCTGGAGTAGACCCCTGGGGTATATTCCAGCGCCTGGCTGATGGTATTCGCCCCCTGATCCGCCATCTGCTGGCGGGTGACAACCGACACCGACTGGGCGGTGGTGATTAACGGCTGGTCGGTTTTCGTCGCCCCGAGCGAGGTGCTGGCGCTATAGCCTTCAGTCGGCGCGCTGGCAGACGCCGGCGGGCTGGCCGTCACCACCACCGTTTCTTCGGCCTGCGCGGTGAAGGGAAGTGCGACCGCGAGGGCGTACAGCAGCCCCGGGCGTTTTCGAAAAATAGCCACGTTCATAAGATCATCCTGAACCAGCGCGGTCTGGTACTCCTGTACGCCGCCGCGGGAAAAACGAATCTGTCATTATTCGTTAAAAAGTAATGCGAATTATTATTGTTTGTATTTGTGCAATCAAGCGAAAAGGTGACCTGTTCAGCGCGAGGGGGTGGAGAGGTGTTTCCCGCGAGCCGCAGAATGGGCCTGCGCGGGAGGGTCGTGACCAGGGAGACCGCTTCACCCCTACCGATTTTGGTAGGGGGAAGCGGAACAGCGTCAGGAGCCGGTCTTTTGCGGTGCCGCAGGGGCGGGGTCGTTAGCGGCGGGTTTGTCCTGTAGTGAAGGCGTTGTCGCCGGACGGGTGGCGGGCAGCGCATCGCAGGGTTTCTCCTGCGGGCAGATCAGGTCCAGCATCTTAAGGGTGACGCCGTTGGTCCAGCCAAAACCGTCCTGCAGTGGATATTCCCCACCGCCGCCGCCGGTGCCGGTCGAACTCACATCATACTTCTCCACCAGTTTTTGTTTGCTGTCATAGGTATGCTGCACGTTGGTCAGGAAACGCCAGCTGACCTCCATGGCGATCTTCTGCTGGCCATAGTTTTGCAGCCCCTCGACGGCCACCCACTGCAGCGGCGCCCAGCCGTTGGGAGCGTCCCACTGCTGGCCGCTGTTGACGGTGGTGGTGGTCAGCCCGCCGGGTTTGAGCAGCCGCGACTCGGCGGCGGCCGCCACTTTCGTCGCCCGCTCGCGTGACGCGGCATTGACGTACAGCGGGAACAGCGCCGCGGCGGTCAGCTGATTGCGCACCTTGTGGCTTTTCAGATCGTAATCGGCGTACCACCCCTCTTTTTCATTCCACAGGTATTTCTCGATAGCCTGCTGGCGGGTGTTGGCCAGCGCATCGTACCGCGTAGCGCCGGCGCTGTCCCCCGCAGCTTTACTGGCGCGGGCGAGGGTTTTCTCCAGATGGAACATCAGGGCATTGAGATCGACCGGGACAATCGAGGTGGTGCGAATGGTGGCAAGCTGCTGCGGATTGTCCATCCAGCGGGAGCTGAAATCCCAGCCGGAAGCGGCGGCGGAGCGCAGGTCGCGATAGATCTCGGTGGCCGGACGATTCGGGTTGCTTTTGGCGGTTTTGACGTCGTCAAGCCAGGACTCGGGGCGCGGGGTGTCGTTATCGTCCCAGTAGCGGTTGAGCAGCGCGCCATCGGCCATCCGCACCGCCCGTTTGTCGGCGCTGCCGGGAGCCAGCGCGTCCGCCCCGGCCATCCAGTAGCGATACTCTTTCTCCAGCTGCGGCTGGTAGGTTTTCAGCACCTGGTCGCCATCGTGCGTCGCCAGCAGGCTTACCATAAAGGAGAAGAAGGGGGGCTGCGAACGGCTGAGGTAATAGGTGCGGTTACCGTTGGGGATATGGCCCCAGGTGTCAATTTCCGCGGCGAAGTTGGCGACCATATCTTCGACTTTATCCCAGTGACCGCTTTCGGCAAGACCCAGCATGGTGAAATAGCTGTCCCAGTAATAGACTTCGCGAAAGCGTCCTCCGGGGACCACGTAGGGCTTAGGCAGCGGCAGCAGCGAGTCCCACTTTTCCACCTCGACGGTGCTGCGGGTCAGGACCGGCCACAGGCCGTCGATATGCTGACGCAGGGTTTGCCCTTTGGGCGGCACATAGGTGTCGTTCTCTTTCGGCAGCGTGAAGTTCAGCTCGACGAAGTGGCGCAGGTCGAAGCTGGCCTGGTTTTTTTGCATCCGGTAATCGGCAAGGATCATCAGCGGATCGCTGTTAGGGATCGCGTCGGCGAAGGTTTTTTGATCGGCAAAGAGCTTCGCGCTCTGGACATCATTGAACAACGGGCCCAGCAGAATATCCGGCGAGGGTGGCGGCGCGGTTTTGCCGTCTTCCGCCTGGACATTCAGGCTCATCAGGGCGAGCAGGGCGCCGCCGATCGCCAGGCGCAGGGAACAGGGCAAAGCAGCGGGACGATGTGCATCAGTACTCGTCATGGGGAGTTCTCCTTATCATTATCGACTGCGGGCCACGACGTTTGGCCATCCAAAAACCTTAGACGAATATCTGCCGCTGCGCGTGTCAGGGGTAACATTTTGCGCGAAAACAGAGGATTTACCTGCCTGGTTTTCTGCTACAACCGCCGGGAACGCGATTAGTCTTACAGACAAGCCAGCGCGCCCGGGCCACTGGCCACGGCGCGCTGGAGGCGAATACCAGCGGATCGAGAAGGGTTGTGAGGCCCGGCCTGCGGCACACTGGCTGACGGCGCTGGCGTCCACCATGGCGCAAAAATCGTCGCCCTGCCTCACGACGGTGCAACCGCAGGCGGGCGCAGGCGGCCATTGTGGCGATTTTTTGCACAATCAGACGGCGGGTCAGAACCGATTTGCACAACGCCGCGGCGGCGGATGACCTGGCATAATTAATGCTTATCTCTTACCGGGATTACCACAAAGTGAGTACAACCGGAGGAGACGGCCATGATAAAAATAACGCTTCCTGACGGGCATTATTATGACGAGATGCTGACCGCCCAGGGTGAACAGCGGCCGCACTATAATGCCTGGTGGCAATGGTTTCGCAACACCGATCAATTCTCTATCCGGCAGAAAAAAGCGCAAGCGGAACTGCTCTTTCACCGTATCGGCATCACTTTTAACGTTTACGGCGAGGATGAAGGGACCGAGCGGCTGATCCCGTTTGACAGCGTGCCGCGGATCATCCCCGCCGGGGAGTGGCAGCGCATTGACCGCGGTATACGCCAGCGGGTGAAAGCGCTGAACGCTTTTCTCTATGACATCTATCATGAGCAGAATATCCTGCGTGCGGGGCTGATCCCGGCCGAACAGGTGCTGGCCAACGAGCAGTATCAGCCGTGCATGCAGGGCATCAACCTGCCAAACAACACCTATGCCCATATCACCGGCGTCGATATGGTGCGCAATAACGACGGTCAGTACTACGTGCTGGAGGATAATCTGCGCACGCCGTCCGGTGTCTCCTACATGCTCGAAAACCGTAAGATGATGATGCGCCTCTATCCGGAGATGTTCGAGCAGCATCACATTGCGCCGGTGGAGCGCTACCCGAGCTACCTCCTGCAGACCCTGCGCGAAAGTTCGCTGGTGGATGATCCCTGCGTCGTGGTGATGACGCCGGGTCGCTTCAACAGCGCCTACTTCGAGCACAGCTTCCTGGCGCAGCAGATGGGGGTCGAGCTGGTGGAAAGCGCCGACCTGTTTATTAAAAACGGCGCGGTGTATATGCGCACCACCGAGGGGCCGCGGCGGGTGGATGTGATTTATCGCCGCATCGATGACGCCTGGCTCGACCCGCTGGCCTTCCGCGCCGATTCGATGCTCGGCGTACCGGGGCTGCTGTCCGTTTATCGCGCCGGCGGCGTGGTGCTGGCCAACGCCATCGGCACCGGGGTGGCCGACGACAAATCGATCTACCCGTACGTCCCGGAGATGATCCGCTTTTACCTCGGCGAACAGCCGATCCTCAGCAATATCCCCACCTGGCAGTGCCGGAAAGCGGAGGACCTGCGCTACGTGCTGAGCAATCTGGAGCTGATGGTGGTCAAGGAGGTCCATGGCGCCGGGGGCTACGGCATGCTGGTCGGCCCGCGTTCCACCAAAGAAGAGCGGGAGGCCTTCCGCCAGCGCCTGCTGGCCAATCCGGCCAACTATATCGCCCAGGACACCCTCGCGCTGTCGACCTGCCCGACCTTCGTTGATGAAGGGCTGTCGCCGCGGCATATCGATTTACGCCCCTACGTACTGTCCGGGCAGGAGATGCGGCTGGTGCCTGGCGGCCTGACCCGCGTGGCGCTGACCGAAGGGTCGCTGGTGGTCAACTCGTCGCAGGGCGGCGGAACCAAGGATACCTGGGTGATGGAGGATGACGCATCATGCTAAGTCGTACGGCGAGTGAACTGTTCTGGATGGCCCGCTATCTTGAGCGGGCGGAGAGCTACGCCCGGGTGCTGGACGTGACCTGGAAATTATCAATGATCCCCCGCCACAGTCAGCAGTCGCGGGATCTGGCGCTGCCGCTAAATTTGTCGATGACCCACGAGCTGTTTCAGGCGCGCCACGCCCGCTTTACCATGAGCAATCTGCTCAACTTTTTTGCCCTCGATGGCAACAACCCCTGCAGTATTTACAGCTGCGTGGAGATGGCGTGGAACAACGCGCACGCGGTGCGCGGCAGTCTGTCGGCCGAAGTGTGGGAGAGCATCAATGCCACCCGCATCGAGCTGCGAACCCTCCGCCAGCAGGGGCTGGGCGAGCTGGGGAGCGACGGCTTTTTCGAGTGGGTGAAAGAGCGGGTGCATCTGTTTCGCGGGGCGGTGATTGGCACGCTGCTGCGCAACGACGCCCTGAGCTTTATCGGTATCGGCACGCTGATCGAGCGTGCGTTCGCCACCACCCAGCTGCTGCTGATTAAGGATCAACAGCTGACCAACGATCCGGACCCGGTGCGCGAATACTACCGGCTGGATACCCTGCTCAATGCGGTCAGCGCCCGCGAAGCATACAACAGCCTCTACCGCCAGCCGGTCAGTCGCGAAACGGTGATGGAGCTGCTGATCCTGCGTAACGATATTCCACGTTCGCTGCGCGCCAGCATTGCCGACCTGGTGGGCGAACTGGAGAAGATCGCCAACGATCGCTCCTATCAGCCGCTGCGCCTCGCCCATCAGCTCAACGTTGACCTGCGCTTCAGCACCCGTGACGACCTGGCGCAGGCGGACCTGCAGACCACGCTTAACGGACTGCTGGCGAGAATTAACGCCCTGTCCGACAGCATCAGACAAACCTATCTGGAGGCCTTATGAAACTGGTCATCGATCATCTCACCCGCTACGGCTACGATGAAGAAGTGAAGTTTTCCACCCAGTATCTGCGCCTGACGCCGCGCAGCACCGGACGGCAGACCATCACCGCCTGGACGCTGACCCTGCCGGACGGCGCGGCGGTGACCACCACCGACGGCTGGGGCAATGTGCTGCATGTGCTGACGCTGGATAACCCGCACAAAGAGATCACCATCCGCGCCAGCGGGATTGTCGATATCGCCGACGAGGGGGAAGAGACGCGTGATGAAGAGGCCGAGCTGCTGTCGCCGCTGGTTTTTCTGCGCTCTACGCCGCTGACCCGCGCCGATACGGCGATCCGCGAGTTTGCCCAGCGCCTCTATCGTCCCGATGCGGCGGAAGAGAGTTTGAATCAACTGATGGCGGATCTGCTGTTAAGAATGCCATACTCCCCCGGCGCGACCCAGGTGCAGGACTCCGCTGCCGACGCCTTCGCCCGGGCGAAGGGAGTGTGCCAGGATCATACCCATGTTTTTCTCGCCTGCTGCCGGGCGCTGGATATCCCGGCGCGCTACGTCAGCGGCTATGTCTACAGCGATAACGCCCAGCATGTGGCGATGCATGCCTGGGCGGAAGTGTGGCTCGACGGCCGCTGGCTGTCGTTTGATATCACCAATAATACCCGTCGTCTGAATCAGCATCTGCGGCTGGCGACCGGGCTGGATTATCTCGACGCCTGCCCGGTACGGGGCACCCGGTTGGGCGGCGGCGGGGAGATTATGTTAACCAACGCTGAAGTGCGCGAACACAGTCAGCAGGCGCAGCAGCAATAATACGGGAATAACCGCAATGACCTACTGTGTGGCCATGTGCCTGGCGGATGGACTGGTGTTTGCTTCCGACTCCCGCACCAACGCGGGCGTCGACCATATTGCCACTTTTAAAAAGCTGCACGTTTTCCATCAGGAAGGGGAACGGGTGCTGGTGCTGCAATCCGCCGGCAACCTGGCCACCACCCAGAGCGTGATAAGCCTGCTCAGCGCGCGGATCCGTACCCAGCAGGAGCCGAACCTGATGCAGGTAACTTCCCTCTACGACGCCGCCATGCTGATCGGGAAAACGCTGCTGGAGGTGATCCAGCGCGACAGCAGCAACCAGCAAAACTGCAGTAACACCAACTTCAACTGCAACCTGCTGCTTGGCGGCCAGATCGCCGGTGAAACCCATCGTCTGTTCCATATTTATCCGGAGGGTAACTTTATTGAAGCCACCCGCGACACGCCTTATTTCCAGATTGGCGAAAGCAAATACGGCAAGCCGATCATCGATCGGGTGCTGACCATCGATACGCCGCTGGAGCAGGCGATGTGCTGCGCGTTGATCTCCATTGACTCGACGCTGCGCAGTAATCTGTCCGTCGGTCTGCCGCTGGATACGCTGCTCTACCGCAGCGGCAGCCTGAGCAGCGCCGGGCAGCATCGCATCACCGACAGCGATCCCTACTTCAACCGCATCCGCAAGGCGTGGTCGGAAGGGCTGTTGCACACCTTCCGGACCCTGCCGACCTGGACCCCAGCGGAGCGGGAAGAGGAGTAGTCTCTGCGCCGCCCCGCCGGCCACGCCGGCGCGAAGGCGGATAAGGCGCCAGCCTCCAGCGGGCAAGAAAGGGGGGTACGTTGCCTGCTGTGGATTGCCGGGCGGCGCTGCGCTAACACCGGCCTCCAGTGACCGGGGATCGACGTTCATCCCGTAGGCCCGGCAAGCTTAGCGCCGCCGGGCGATGGGCCATCATAACCAAATGGTGGTCGCAGCGAACGTCTCCTCTTAACTCATGCCACGGCTGTCAGAATCCCACGCTATTTGCACGCCATCGACCCGTTGCGCCGTGGACGGCATTCTCTGAGTCATGCGGAACGTAAACGCGCTTTTTGGCAAAGCTAAGTAAATTAAATACTTTGTTATTTAACGTGTTATCTCACATCTTCGGAGGGAATGAGGCAACACGGCAAGGTATGGGAAGTGACGGAAAAGAAGACGGCTGTCTATGTGGATGACCAACAGCGCATCCTGATCCGCCAGCTGGCGCGCAGCTGGCTGTGGCGTAGCGAGCTGCCGACCTGGCTGCTGATTGTGACGGTTTACGGCGGCTGGTTTGCCTGCGTGACGAGCTGGCGGACGCTGGGACTGTTTCCGGCCACGCTGCTGCTAATCTGGTTTACCGCCTGGTATATGTCCTTACAGCATGAGCTGATCCACGGGCATCCCACCCGGCTGGCATGGTTCAACCAGCTGCTGGGGACGCTGCCGCTGGCGGTCTGGTATCCCTACGGCGTCTACCGCGACAGCCATCTGGCGCACCATCGCAACCATCTGCTGACGCACCCCGAGGACGACCCCGAGTCGTACTATGTGACGGCGGAAAGCTGGCAGCGCTTCTCTGCCTGGCAGCGCCGCCTTATCCACCTGCGCAATACCTTCTGGGGGCGTCTGCTGCTGGCGCCGCTGATGGATATCGTTCACACCCTGCGTAGCGCGCTGCGGGCTTTCCGCGCTGGCGACCGCCGCGCCATCGCCATGTGGAGCCTGCATCTGTTTCTGTTGACGGGTCTGCTGGCCTGGATGGCGGCGCAGGGTTTTTCCCCGCTGTGGTTTGTGCTGGCGGTGAGCTACCCGGCGCTGGCCCTGACCAAAGTGCGCTCTTTTCTCGAACACCGGGCCGCGGATGACCCGCTGGCCCGCTCGGTGATCAACGAGGCCGGGCTCCCCTGGCGGGTGCTGTTCCTCAATCTCAACTACCATGCGGTACATCATGACCTGCCAGGGGTCCCCTGGTACGCTTTACGTCGGCTGTATCTGCATCGTCAGGCGGCTTATCTGCAGCGTAATCAGGGGTTCCTGGTACGTGGTTACGGTGAGTGGCGACGCCATTTTAGCCGCCGGGCGGTGGCGGTGAACGCCCATCCAGGCTTTGGCGAACAGGCGCAGGCGGGAGGAGAACATGGCTGAACGTATGACCTTTCCCATGTATGCCATCCACCGACAACAGACCCAGGCCCTGTGGCTGGCGGTGCAGTCGCTGCTGGCTGAACGCGGCGTGAGGGTGGCGGAGGACCCTCCGGCGGCCGATCCCGAGGATCTGCTGGCCCACTGGCGCCAGCCGGGGCTGTTGCTGAGCCAGACCTGTGGCTATCCGCTGGTGACCCAGCTGCCGGAGGTGCAGACGGTGGGCTGCTTCCACTACGCCGCGCCCGGTTGCGAGGGGCGCCGCTACCGCAGCCTGCTGGTGGTTCGCGAAGCGGATAGTCACCGGATGCTGGCGGACTTTTTTGGCCGCCGCGCGGTGTGCAATGCCGAGCACTCGCAGTCTGGCTACAACGTGCTGCGCAAAATGGTCGCGCCGCTCTCCCGGCAGGGGCGATATTTTTCGGCGGTGGTGTTCAGCGGCAGCCATCGGCAGTCGCTGCGCGAGCTGCAGCAGGAAAACGCCGATATCGCCGCCATCGACTGCGTGACCTACGCTCTGCTGCAGCGCCATCAGCCGCAGGCCCTGGCAGGCCTGGCGGCGATCGGCTGGAGCCCGGCCGCGCCAGGCCTGCCGCTGATCACCGCCGGCGCCACCCCGGCGGCGACGCTGAACAGCCTGCGCGAGGCGCTCCAGCAGCTGGTGAGCGATGCGCGCTATCGTCCCCTGTGCGACGCCTTGCTGATCTGCGGCTATAGCGATATGTCGCGGGAGGCCTATGCTCCGCTGCTGGCGTGGCGGGATGAGGCCGCGGCGCTGGGGGTCAGTCAGCTGTAGGTAAAATGCCCCGGCCAGCGATCTGCGCCGGGGCGGGCCATGGCAAGCTACGGCGTCGGCGGTAACGCGGGGCGGGACGGGGCGGTGAAGCGGTTTTCCACCGCCGGCAGACCGAGCTTTTCACGCAGGGTGCCGGGCGGATAGCGGTCGCGCATGACGCCGTTACGCTGCAGAAGCGGCACCACCTGGTCAATAAAGCGGTCAAAGTCTCCCGGCAGCAGCGGGAACATCAGGTTGAACCCATCGGCGGCGCCCGCCTGCCAGGTCTCCGTTAAGGTGGCGGCAATCTCCTCGGCGCTGCCCAGCAGCAGCCAGCTATCAGAACTCTGTAATAACAACTTCCCCAACTCCAGCAGGGTGAGCTGCGGATCGTACTGGCGGATAAGCTTCAGCGCGGTACGGATGCCGTCAAAGCTCTCCTCATCGGGGAGCGGCGGCAGAGGTTGGTCCCGCGGCAGGGCGCTGAGATCCATTCGAAGATAAGAGGAGAGCAGATCGATAGCCATCTGGTCGCTCATGAGCTGCTCGTTAAGCTGCTGGCGGGCCGCCTTCTCCTCGCCGGAGTTCACCACCACCGGCAGGACCCCGGCGATGATTTTGAAATGGGCCGGATCGCGCCCGTGCTGGCGCAGCCGCTGGTTCATCTCTTCGCGATAGGCCAGCCCCTCGGCGACCGAATGAATAAACACGAAGTGCATATCAGACCAGGCGGCGGCCAGCGCTTTTCCCGCCTCCGAAGAGCCGGCCTGCACCAGCAGCGGATGGCCCTGCGGCGGGCGAGGTACGTTGAGCGGGCCGCGGACACGGAAGTACTCGCCCTGATAGTCGAGGTGATGCACCTTGTCGGCATCGGCGAAGACTCCGCGCGCTTTATCAAAGATTGCCGCGCCATCTTCCCAGGAATCCCACAGGCGAGTGACCACGTCGATGAATTCATTGGCCCGCTGGTAGCGGGTGCCGTGGCGGGTAAGCTGCTCCAGACCGAAGTTTGCCGCTTCTTCTTCCAGCCATGACGTCACCACATTCCAGCTTGCCCGGCCATTGCTGAGGAAATCCAGCGAGGCAAAGTACCGGGCGAGATTATAGGGTTCGTTATAGGAGGTCGACGCGGTGGCCATCAGGCCGATATGCTCCGTTACCGCGGCGAGGGCGGAGAGCAGCGTCAGTGGTTCAAGCCGGGCGTTGGCATAGTGGCTCAGGCCGCTGGGCACCGTATCCCACACCGCGATATGGTCAGCGACAAAGATAGCGTCCAGGGTCGCCGCTTCGGCCTTACGCGCCAGGCTGGCGTAATAGTCGAGGGTAAATATGTCCGCTTCAGGCGCGTCAGGGTGGCGCCAGGAGAAACGGTAATCCCCCTGTGGGTTATAAAAGAAGAGGTTCAGGATCATGTGTCGGTTAGACATAGTATAGACTCGCGGCTGAACGCCATCCGTGGCGGGGTGACGGTCAGTGTTGGGATAGGTTGGCATTAACCCACTGTTCGGCGACGGCCGCCGGATCTTTATGCTGGAGATCCACCTGCTGGTTGAGGGCAATCAGCGTGGCATTGTCCAGCTTGCCGGAAACCTCATTGAGCACGGCGCCTATCTCCGGCGTCAGACTGGCTTTGCGCACCAGCGGCACGACGTTCTGACTCGGTTGTTCATGTTTATCATCCTCGAGGACCACCCATTTCTCCTTCGCCAGATTGCCCTGGGTGGAGACGACCGTTGCGACGTCGATTTTGCCCGAATTGAGCGCCAGCCGGGTGAGCGGCCCACCCATGTCCAGCGATTTCACCGCTTTGAACTCAAGACCATAGACGCGCTTCAGCCCCGGCAGGCCCAGGGCGCGTACCGCCAGCTCCGGCGGTCCACCGATCACCAGCTGCGGGGCGACGGGCTTCAGGTCGGAGAGGGTACGCAGATGGTATTTCTCCGCGGTCTCGGCACGTACCGCCCAGGCGGTGATCGAGGTGGCCGGGGCCGGGTTCAGCAGGGTGAAATCGGAGGGCAGGGCCTGGGCCAGCTCTGCGCTGACGTCCTGCTGGCTGGTGGCCTCGGTTTTACCGTTATAGAAATTGAGCAGGGCGCCAAGATATTCCGGAACGATATCGATCTCACCGCTCTGCAGCGCCGGAATAATAATTTCCCGGTTGCCGAGGTTGAGACGGGTGTTGGCCTCAATATGATTTTTCTTTAGCGCGCTGGCGTAGATGTTGGCGAGAATGGAGCTTTCGGTAAAGTTGGCGCCGCCCACGGTGACGCCGGCGGCAAAGGTGTTAACGCTCAGACTGAAGAGCCCGGCGGCCAGCAGCGAGAGACGAAATCGACGGGCGGTGACGGCCTTGCCAAATAATTGCTTCATAATACCTCTTGTATTTTCAGGTTAATCAGCGCCAGGCGCTGAGGGTAATGTCAGGTGCACGCTAATAAGGCGCGGCAATTCGGCGGTGGGTCAGGCGTCCGGCGCAGCGGGCGAAAAGCAGTTCGCCGCCTATCGCCAGCAGGGAAACCACCAGCGAGCCGCCGATCACCTGCGGGATATCCCGCTGCCCGAGGCCATCGATCAGAAAACGTCCCAGCCCGCCCAGACCGGCATAGGCTGCGACTACCGCCGTGGCGATAAGCTGGACCAGCGCGGTGCGCATCCCGGCGAGGATCAGCGGCGCCGCCAGCGGGATCCGCAGCTGCCACAGGCTTTGCCAGGGGGTCATGCCCAGCGCAATGGCCGCATCGCACAGCGGGCGGTCGGCGTGATAAATCCCCACCCAGGTGTTAGTGAGAATGGGCGGAATAGAAAGCGCGATAAGCGCCGCCAGCACCGGGATATCGTTAAAGCCAAAAACGATGATGCATAATAAAATCAGCCCTAACGAAGGGATGGCGCGGCCAAGATTAAACAGGTTGATCACCACGAAGGCGCCTTTGCGCCAGTAGCCCAGGGCGATGCCGAGCGGCAGGGCAATGGCGCAGGCAACGGCCATGCTGACCAGCACGTAATAAAGGTGTTGGCCCAGGCGCAGCAGGATGCCATCGTCGCCCAGCCAGTGCTCCGGCTGGGTTAACCAGTGAAAGGTGGCGAGAAGCAGCGTCATCATTTCGTCCACGGCGTTAGCCAGTCGCCGAGACGGGCAATCAGCCCGTCAAAGACCAGCGAAAGTACAAGACTGAGGACCAGGCTGACGACAATCGGTGTCAGAAAGTCCTGATTAAAGCCCGCCATCAGCAACTGCCCGAGCCCGCCCTGACCGATCAGCGCGGTGACAGTGACCAGGCCGACCAACGTCACCGAGGCAATGCGCAGCCCGGCAAACAGAGAGGGCAGCAGCAGCCACAGCTCGATATCGAAGAAGCGGAAACCGCGGGTGTAGCCGAGCGCCCGCGCCGACTCCAGCGCCGCCTGCGGCAGCTTCTCCATGCCGGCCAGCACGTTGCGCAGCAGGATCAACAGCGAGTACAGCGTCAGGCCAATCAGCGAGGTGGTCAGCGACAGCCCGGTAAACGGCAGCAATAAAATAAACAGCGCCAGCGAGGGAATGGTAAACAGCACGCCGCAGAGGGTGATGAGCGGCTGCGCCGTCGCGGGCCAGCGCAGGGTAATGGCTAACAGGCCGCCGGTGAGCAGGGAGCCGAAAAACAGCGCCAGCAGGACCATCCGCGCATGCTGCCAGAGAAGATCGCCGATCATCGCGCGGTTATCGATAACCCAGCCCCAGTCAATCATGAGGACTCACCCCCACCGCGCCGTCGAGCACCTGCTGCAGCAGGGCGTGGGACACCGCCCCCTGGTATTGTCCTTCGCTATCCACATGCACCAGCACGCCGGTCGCCACGTCGAGCAGCGCGCTGTAGGCGAAACGCAGGCTGTGGCTGCTGGCGAGCGGGCGCTCCACCGGCAGGGTGAGACCGTGTTGCGGATCGAACCAGTGCAGCGGACGTCGCTGGCGGTCAAGCACCAGGCGCAGCGGGCTGGCCAGCGGTGGATGGGCGCTGGCGATCGGCGTCAGCGCTTCGTCGAGCAGGGGGACATCGTGACGCGGCAGCTGGCCGACCTGAATCATACCCAGCCGTTTCAGATTGGGCTCCGGGCCGATAAAGCGGCGCACGAACTCGCTCGCCGGGTGGGCCAGAATACGGTCGGGGGTATCAAACTGCGCCAGCACGCCGCCTTCCTGGAAAATGGCGATTTTATCGCCGAGGCGGATCGCTTCATTGATGTCGTGGGTCACTAATACAATGGTTTTCTGCAGCCGCTGCTGCAACAACAACAGCTCGTCCTGGAGGCGTTCACGGACCACCGGGTCGATGGCGGCGAAGGGCTCATCCATCAGTAAAATCGGCGGATCGGCGGCGATGGCGCGGGCGATGGCCACGCGTCCCTGCTGGCCGCCGGAGAGCTGATGCGGATAGCGGTGCAGCAGATGGCTGTCGAGCGACATCAGCGCTACCAGTTCGTCAATGCGCGCGCTGATGCGCGCTTTGCTCCAGCCCGCCAGCCGCGGCACAGTGGCGATATTTTGCGCCACGGTACGATGGGGAAAGAGCGCGGCGCTTTGCATCACGAAGCCGATCTGGCGGCGGACCTGGATAATATCAGCATCAGCGAGGCGGACGCCCTGAATATAGACGTCGCCGCTGTCGGGAATATCCAGCTGGTTGATCATCCGCAGGATGGTGGTTTTTCCGCAGCCGCTCGGGCCGACGAAAGTGCAGAATTCGCCATGATCAATATCCAGACTGAGGTCGCGAATGGCCGGCTGGGCGCTGCCTGAATAGGTTTTGAAAAGATGCGCTAATTTTATCATGGCGGAATTCAACACTCTGAATAATAAAGTCCTGACCCGGAAAAAGTGGCGCCGGGATCCTGGCTCAAACTACAGAGCGCCTGCAGGGAGGGCAAATACGTTATTTGCATTTGCATAGTGAAAAGCTGGTTAATCAGTTGCGGTGGAAGAGAGGCCGGGAGGTTGTTTTATGGATTTGTGATCGGCAACACAAATGACTGCCTGCCAGGCGCCGCAAAAGATAAATTGCCAGGGTTGATTTTAATCAAAGTATGACCGCCTGCGATATGGCGGAAAAAGCTGCCCCCTCCGCCGCACAAGAAAAACAAGATTGTGAATTTAATGTTTCTTTGATGTAAATAATGCCTGCGCCTTTTTCCCGCCCGCCGCCGATAAAATGTGATGCCAAACCGACTTGTCGTTAAATAATGGCGTTGATTACGTCCGCTTTTTATTCTTTACAGCATTAATTTAATTTTCGCCTTTTTTATCGCCCTGACGGCGCGGGTCGAATAGCGTACAAAAGGCGTATTTTTTATCGCCATTTTGCCGTCGATGTTATCGCCATCAATTATTTTTATCCCCGCATTCGGTTACGGCAAAAAGCGCGCAAACAACGTTAGAAATGATTTTAATTAATTGATTTTAAATGGATTATTTCGGATGGTGAATCCTGCTAATCGGCCACGGCGGAGCCTTTGTGAGAGCTCTCACATAACCCGCTAATCGCGATTTGTTACACTTTCCGCCGTCAACAAAGGAATGAAAGCGAGACGTGATGAATAATTTTTCTCTGCCTAAAACTCAGCATCTGGTGGTTTTCCAGGAAGTGATCCGCAGCGGGTCTATCGGGGCCGGAGCAAAAGCGTTAGGGCTCACACAGCCGGCGGTCAGTAAAATCATTAGCGACATGGAAAGCTATTTTGGCAGCGAATTAATCGTACGGCGAAATACCGGCGTCTCGCTCACCGAGGCCGGGCAGGTATTTCTGAACTGGTCAGAGGCGATCACCCGTGAAATGAAAAATATGGTCAATGAAATGAATGCGTTGACCAACAGCACGGTGGTGGATGTCTCCTTTGGTTTTCCCTCGCTGGTGGGGTTTACCTTTATGTCGGAGATGGTGCATCAGTTCAAAATGACCTTCCCTAAGGCGCGGGTATCGATGTATGAGGCGCAGCTCTCTGCCTTCTTGCCGGCGATCCGCGACGGGCGCCTCGACTTCGCCATCGGGACGCTGAGCGATGAGATGAAGCTGCAGGACCTGCACGTCGAGCCGCTGTTTGAGTCTGAGTTTGTGCTGGTGGCGAACCGGGCGCGGATCGGCAACGGCACCGTCCGCCTGGCCTCGCTCCAGCACGAGCAGTGGGTGCTGCCGGAGACCAATATGGGCTACTACAGCGAACTGCTGACCACCCTACAGCGCAGCGGCATCCGCCGTGAAAATATCGTCAATACCGATTCGGTGGTGACGATCTATAACCTGGTGCTCAATGCCGATTTTTTGACGGTCATTCCCTGCGACATGACCACGCCGTTCGGCTCGAGCCAGTTTGTCACCATCCCCATTAAAGAGGCCTTGCCGGTGGCGCGCTATGCGGCGGTGTGGTCGAAAAATTACCGGCTGAAAACCGCGGCGGCGTCGCTGGTGGAGATGGCGAAACAGTATTCATCGGGGCAGGGCAACCGCCACTGGCAGCCAATAGAAATTGCCTGACTGATATTGATTAAATAATCCAACAACCATCCTCGCTGTTGTCAGCAGGATGACGCCCGGTCATTGACTTTATATTAAGATACAGAGGCCATAATGCATATTACCTACGATCTTCCGGTATCCATTGACGATATTCTCGAAGCGAAGCAACGCCTGGCAGGAAAAATATATAAAACGGGTATGCCGCGGTCGAATTATTTTAGCGAACGCTGCAAGGGTGAAATATTTCTTAAATTCGAAAATATGCAGCGCACGGGTTCATTTAAAATTCGCGGCGCCTTTAATAAGCTCTGCGGCTTATCCGCAGCGGAAAAACGCAAAGGGGTGGTGGCCTGCTCAGCGGGCAACCACGCCCAGGGCGTCTCGCTCTCCTGCGCCATGCTCGGCATTGACGGGAAAGTGGTGATGCCGAAAGGGGCGCCGAAATCGAAAGTCGCCGCCACCTGCGATTATTCGGCGGAGGTGGTGCTGCATGGCGATAATTTTAACGATACCCTCGCCAAAGCCAGCGATATTGTTGAACTTGAAGGCCGTATCTTTATTCCCCCCTATGACGATCCCCAGGTTATTGCCGGGCAGGGCACCATCGGTCTCGAAATATTAGAAGATCTGTATGACGTGGATAATGTCATTGTGCCGATTGGCGGCGGGGGCTTAATTGCCGGCATCGCGATTGCGATTAAATCTATTAACCCGACGATTCGGATTATCGGCGTGCAGTCGGAGAATGTTCACGGCATGGCCGCCTCCTGGTACGCCGGAGAGATCACCAGCCATCGCCACGCCGGCACCTTAGCCGATGGCTGCGATGTCGCCCGCCCGGGAAAACTGACCTATGAAATCGCCCGCCAGCTGGTGGATGACATCGTCCTCGTCAGCGAGGACGACATTCGCCAGAGCATGGTCGCCTTAATTCAGCGCAATAAAGTGATCACCGAAGGGGCCGGAGCGTTGGCCTGCGCCGCGTTATTAAGCGGCAAATTAGACAGCTATATCCAGAACCGCAAAACGGTCAGCCTGATTTCCGGCGGCAATATCGATCTCTCGCGGGTATCGCAAATTACCGGTTTTGTTGACGCTTAATTCAATACATAAGTGAGGACAGGATATGAGTACGACTGAGAGCATTGCATCCAGCCAGACAAGCCTTTCGTCCTGGCGTAAATCCGACACCACCTGGACCCTGGGCCTGTTTGGCACCGCCATCGGCGCCGGGGTGCTGTTTTTCCCCATCCGCGCCGGCTTCGGCGGGCTGATCCCGATCCTGGTGATGCTGGTGCTGGCCTATCCCATCGCCTTCTATTGCCACCGGGCGCTGGCGCGGCTGTGCCTGTCGGGGGCTAACCCCTCCGGCAATATCACCGAAACGGTGGAAGAGCATTTTGGCAAAACCGGCGGGGTGGTGATCACCTTTCTGTACTTCTTCGCCATCTGCCCGCTGCTGTGGATTTATGGCGTGACGATCACCAATACCTTCATGACCTTCTGGGAGAACCAGCTGCAGATGCCGGCCCTCAACCGCGGAGTGGTGGCGCTGCTGCTGCTGCTGCTGATGGCGTTTGTCATCTGGTTTGGCAAAGACCTGATGGTCAAGGTGATGAGCTATCTGGTGTGGCCGTTTATCGCCAGCCTGGTGGTGATCTCCCTGTCTCTGATCCCTTACTGGAATAGCGCGGTGATTGATCAGGTGAACCTCAGCGATATCGCCTTAACCGGTCACGACGGCATTCTGGTGACAGTGTGGCTGGGCATCTCCATTATGGTGTTCTCCTTTAACTTCTCGCCGATCGTCTCCTCGTTTGTGGTCTCCAAACGCGAAGAGTATGAAGCGCAGTTTGGCCGGGAGTATACCGAACACAAATGCTCTCAGATCATCTCCCGGGCCAGCATGCTGATGGTGGCGGTGGTGATGTTCTTCGCCTTCAGCTGCCTGTTTACCCTCTCGCCGCAGAACATGGCGGACGCCAAGGCGCAGAATATCCCGGTGCTCTCCTATCTGGCGAACCACTTTGCCTCGATGTCGGGCGCCAAATCCACCTTTGCCACCCTGCTGGAGTATGGCGCGTCGATCATCGCCCTGGTGGCCATCTTCAAATCGTTCTTCGGCCACTATCTTGGCACCCTGGAGGGGCTGAACGGTTTGATCCTGCGCTTCGGCTATAAAGGGGATAAAACCCGGGTCTCCAGCGGCAAGCTCAATACCCTGAGCATGGTGTTCATCATGGGCTCGACCTGGGTGGTGGCCTATGCCAACCCCAATATCCTCGACCTGATTGAGGCCATGGGCGCGCCGATTATCGCCTCGCTGCTGTGCCTGCTGCCGATGTACGCCATTCGTAAAGCGCCTTCGCTGGCCAAATACCGTGGCCGTCTCGATAACCTCTTTGTGACCGCCATTGGTCTGCTGACCATCCTCAATATCGTTTACAAACTGTTCTAATCCGGCTCAGGCCACGCGGAGTACAACATGACTGAATTTCCGGTAGTGCTGGTGATCAACTGCGGCTCGTCGTCGATCAAATTTTCCGTGCTGGACGCGGCCAGCTGCGACTGCCTGCTCAACGGCGTAGCCGAGGGCATCAACGCGGACCAGGCGTCTCTCTCGCTCAACGGCGGCGAGCCGGTGGCGCTGGCGCCGCGCGGCTACGAAGGCGCCCTGCAGGCGATTGCCGGGGCATTAGCCCAACGCGATCTTATCGACAGCGTGGCCCTGATTGGCCACCGCGTCGCCCACGGCGGCGACCTCTTCACCGAGTCGGTCATTATCAGCGAGGAGGTTATCGACAATATTCGCCAGGTATCGTCCCTGGCCCCGCTGCATAACTACGCCAGCCTTAGCGGCATCGCCTCGGCGCAGCGGCTGTTCCCGGGGGTCATGCAGGTGGCGGTCTTTGATACCAGCTTTCACCAGACCCTGGCCCCGGAAGCCTTTCTCTATGGCCTGCCGTGGGAGTATTACCAGAACCTCGGGGTGCGCCGCTATGGCTTCCACGGCACCTCCCACCGCTATGTCTCCCGGCGCGCCCTGGCGCTGCTCGGGTTGCCGGAGCAGGAGAGCGGCCTGGTGATCGCCCACCTGGGCAATGGCGCCTCGATCTGCGCGGTGCGCAACGGCCGCAGCGTGGACACCTCGATGGGGATGACGCCCCTGGAGGGGCTGATGATGGGCACCCGCAGCGGCGATGTCGACTTCGGCGCCATGGCGTGGATTGCCGCGGAAACCCGGCAGACCCTCAGCGACCTGGAGCGGGTGGCCAACACCGCTTCCGGCCTGCTGGGGATCTCCGGCCTTTCCTCTGACCTGCGGGTACTGGAGCAGGCCTGGCATGAGGGCCATGCCCGCGCCCGCCTGGCGATCAAAACCTTCGTCCATCGCATCGCCCGCCATATCGCCGGCCACGCCGCCGCGCTGCAGCGTCTCGACGGCATTATTTTCACCGGCGGGATTGGCGAAAACTCGGTGCTGATCCGTCGGCTGGTGAGCGAGCGGCTGGCGGTCTTTGGCCTTGAGATGGACGCCGCCCGCAACCAGCAGCCTAATTCGGCGGGCGAGCGCCTGATCTCCGCCGACGGCAGCCGGGTGCGCTGTGCGGTTATCCCCACCAATGAAGAGCGCATGATTGCCCTCGATGCGATCCGCTTAGGCCGGATCCACACCGCGGCGGCGCTGGCCTGATTTTTTTATTCTGTAGAGAGACGATGCTCATGAAAGTAGATATCGACACCCACGACGCACGATACGCCGACGCCTGGCAGGGCTTTCGTGGTACGGCGTGGCAAACGCAGATTAACGTTCGCGACTTTATTCAGCATAACTACACCCCTTACGAGGGCGATGAGTCCTTCCTCGCCGACGCGACGCCGGCCACCACCGCCCTCTGGGAGCAGGTAATGGCCGGGATCCGCGTCGAGAACGCCACCCATGCGCCGGTGGATTTCGACACCAATGTCGCCACCAGCATCACCGCCCACGCGGCGGGCTATATCAACCAGCCGCTGGAAAAGATCGTCGGCCTGCAAACGGACCGGCCGCTGAAGCGCGCCCTGCATCCCTTTGGCGGGATCAATATGATCAAAAGCGCCTTCGAGGCCTATGGCCGCGAAATGGACCCCGATTTTGAGTATCAGTTTACGGCGCTGCGCAAGACCCACAATCAGGGCGTATTTGACGTCTATTCCCCGGATATGCTGCGCTGTCGTAAGTCCGGGGTGCTGACCGGGCTGCCGGACGGCTACGGTCGCGGACGGATCATCGGCGATTACCGCCGCGTGGCGCTGTACGGCATTCGCTATCTGGTCCGCGAACGTGAGCTGCAGTTTGCCGACCTGCAGCCGGCCCTTGAACGCGGCGAGGCGCTGGAGGCCACCCTGCGCCTGCGCGAAGAGCTGGCCGAACAGCGGCGCGCGCTGCAGCAGATGCAGGAGATGGCGGCCCGTTACGGCTGCGATATCTCCCACCCGGCGCGCACCGCCCGGGAGGCGGTGCAGTGGCTCTACTTCGCCTACCTGGCGGCGGTGAAGTCGCAGAACGGCGGCGCCATGTCGCTGGGACGCACGGCCACCTTCCTTGACATCTATATTGAACGCGATCTGCGCGCCGGTTTACTCAATGAGGAGCAGGCCCAGGAGCTGATTGACCACTTCATCATGAAGATCCGCATGGTGCGTTTCCTGCGTACCCCGGAATTTGACTCGCTGTTCTCCGGGGATCCCATCTGGGCGACGGAAGTCCTGGGCGGTATGGGGCTGGATGGCCGCACCCTGGTCAGTAAAACCACCTTCCGTTACCTGCATACTCTGCACACCATGGGGCCGGCGCCGGAGCCGAACCTGACCGTGCTCTGGTCGCAGGCGCTGCCGGTGGCGTTTAAAAAATACGCCGCCCGGATCTCTATCGCCACCTCGTCGCTGCAGTATGAGAACGACGATCTTATGCGCAGCGATTTTCACAGCGACGACTACGCCATCGCCTGCTGCGTCAGCCCGATGGTGATCGGCAAGCAGATGCAGTTCTTCGGCGCCCGCGCCAATCTCGCCAAAACGCTGCTCTACGCGATTAACGGCGGGGTGGATGAGAAACTGAAGATCCAGGTGGGGCCGAAAACCGCGCCGCTGCGCGATGAGGTACTGGACTACGACAGCGTGATGGCCAGCCTCGACCACTTTATGGACTGGCTGGCGGTGCAGTACATCAGCGCGCTGAACATCATCCACTGCATGCATGATAAGTACAGTTACGAAGCGGCGCTGATGGCTCTGCACGACCGCGACGTCTACCGCACGATGGCCTGCGGCATCGCCGGCCTGTCGGTGGCGGCGGATTCGCTGTCGGCGATAAAGTACGCCCGGGTGAAGCCGGTGCGCGACCATCACGGGCTGGCGGTGGACTTTGTCATTGAGGGGGATTATCCGCAATATGGCAACAACGACGATCGCGTCGATGCCATCGCCTGCGACCTGGTGGAGCGCTTTATGCGCAAAATCCATGCGCTGCCCACCTGGCGCCAGGCGGTGCCGACCCAGTCGATCCTGACCATTACCTCCAACGTGGTGTACGGGCAGAAAACCGGCAACACGCCGGACGGACGTCGGGCGGGGACGCCGTTCGCCCCGGGGGCCAATCCGATGCATGGCCGCGACCGCAAAGGGGCGGTGGCGTCGCTGACCTCGGTGGCGAAACTGCCGTTTACCTACGCCAAAGATGGCATCTCGTACACCTTCTCCATCGTGCCGGCGGCCCTCGGCAAAGCGCCGTCGGCGCAGGAAAACAACCTGGTGGGGCTGCTGGACGGCTACTTCCATCACGAGGAGACGGTGGAGGGGGGACAGCACCTCAACGTCAATGTACTGAACCGGGAAAAGCTGCTCGATGCGATAGAACATCCGGAGCAGTATCCGAATCTGACGATCCGCGTCTCCGGCTATGCGGTCCGCTTTAACGCGCTAACCCGCGAGCAGCAACAGGATGTGATCTCGCGAACGTTCACCAGCCAGCTCTGAGCGGCCGCCGGGCCACAGGGGAGCCCTTAACGGGCTCTCCTGTTATCATCTTCACATTACCGCAACAAAATAATCACCACTGTTGATCATATTCGCATTTTTGCACCACGCTGGCGCGCAGCGACCGCTAACTGCATCTATGTTTAGCTCACGGGCCGGTACGGATACCGCGTTGTCCGGCTCGCCACGTGATGGCAACCGATCTCCTGACCTGAAAGGGAATGCGCCCTTGCCGGATGCGGCACGGGTTGTCGTCGCGTGCGCACCGACCGGGGCGTCCGCTCTCCGGCGCGATCTCTCTACCTGGCGGGATTTTTGCTTCTTCCACCCTGGCCGTCCTGGCGCTGCGCCTGCGTCGGTACCACACGGTAAGTGATATTTTCTGCGTCATTCCATGACGCCAGGCTCTAAATCGCTGAGGAATATCCGAATGTCTTTGAAACTGAAAACAATGACGCTTCATGTTGTGATAGCAGGTTGTATGAGCATGGCCTTTTACGCCCAGGCTGACGTAAAGATCGGCGTCGCCGGGCCCTTCACCGGCCCCAACGCTACCTACGGCGCCCAGTACTGGAAGGGGGCCTCGCAGGCGGTGGCTGATATCAATACCGCCGGCGGCATCAAAGGCGAAAAGATTGTGCTGGTGCAGGGGGATGACGCGTGCGAACCGAAACAGGCGGTAGCGGTGGCCAACCGGCTGGTGGACGAAGCGAAAGTCTCCGCCGTGGTGGGGCACTTTTGCTCTTCCTCAACGATGCCGGCCTCCGAGGTGTATGACGAAGCCGGGATTCTGACCATTACCCCCGGCTCCACCAATCCGCAGATCACCGAGCGCGGCATGAAGGATCTCTTCCGCATGTGCGGCCGCGACGATCAGCAGGGGGCGATTGCCGCCAACTATATGCTGGACGTGCTGAAGGCGAAGAAAATTGCCGTCATCCACGATAAAGACACCTATGGCCAGGGGCTGGCCGATGCCACCCGCGCGGCGCTGGCGAAGCGGGGCACCAAAGAAGTGTTGTACGAAGGCCTCTCCCGCGGTGAAAAAGACTTTAACGCCCTGGTGACCAAGATCGGCGCCCTCAAGCCGGACGTGGTCTATTTTGGCGGCTGCCACCCTGAGGCGGGCCCGCTGGTGCGCCAGATGCGCGAGCAGGGAGTGCAGGCGAAATTCTTCTCCGGCGACTGTATTGTCACCGAGGAGCTGGTGACGGCCGCCGGCGGGCCGCAGTTCACCAACGGCGTACTGATGACCTTTGGTCAGGACCCGCGCACCCTCCCGGAAGGCAAAGCGGTGATCGAGAAGTTCCGCGCCAGCGGCTTTGAGCCGGAAGGCTATACCCTCTACGCCTACGCCTCCATTCAGGCTATCGCCGCCGCCTGGAACGCCGTCGGCACCGATAACGCCAAAGCCAGCGACTGGCTGAAGAGCCACGACGTCGAGACGGTGATGGGCAAAAAAGGCTGGGATGGCAAAGGCGACCTCAAGGTGTCGGACTATGTGGTCTATCAGTGGGACGACAAGGGCAAATATCACCAGCTCTGATCGGCGACCACCCAGGAACTATCCGTTGTTTTGATTGGCTAATCGTCTCACGACGGCGGTCGACCGGGTACCGATCCCGACGGCCGTCGGCCGGGCGGCTGGAGGGGCTATGACGGCGTTTTTTCTGCAACAACTGATCAATGGGCTGACGCTGGGCGCGGTGTACGGCTTAATCGCCATCGGCTACACCATGGTGTATGGGATCATCGGCATGATCAACTTCGCCCACGGCGAGGTGTATATGGTCTCCGCCTACCTGTGCGCCATCGGCCTGGCGCTGCTCTCCTTCTTCGGGATCCATTCGTTTCCGCTGCTGATTTTCGCCACCCTGGTATTCACCATTGTGGTCACCGGCGTGTACGGCTGGGCGATCGAGCGCATCGCCTACCGGCCGCTGCGCAACTCGACGCGCCTGGCGCCGCTGATCTCGGCTATTGGAATGTCGCTGATCCTGCAGAACTATGTTCAGCTGAGCCAGGGGCCAAACCAGCAGGGGATCCCGACGCTGCTCAGCGGCGCGCTGCGTATGACGGTGGGCGATGGGGTAGTGCAGATCACCTGGACCAAGGTGTTTATTCTCGTCGCCGCGCTGGTGGGGATGCTGATCCTGACCTGGATTATCCAGTACACCCGGCTGGGGCGCATCTGCCGCGCCACCCAGCAGGACCGGCGCATGGCGGCGATCCTCGGCATCAATACCGACCGGGTGATCTCCCTGGTGTTTGTCATCGGCGCGGCGATGGCCGGCCTGGCCGGGGTGCTGGTGACCATGAACTACGGCACCTTCGACTTCTACATCGGATTTATTATCGGCATCAAAGCCTTCACCGCCGCGGTGTTGGGCGGGATTGGCTCGCTGCCTGGCGCGATGCTGGGCGGACTGCTGCTCGGGGTGGCCGAGGCGCAGTTCGCCGGAATGGTGAATTCGGATTACAAAGACGTTTTTTCCTTTGCGCTGCTGGTGGCGATCCTGATTTTTCGCCCGCAGGGGCTGCTGGGTCGTCCGCTGGTGGCCAAGGTCTGAGGGGGCTCTA
Source organism: Klebsiella sp. JB_Kp004 (assembly GCF_040065795.1). NCBI lineage: Bacteria > Pseudomonadati > Pseudomonadota > Gammaproteobacteria > Enterobacterales > Enterobacteriaceae > Klebsiella > Klebsiella sp. JB_Kp004. Next base: position 78,847 of record NZ_JBEAKW010000004.1, on the reverse strand, counting down.
TGGGTGAACTGACGCGCCAGCCTGCGCGGGATATCAAAAGCGCGCTGATCGACAGCGTGCTGGCCGGTCTTTGCGCGTTAATTGTCTTTGGCCCGATCGTCGGCGTGGTGCTCAAAGGCTATGGCTTTACCCTCGCGCCCGCGCGGGTGGCGATCCTGGTGGCGGTGGTGATGGCCGGCAGACTGGCGCTCAGCCTGCTGCTGCAGAGCCGGCGGGGCAAGGCCTTGGTTGCCCGCTTTGAGGGGGCGGATGACGGGGTGTACGTTCGGCCCCCGGGCTACCGCTCGCGGCTGCGCTGGATAATGCCGTTGCTGGTGGGCCTGGCTATCGCCTTTCCGTTTCTCGCCAGCAAATACCTGCTGACCGTGGCGATCCTCGGGCTGATCTACGTCCTGCTCGGTTTGGGGCTGAATATCGTGGTGGGTCTCGCGGGGCTGCTCGATCTGGGCTATGTGGCGTTCTATGCTATCGGCGCCTACGGCCTGGCGCTGGGCTATCAGTACCTGGGTCTCGGCTTCTGGGCGATGCTGCCGCTGGGGGCGGTGATGGCGGCCCTCGCCGGGGCGTTGCTGGGCTTTCCGGTGCTGCGCATGCACGGCGACTATCTGGCCATCGTCACCCTCGGCTTTGGCGAAATCATTCGCCTGGTGCTTAACAACTGGGTGAGCTTCACCGGCGGCCCCAACGGCGTCCCGGTGCCGTCCCCGACGCTGTTTGGCCTCGAATTTACCCGCCGGGCAAAGGATGGCGGTATCCCTATCCATGAATTCTTCCACGTCAGTTACAACCCCAACCTGAAATTCATCTTCCTCTACGCCGTGCTGTGCATGGTGGTGATACTGGTGCTGCTGGTGAAGCATCGCCTGACGCGGATGCCCATCGGCCGCGCCTGGGAGGCGCTGCGCGAGGATGAGATCGCCTGTCGGGCGATGGGGCTCAACCATGTGCTGGTTAAGCTCTCGGCGTTCATGCTCGGCGCGTCGACCGCCGGCATCGCCGGAGTGTTCTTCGCCAGCTATCAGGGATTTGTTAATCCGACGTCGTTCACCTTTTTTGAGTCGGCGCTGATCCTGGCGATTGTGGTGCTGGGGGGAATGGGCTCCACCCTTGGGGTGGTGCTGGCGGCGTTTGTCCTGACGGTCACCCCGGAGCTGCTGCGCGGGTTTGACGAATATCGCGTGCTGCTGTTTGGCGTCCTGATGGTGCTGATGATGATCTGGCGGCCGCGCGGCCTGGTGCGCACCAGCCGCAGCGGGGTCGCGTTGCGAAAAGGAGTCGCGCCATGAGCGACAGCATCTTACGCGTTGAGCATCTGATGATGCATTTCGGCGGCATCAAAGCGCTGAATGACGTCAATCTGGAGGTGGAGCGGGGGTCGATCACCGCCCTGATCGGCCCCAACGGCGCGGGCAAAACCACGGTATTTAACTGCCTGACCGGCTTTTACCGGGCGACGGGGGGGAGTATCGTGCTACGGGCGCGGGAAAAGGTCACCGATGTCATTCAGGTGCTGGGGCAAAAGCTTCACCCGGACGATTTCCTCCACCCGGCGCAGCTGGGGCGGCGGATCTATTACAAGATGTTCGGCGGCACCCATCTGGTGAACCGCGCCGGTCTGGCCCGCACCTTCCAGAATATTCGCCTGTTCCGCGAGATGTCGGTGATTGAGAACCTGCTGGTGGCCCAGCATACCCAGGTCAACCGCCATCTGCTGGCCGGGATCCTCAACACCCGCAGCTATCGGCAGGCGGAAAGTCAGGCGCTGGATCGCGCGTTTTACTGGCTGGAGGTGGTGGAGATGGTGGACTGCGCCAACCGTCTGGCGGGAACGCTTTCCTACGGACAGCAGCGGCGGCTGGAGATCGCCCGCGCCATGTGCACCCGTCCGGAGATGATCTGTCTGGACGAGCCGGCGGCCGGACTCAACCCGGTCGAAACCCAGGCGCTGAGCCGGATCATCCGCTTTCTGCGCCAGCAGCACGGCATCACGGTGCTATTGATCGAACATGATATGGGGATGGTGATGGAGATTTCGGATCATATCATCGTCCTCGATCACGGGGACGTCATCGCGCGTGGCGCGCCGCAGGCGATTCAGGCCAACGCCAGCGTGATTGCCGCCTATCTTGGCGCTGAGGAAGAGGAGACGCGCCGATGAGCCAGCCACTGCTTGCCTTTGATGAGGTGGATGTCTTCTACGGGCCGATCCAGGCCCTGAAGCAGGTCTCCCTGACCGTCAACGAGGGGGAGACGGTGGCGCTGATCGGCGCCAACGGCGCGGGTAAATCGACGCTGTTGATGTCGGTCTTCGGGCAGCCGCGTATTGCCGGCGGGGAGATTTTCTATCGCGGGGAGGCGATCAGCCGGAAATCGACCCACTTTATCGCCAGCAACGGCATCGCCCAGGCCCCGGAAGGGCGGCGCATCTTTCCCGATATGACCGTCGAGGAGAATCTGCTGATGGGGACCATTGCCATTGGCAACCGCTATCAGGCCGAGGACAAGGCCCGGATGTACCAGCTGTTCCCCCGGCTGGAAGAGCGGCGGGGACAGCGGGCGATGACCCTCTCCGGCGGCGAACAGCAGATGCTGGCCATCGCCAGGGCGCTGATGAGCCGGCCGCGCCTGCTGCTGCTGGATGAGCCGAGCCTGGGACTGGCGCCGCTGGTGGTGAAGCAGATATTTCAGATCCTGCGCGAGCTGACGGCCCAGGGGATGACGCTGTTTCTGGTGGAGCAGAACGCCCGCCATGCCCTCAACCTGTCGGACCGCGCCTACGTGATGGTGAACGGCCAGATCCGCCTGAGCGGTAGCGGCCAGGCGCTGCTCAACGACCCGGAGGTGCGTAAGGCGTATCTGGGGATCAGCGGCTGAGAGGGTTAATCCCGCGGTTGGTTACGGGTTTTAATGTGCTGCCAGAAACGTTCGGCGGCCTGGTTAAGCCGCGAGCCGGAGCGGTAGAGCCAGGCGCCGATCGGCAGCGACAGGCTCTCATCGAGGATCGTCAGTCGGCCTTCGTCCAGCTCGCGCTGAATGGAGTACTGCGGCAACCAGCCCACGCCGTCGCCATTGAGGATCATGCGCTTGAGCAGTTCGCTCATGGAAGAGACAAAGGTGAGGGAGAAGGTGATCTCCGGCGTGCGGTCGATGACCTGGTTCACCTGGCGCCCCATATAGCTGTCGTTGGCGTATTTCATCAGCGGCAGCACGCCGCGATGTAAATGAAACAGCGGCCGGCCATGTTCGTCGCAGGGGGAGACCAGGTGCAGGTAAGAATCAAAAATTTTATGATTAATAAACGGATAGTTCATTAATTCTTCATTATAGAAGGAGAGGATAAAATCGCTTTTACCCTCTTTCAGGTTAAATACGGCGTCGTTGACGTTAATCGATTCAACATGAAAAGTCTTATTTTTACGGTCGGTGTAACCGGCGATAATTTCCGGCAGCAATAACACCGACAGCGACGGGGCGGCGTCGATTCTTATTTTTTGCGTGGTGTTATTTAAACCTTTAATTCGGCTGATCTGAAAATCCATGTCGTCGAGCATATTTCGCGCATAGCCGACAAAAATTTTCCCGCGGTTGGTCAACTGCAGGGGGTTGGCGCTGCGGTCGAAGATGCTGAATCCGAGGGAAGCCTCCAGCGACTGGATGCGTCGGCTGAACGAGGACTGGGAGATATTGCGGGCTTTGGCCGCCAGGGTAAAGCTGCGTGACTCCTCGAGAGCAATCACATCATACAGCCATTTAACTTCCAGATTTGCCAACACCGATCCAGTCCTCAAAAACGCAATAAAGGCTATGCAATTTTAGCATAGCGCATAGAAACTATGCAATTAACATAATTATCGACAGGTGTTAACATTTTTTGGAAAGTTGAGATTTAAGAATGCGTATCGGCGACCCTACATGAGCACGATATGAAATCGCGACTCACGGTTATTTATTGCTTTATTTCATTGCCCAGGATTTTTCTTATTAAATAGCTGGCGACGATGACGAAAGCAATGAATAACCCAGGCATCTTACCTTAAATAGTTTGTCAGGAGTTCCATGTCACAACAAATTGAATCAGTAAAAATGGCTCTGCAGGAGCTGGGGATTAATGCAAGCGGCGAATTGTTTTACAACCCTGATTACGATTTGCTTATTGCACATGAAACCGCTCCTGAGCTGACCGGCGCGGCCCGCGGCGTAATGACCGACTCTGGCGCTGTGGCAGTGGATACCGGCATCTTCACCGGCCGCTCGCCGCGCGATAAATATATCGTCAGAGACGAGCAGACGCGCGACACCGTATGGTGGGCTGACTCCGGCCTCGGCCGCAATGATAATAAGCCGTTATCGCCAGAAGTGTGGCGCAGCCTGAAAAGCCTGGTCGCAGGCCAGCTGAGCGGCAAAAAACTGTACATCATCGACGCCTGGTGCGGCGCCAGCCCGGACACCCGCCTTGGCGTGCGCTTCGTCACCGAGGTGGCGTGGCAGGCCCACTTTGTCAAAAACATGTTTATCGTGCCGAGCGCCGACGAGCTGGCCAGCTTTATCCCGGACTTCGTGGTGCTCAACGGCGCCGGCTGCACCAATGCCAACTGGCAGGCGCAGGGCATGAACTCCGAGAACTTCGTCGCCTTTAACCTGAGCGAGCGTATTCAGCTCATCGGCGGCACCTGGTACGGCGGCGAAATGAAAAAAGGGCTGTTCTCGGTCATGAACTACCTGCTGCCGCAGAAAGGCATCGCGTCGATGCACTGCTCGGCCAACCGCGGCGAAGCAGGGGACGTCGCGCTGTTCTTCGGCCTCTCCGGTACCGGCAAAACCACGCTGTCCACCGATCCGCATCGTCAACTGATTGGCGATGACGAGCACGGCTGGGACGATGATGGGGTGTTTAACTTCGAAGGCGGCTGCTACGCCAAGACCATCAATCTCGACCCGCAGGCGGAGCCGGAGATTTATGGCGCCATCCGCCGCAATGCGCTGCTGGAAAACGTGGTGGTGCGCGCCGACGGCAGCGTGGATTACGCCGACGGCAGCAAAACCGAGAACACCCGCGTCTCCTATCCGCTGTCGCATATCGACAATATCGTCAAGCCGGTGTCCCGGGCGGGCCATCCGTCGAAGGTGATTTTCCTTGCCGCAGACGCGTTTGGCGTCCTGCCGCCGGTCTCCCGTCTGACCACCGAGCAGATGCAGTACCATTTCCTGTCGGGCTTCACCTCGAAGCTGGCGGGCACCGAGCGCGGCATTACCCAGCCGACGCCGACCTTCTCCGCCTGCTACGGCGCGGCGTTCCTGCTGCTTCACCCGACCCAGTACGCCAGCGTACTGGCGGCGAAGATGGCAGAATCCGGTGCGGAAGCCTGGCTGGTCAACACCGGCTGGAACGGCGAGGGCAAACGCCTGTCGCTGCGCGATACCCGCAGCATCATCAGCGCGATCCTCAATGGCACCACCGGCCCGCTGCGCGATGAAGCGATCCCGGTGTTCAATCTTGCGATCCCGCAGAGCATTCCGGGCGTCGACAGCGCAGTGCTTGATCCGCGTAATGGCTGGAGCTCAGCGGATAAGTGGCAGGAGAAGGCGGAGAGTCTGGCTCAGCTGTTTATGGATAACTTTAAGCAGTACAGCGATACCGAAGCGGGCGCGCGTCTGGCGCTGGCCGGTCCGCAGCTGCAGAATAGCGCGGTCGAAGCCTGATCCGCGGCCAGCAGGTCCACCCCAGGCGCCGACCAGCCGCTTTACTCCGCAAAGGCCCGCAGCGCATCGCCAGTGAGGCGATAACGCACCCACTCATCCTGCGGCTGCGCGCCAATGCTCAGATAGAAATCAATCGCCGGCTGGTTCCAGTCGAGCACGCTCCACTCCAGACGCCCGCACTGACGCTGTACAGCATATTGCGCGATGGTTTTCAGCAGCGCTTTTCCGGCGCCGATCCCGCGATAGTCGGGGGTTACGTACAGATCCTCCATATAGATGCCGTTACGGCCAAGCCAGGTGGAGTAGCTGGTGAAGAACACGGCGTAGCCCACCGCTTTGCCCGCCACCTCGCAGATCAGCGCCTCGGTTTTGCTGCTGCTGGCAAACAGCGTCTCTCTGATCTCCTCTGCCGTCGTCACCACCTCTTCGGGGGCTTTCTCGTAGACCGCGAGTTCATAAATCATGTCATAAATAGCGGTGGCGTCGTCCGGGGTGGCCTGGCGGATCGTGATGCTCATGGGTCGTCCTGTCTGAATGGTATGAAGGAAAGCAAAATTGCTGACCCAGAGCATAAGCGGTATTGTGAAAAGAATTAAGTGCAATGAAATCAGCAAACGATGAATATTATGCATCCTGTCCTGCGCCGTATCGACCTCAACCTGCTGCCGGTCTTTGACGCGGTCTATCGCTCCCGCTCGGTGCGCCTGGCGGCAGAAGAGCTGGCGATGAGCACCTCGGCGCTGAGCCATGCGCTCTCCCGGCTGCGCAGCGCCCTCAACGACCCGCTGTTCTATCGGGAAGGTCACCGGATGTGTCCCAGCGTCTATGCCAGCCAGCTGGCGCCCTCTATCGCTTCGGCGCTGAAATTTCTCAATCAGGAGCTGACGCCGCCGGCGGCGTTTGTGCCGGCCGCCAGCACCGACTGCATGCAGATTGCGATCACCGATTTCACCGCGTTCTGCGTCTTTCCGACGCTGATGCACCACCTGCAGCGTGAGGCGCCCAGGCTGCGGTTTGAGCTCCGTTATCTGCCCCACAGCCCGGCGCTGACCGAGCTGCTGGCGGGGGAGGTCGATCTGGCTCTCGGGTTCAATACCCCTGACGAGCCAGCTCATCCCGATCTCGAGGAGATTAACTGGCTGCGGGACGAATATGTGGTTATCAGCCAGACCGACCGAACGGCGCTCACCCTGGACGCCTACCTTGCGGCCCGTCATCTGGTGGTGACCCCGTGGAATGAGCGGCAGGGGGTGCTGGACTGTGAGCTGGAGCGGCAGGGCTATTCGCGGCAGGTGGCGGTGAAAACGCCCTCGATGCTGAGCGCTCCCTTTATTATTGAGCAGAGCGATCTGCTGATGGCGCTGCCCCGGCGGGCGGCGGAGAAGATGGCTCGCGCCGCCCGGCTGGCCATTTTCCCGCTGCCGTTTCCGGTTCCCCCGTTTGACGTCAAGATTTACGCCCACAAACGCAGCGGGAAACGCGAGGCCACCCGCTGGCTGATCTCCCTGTTGCAGACGCTGGGGAACGCCGCCGCGGCGCCGGCGCCCTGAGGTCACGTCCGGATTATTAACATCTCGCCGCTCCGCGTCGCGTTAACCCTGCCGGGCCGGGTATGTCTTTTACCGCCCGGCGCCCGGGGCGCAGCGGCGTACCCTGGCCTCGGTCACAAAACGGAAAACTCACCTTTTCATCCCTGCCGCCGACGCTGATGACGCAGAGAGTGTTAAATGATTGTATATAAAAGTAATGTTAATTAGTTAAATGTTATTTATGCGTAAATTGCATCAATGGATGCGTTTATTACGCTTATTTCATTCCCGGTTCTGTTTCAGTCTTCAGCAACAGGCGCGCGACAACGCGTGGATAACAAACTGGAGACCTGCATGCATTCGACAACCTCACTGATGAGTACCCGTGACCGGCTCGGCGCCATTCTGCGCGTCACGTCCGGTAACTTTCTCGAACAGTTCGACTTTTTCCTGTTCGGGTTTTATGCCACCTACATCGCACATACCTTTTTTCCGGCGAGCAGTGAATTCGCCTCGCTGATGATGACCTTCGCGGTCTTTGGCGCCGGCTTTCTGATGCGGCCCATCGGCGCCATCGTGCTTGGCGCCTATATCGACAAGGTAGGGCGGCGCAAAGGGCTGATTGTGACCCTGTCGATCATGGCCACCGGCACCTTCCTGATCGTGCTGATCCCCTCTTACCAGGCCATTGGCCTGTGGGCGCCGCTGCTGGTGCTGATCGGCCGCCTGCTGCAGGGCTTCTCCGCCGGCGCTGAGCTGGGCGGGGTATCCGTCTATCTGGCCGAGATCGCCACCCCGGGCCGCAAAGGGTTTTACACCAGCTGGCAGTCGGGCAGCCAGCAGGTCGCCATTATGGTGGCGGCCGCGATGGGCTTTGCCCTCAACGCCGTGCTGGAGCAGAGCGCCATCAGCGACTGGGGCTGGCGTATTCCGTTCCTTTTCGGCTGCCTGATCGTCCCGTTCATTTTTGTGCTGCGCCGTAAGCTGGAGGAGACCCAGGAGTTTACTGCCCGCCGCCATCATCTGGCGATGCGCCAGGTATTCGCCACCCTGCTGGCGAACTGGCAGGTGGTCATCGCCGGGATGATGATGGTGGCGATGACCACCACCGCGTTCTATCTGATCACCGTCTATGCGCCGACCTTTGGCAAAAAAGTGCTGATGCTCAGCGCCTCGGACAGCCTGCTGGTCACGCTGCTGGTGGCGATTTCCAACTTCTTCTGGCTGCCGGTGGGCGGGGCGCTGTCCGACCGCTTTGGCCGCCGACCGGTGCTGATTGCCATGACCCTGCTGGCGCTGGCTACCGCATGGCCTGCGCTGACCATGCTGGCGAACGCGCCGAGCTTTTTGATGATGCTGAGCGTGCTGCTGTGGTTGTCCTTTATCTACGGCATGTACAACGGGGCGATGATCCCGGCGCTGACCGAAATTATGCCCGCCGAAGTGCGCGTGGCAGGCTTCTCGCTGGCCTATAGCCTGGCGACCGCGGTGTTTGGCGGCTTCACGCCGGTGATTTCCACGGCGCTGATTGAATATACCGGTGATAAAGCTTCCCCAGGCTACTGGATGAGCTTTGCCGCCGTCTGCGGCCTGCTGGCCACTTGCTACCTCTATCGCCGCAGCGCCGTTACGCTGCAGACGGCACGTTAATCAGGGAGATGATGATGCGTAAAACGACAGGAACCCTGCTGGCCACGCTGCTGCTAGCCGCCACCGGCGGCAGCGCGCTGTCCGCTGAGGTCACCGTGATGATCTCCGGCGGCTTCAAAGCGGCGCTGGAAAAGCTGGCCCCGGCATGGGAAAAACAAAGCGGTAACCACCTCGTGGTGATCCCCGGGCCGTCGATGGGGAAAACGCCGCAGGCGATCCCTAACCGCCTGGCACGGGGCGAACACGCGGACGTGGTGATTATGGTCGGCGACGCGCTGACCGGCCTCGAGAAAGCGGGCCGTACGCAACCGGATTCGCGCCGGGAGCTGGCCGACTCGCCCATCGGCGTGGTGGTAAAAGCGGGAGCGCCGCTGCCGGCTATCCGCAGCGCAGACCAGCTGCGGGCGGCGCTGCTGGCTGCGCCGTCGGTCGCGTACTCCGACAGCGCCAGCGGACGCTATGTCAGCTCGACGCTGTTCCACCGCCTGGGCATTGATGAGGCGATGCAGAGCAAAGCGCAGATGGTGGAGCGTATTCCGGTAGCCTCGGAAGTGGCGAAGGGACGGTATGCGATCGGTTTTCAGCAGGTGAGCGAACTGCTGCCGGTGCCCGGCGTGACCTTTGTCGGCGAACTGCCGGATAACCTGCAGTACATCACCCGCTTTGCCGGGGCTGTGACCGTCAGCGCCGACCACCCGCAGGAAGGAAAGGCGCTGCTGACGTATCTGGCCTCACCGGCGGCGCAGGAGACCATCCACGCCACCGGTATGCGAAGCGTAGCTGCCGCCGCGCCGGTCAGCCAGAAGGATACTGTTCAATAATCAGCTTCTCCAGCTCTGCCGCCACGTAGGACTGAATACGGCCGCTGAGGCGGATCAGGCCTACCGTACGGGTGACCACCGGGTCGGTAAGCGGTACGGCGCGGAGAACGGAATGCTCCCCAGCGGGCATCGACATCGCGGGCACGGCGGCAATGCCGATGCCCGCTTCCACCATCCCCAGCATCGTGGTGACGTGGCGGGTTTCGCAAATGCTTGGCCGCGCCGGCGTCAGATGCGCCAGCTCCCTGTCGAGCAGCGTCCGGTTGCCGGAGACCCGATCGAGGCCAATATAATCCTGTTCAAAGTATGCCTGCCAGCTGAGGTGCGTCCTGCTCGCCAGCGGATGGTCGTGCCGACAGGCGGCGACATAGCGGTCGTCGGCCAGCGGGGTGAATTCGATGCTGGCCGGCAGGTTTTTGGCAAAGCAGAGGCCAAAGTCAGCCTGTCCGCTGCTCACCGCCTCGATGACATTCCCGGCGCTGCTGTCGATTAGCCGGATACGCACCTGGGGAAAGCGCGCCTGAAAGCTGCGGATGATTTCCGGCATAAAGTAGTAGGCGGCGGAAGGTACCGTCGCCACTGTCACCAGCCCGGTACGCGCCTTGCTGACCTGGCTGATATCCGCCAGCACCGTCTCGACGTGGGCCAGCAGCTGCTCCGAACGTTCGGCAAAATTCTGTCCATACAGCGTAAGGGTCACGCGGCGGGTGGTGCGCTCGAACAGCCGGTTGCCTAACGCGGTTTCCAGCTTTTCGATGCGGCGGCTGAGGGCCGATTGTGACAGGCAAATGGATTCTGCGGCCAGCCGAAAGCTGCCATACTCCATCAGGGCGCGAAAGGCATAGAGATCGTTGAAGTCAAAATTTACGGGCATGGCGGCGGCATCCTTATCGGCTGTCTGGCGCCTCGCCCCGTCCGGTGAGGGGCGATGGCGACGAAAATCGGCTCGGCAGGTGACTGGGCGCGCGGCTGACCGCACGCCGGGTCGTCATACCTTGAGCAGTTTTACCGTGGCATCGATATCGATTTCGTCTTCCGAGAAGATCAGGGTTGTCCCCTGAAAGGTGGTGATCGCCAGCTTTTTCACCGAGCGCATCTCTCCCGGCTGCACCGTGGATTTTGGCCGGATGCTGTTCATCAGCAGCCCGACCGACAGCACCGCGTTTTCTTTATCCACACGGGTCTCGACCGGCTCTTCTTCCCGGTAAACCACATAGGACTTGATGGAGGTCAGCTTCAGCCGCTCGCCGGCGATATAGATATATTTGCTTTCCGGAATGACCTTCACCGCATAGGCCGACAGCCCTTTATTGTTGGTGGTAGGTTCAAAAGTCACCGCCGCGTCTTTCTTGATGAGATCGGGATTGGCGACCTTAATCACATGAAAATACCGGTTTTCGCCGTTTTCATCTTTGATAAATCCAAAACCTTTATCTTTAAACCACGTTGTGATTGTTCCGTTCATCGCCATTACCGTTCTTACTCGTTGGTTAACTCAAATTTTGCAGCGCGCAGTGTAAAGCACATTGCCTGCGCAGACCATGCCTTTGCGATAAGTGTGGGTGATAAATGACGCCGCCGCGAGGGCGGATCGTGCGCCAGCGTCGTACCGGCGGGCAAAATGGGGTACTATCGCCGGCCACTCCTTCTTCGGGCCGTCTGATGTCCACCATTATCGATACCTTTGTCGCTCCGCCGTGCCGCGAGCAGATAACCCTCCTGTATCAGGACGAACACCTGCTGCTGATCAATAAACCTGCCGGGCTGCTGAGCCTGTCAGGCAAAGATCCGCGCAACCTCGACTCCGTGCATCATCGACTGGTCCAGCGCTTTCCGGGCTGCACCCTGGTACACCGCCTTGATTTCGGCACTTCCGGTCTGATGGTGGTCGCCCGCAACAAGGTGATTAACGCCGCGCTGTGCCAGCAGTTCAGTCAGCGCACGGTGGGTAAGGTCTATACGGCGCTGCTGTGCGGCCATCTGCCGGAAGATGAAGGGATAGTGGAGGCGGCGATCGCCAAAGACCCGGCCCGTTTCCCGCGCATGTCGATCTGCGCCCGGCACGGCAAACCGGCGCGTTCGCGCTACCGGGTAATTGACCGTATGTACCAGACGCGGGAAGGGGAGAGGGCGCTGGCGCTGACGAGGGTGGCGCTCACCCCGGAGACCGGGCGCACCCATCAGCTGCGGATCCACTGTCAGCTGCTGGGCTATCCGATCCTTGGCTGCGATCTGTATGGCGGCCGGGAATTGCCGGGCACGGAACAGGCTCCGCGGCTGATGCTGCACGCCAGCGAACTGGGTTTTCGCCACCCCGTCAGTCGCGAGCCGATGCATATCCAGCAGGCAAGCTCGTTCTGATCGCCTGCCGCCGAAAGCCCGCGATCACCACATCAGGTCGTCGGGCACCTTAAAGTCGGCGTACGGATCGTCTTCATCCTGCTCATCCTGACTCAGGGCGCTGTGCAACACGATGCTGCTGGCATCGCGCTGGGCAATTTTCTCAGCCACAATCGCCGGAATAATTGCATATTCCCCTTCAGGTTTGTTATCCACCGCCAGGCGGGCAATCGCCAGGCGACCGTTAATCAGCTGGGTTTGGGTGGTCTTGTCGACCATGATTTTTTTGATCAGATTATTATCGGTAAAGTTAAAGCCGATATCGCCCCGAGCGACCGTAATGCGGTTCATCTCAATCAGCTGCTTGACCTGAGCTTTATACTCTTTCGCCAGCACCGCCTGCTTTTGCTGCTCGCTGAGCTGTTTATCGCGCTCCAGCTGGGCTTTTTTATTCTCTTCCACCGCTTCCCGGGCCTCACGGGCCTGCATGCGGGATTTTTTCGCCGTTCTCTGGACTTTGGCCATTTTTTTGCTGCTGACCAGGCCGGCTTTGAGCATCTGCTCTTGTAAGGTAAGTTTTGTCATTTGCGTATCTGAAGCTTAGGAAACATCTGGCAAGTATACCTGCATTGGCGGAAACGACGCCAGACCCGCGGACGTACTGGGCCGCTGTGCCCGGTAGCTCGAGACTGGCCGGGGATTACTCCCGGGGCTGGAGCTGATAAATCCAGGCGCTGACCTGCTGTCCATCGTCGGTGGTCACCTCCACCGACACCCGATCGTACCCCTCCTCAAAGTCGTCCAGCATGGGCCAGTGCGCCGCCAGCCGGTCGGACAGGAACAGATAGCCGTTGACCCGCGGGCCGTTGGCATCGAGGACGATCCCCGGAAAATCAGCAGCTGCGCCCCAGCCGCGCGCGTAAAAGGTACCGGTAACGTAGCCCGGACGCCACTCGCCCCCGATCGCCTCCAGAATATGCGCATTGCTGCGACCGGGACAGAGCGTCCCATAGACAAATAGCGGTTTCATTTTCTCTCTCTCGTTCGCCCTGATACCCGCCCCCAGCGGAGCGGAAAACCAAAATACGGGGTAATTCAGCGCCTGGCAATGGCCGGGTGGGGGGGCAGGCATCTCTCTGATGCCGGAGGAGATTCAGGCGCCGGCGCTGTCGGTGGCATATTTACTGCAGTGACAATTTAGTGTTGAGTTTTTTATTATTTGCAGGTGAATATAAATAATATTTAATAGCGAAATAATAAATGGACGGCTTATAGAATAAGCTGCGTGAATGGAATGAAGAGGAGTTATAAAACTTCCTTGGGTTGAATTCAGATATTATTTAGGGCCAGGCGTTACCTCCCCTGGCTATTTCACTTTAAGATAAACCTTCCTTGAACAAAAAATACCATCTGATTTCGAAATTCTCGCGGGCAGGGGAGATATTTCCTTTCCTTGAAGCGGCAGGCAATCAATCGAGCCGAACGACGTTCGGGAGAAAAACCGCTAGTGATGAACAGGCCAGAGCAAAGGCAGAGGCTGAGGCGAACGTACGGCGGATGAAGGATATCCGACCGGGCATTTGGTCCTGTCTGCAGATAGATGAAAGCGAAAGGCACAGGAGGTGCAATGAAGATTTTCCGCCCATTATGGCGCGACGGGGCTTTTCTGGTCCCGCAGCAGTTTCAGCAACAAGCCCGCTGGGACGCTCACGTCGCCGATACGGTCTCCCGCATGGCGCTCGCCCACCCGTGGGGGGTATTGCGCGCGGAGTTTGACGCCAGCGCGCTCACCCTTTCCCGGCTCAACGCCACCCGGCTGATCGTGCGTTTCGCCGACGGAACGCTGATAGACACCGAGCTGGCGGATACTCTGCCACCGGTCCGCGATGTATCGGGCGTGATGCTGGACAGCGTGGAGGTTGTGCTTGCTCTGCCGCTGCTCAGCGCCAGCGGCGGCAATCTTGATGACGGCCAGGAGAGCGCCCGCCCGCGCCGCTGGCGCGCCGAGCAGGTGACCGTGCAGGAGCTGGCCGGCCATGAACGCAGCGAGCTGGCCGTTCTGCGCCACGCGCTGACGCTGCGTCTCTCCACCGAGGAAAATGCGGCCTTCCTTACCTGCCCGGTAGCGCGTCTGGTGCGCGACGCCCAGGGGCAGTGGATCGTTGACCCGGAATTCATCCCGCCGCTGCTGTCGCTGGCGGCAAGCCCGACGCTGGTCAGCGAGCTGGGCGAGCTGTTACATCGCCTGCAGGCCCGACGCAGACGCCTGATGGCCATGCGTCGTGAAAGCAATGCGCGGATGGCTGATTTTGCCGTGGCGGATGTTTCCCTGTTCTGGCTGCTCAACGCACTGAACAGCGCCGAGCCGGTGCTCAGCGAGCTGCATCAGGACCCTTCGCGCCATCCGGAGCTGCTCTATCGTGAACTGGCCAGGCTGGCCGGCAGTCTGCTGACCTTCTCTCTTGAACATCATCTGGACGCGATCCCCCGCTACCGGCATGCCTCGCCGGAGCAGGTATTCCCACCGCTGTTTGCCCTGTTGGATACGCTGCTCGAAGTCAGCTTGCCCTCAAGGGTGATCGCCATCGCGCTGGAGCAGGGTGCTGACCGGGAGATCTGGCGGGGGAGGCTGCACGATGCACGGCTGCGCGAGGGGGCGGATTTTTATCTGTCGGTGCGTTCTTCACTTCCCCCTCATCAGCTTCAGAGCCGCTTTCCGCAGCTCTGTAAGGCGGGTAGCCATGATGATGTCGCCGAGGTCGTCAACATTGCCCTCAGCGGCATCGCGATCAAACCGCTGAGCCACGTGCCGGCGGCCATTCCGCTACGTCTGGAAAACCAATATTTCGCTCTGGATCTTTCCACGGATGCCGCCCGCGCGATGCTGGAGGCTGGCAACTGCACCTTCTATACCCCGGAATCGCTTGGCGACGTGAAACTTGAACTCTTTGCGGTACTGCGCTCATGAATATCTCTGAAAGCGATCTGATCAACAAAACCTTTTACCCGGGCTGGCTGATGGTCAGCCAGTTACGCTGCGGCCAGCCGGTGACCGATGGCGAGGCGCTCTATCGTCAGGCCTGTCGATGGGTGACCGAGGCGCGCGAGGCGCTGGCGGCGGCAGGAATCAGTGACACCAGCGCTGAGCAGATGCTCTATGCCTACTGCGCGCTGCTCGATGAGAGCGTCCTCAACCGCGCCAGTCAGGATGATGGCTACCGCAGGTGGCGCAAGGATCCGCTGCAGGCGCGTTTTTTTAGCACCCTCAACGCCGGGGAAGAGCTCTGGGAACGGATCCGCCAGCTGCTACGAGAGCCCGCGGCGGATGCGGCAGTGCTGACCTGCTTCTTTCGTACTTTGCAGCTGGGGTTTGTCGGAGAGTACCGCGCCCAGGATGACGAACGGCGTGAGGATGTAGCGCATGCGCTTGGCGCGCGGGTTCCGCCGTTCAGCCTGACCCAGGAGGCGCCGGTGGTGGTTCGTGCCTCCCGGCTGCGCAGCGGACGGCGGATGTACTGGTGCGGCTGGGCGGCTGGCATTGTGGCGCTGGCCGCGCTGTGGTTGACCTTCTCCTCCATGCTGTCACAGATGGTGGCGCAGATAGCAGGGCAGGGATAAGAGATGCGTGATAACGCCCGTCGTCTGCTTACGCTACTGACCGTCATCCTGGCCCTGTGGCTGGCGCTGGGCTTCTGGCCGCTGTCCATCGGCAACCAGGTGATCGTCAGTCTGTGCATCCTGCTGGTGGGCGGCGCGGCGCTCTGGCGTCAGCGTCGCCGGGCAGTCAGCCGTCAGCGATCGGAAATCGTCCTGCCGCCCGAGGATTTTCAGGGGGCAGTGGTTCTGGTCTGCGGGGATACCGACAGTCTGTTTCCCGGGCGTTCGGCGCACTGCGAAACCCGTCACGGCTGGTATCTACGGGGAGACAGCGCGGAGCAGTTGCCGCGGCTGGCGCAGTACCTGGCGGCGGCGCGTCCGGCGCTGGTATCGCAGGTTTCCGTGCTGCTGGCGGTGGTACCGGAGCACCACCCCTCCGGGGAGCACCTGGTGCAGTCGCTGTGCGACTGGCGGCGGAGTATTGTTCAGTGCCGAACCTGGTTAAACGGTCTGCCGCCGGTGTGGAGCGTGTTCTGGGTGACGCCGCCTGGCGGCCAGGCAGCGGAAAGCCGCTGGTTTACCGTCACGCCGGATCGGCCTGGTCTCCAGGTGCGGCAGAAGGGACAAGCGCCCCAGTCGATTGCCGACTGGCAGCGAGAGGGCAGCTCAGCCTCACGCCTGCATCATACGCTGTGGCTGGAGAGCATTCTGGCGTTGGCAGAAAACGTTCTTGTCCGGCCACTGAGCACTCGCCAGTCGGAACTTTCGCCGTTGGACCTGTGCGCCATGGGCATCTGCCTGACGCCGGTGACGGTGGTGGCAAATAACCTCTGGCAGCAGCAAATCGCCGGGATCACCACGCTCTCCCCGGGCAACGCCGCGGCGCCAGGTCCTCACCCGCTGCCGGATCTTCTTCTGTCGTCACTGCCGCACCGCCACGGGGTCAGCCGCCGGATGCGCGCTGCCGGTCTTGCCGCTGGCATGGGCTTCCTCTTTCTGGCGCTGGCGATGCTGGCTTCCTTTATCAACAACCAGCGCCTGGTGCGCAGCGTCGGCGATCATCTGGCTGTCTACCACCGCCTTAGCGGCGCGCCGCCGACGCCGAAGCTGCAGGCGCAGCAGCGTCTGCGTGCCGACAGCCGCCTGCTGGATGACTGGCTGCGCCGGGGAGAGCCGCTGCGTTACCGGCTGGGGTTGTATCAGGGATTGCGGCTGATCCCCTTCGTGGAAGCCGCGATCAATGACTGGGCGCCGCCCCCGCCGCCGCGTCCGGTCATTAAGCAGGTTGTGCAGGGGCCGCAGACGATCCGCCTCGATAGCATGGCGCTGTTCGATACCGGCAAATCGACGCTGAAACCGGGTTCGACAAAGCTGCTGGTGAACTCGCTGCTGGGCATTAAGGCGAAACCCGGCTGGCTGATCGTGGTGGCAGGCCATACCGACAGCATCGGCAACGATAGATCCAATCAACAGCTCTCTCTGAAGCGTGCCGAGGCGGTCCGCGACTGGATGCGCGATACCGGCGATGTGCCGGAGAGCTGTTTTGCGGTGCAGGGCTACGGCGCAAGTCGTCCTGTCGCCAGCAACGAGACGCCAGAGGGGCGGGCGCAAAATCGCCGGGTGGAGATCAGTCTGGTCCCGCAGAAGGCCGCCTGTCTGACGCCGGGCACGGCTAATACGTCAGGAGCCGGGGCTGACGCCTTAAAAAACGAAACCGAGTAACCCGCGAACCCGATCGCGGACGTTGAACAACAACATTATGCCTGCCTGACCCTGTGCGCTACGGGTTCCTGATAAACAGGAAACAGCGATGGGCGGTAGCGTGCCTGCAGCCAGTCAATCTTGTCGGCAAGTGAGGCCTCTGCGGGGATGAAGCGCAGGAAAGGGGATGGATAAAGGAGATCTGCATCGACAGCGCTAAGGACATTGCCAGAGAAATGCTGGCAGCGTTAAACGTTGAAGGTTCCGGTTTCTGTGTGCTTTTTTATTTCTCAGTAAGTGAAAATAAATATCCCTGGGGTTTCCTTTTAGTAATGAAGTTCCTGGTGGGGTATCTGATATATCGATATGCACTTAAATATATTTATGATGAATGAGATGATTATCATTAAACAAAATTAAACCGTATGGCCTGTTAATCGATGTTTGATGGTCATTACTGCGGAGTAAAACAGGAATATAATGGATACCTCTTCAATAATTACCGGCACCACCCTCAACCGTTACCAGCTGGATATTCCGTCATGTACTGCATCGCTGGATGTGGAAGAATTCAGCGGTGCAGAAAAACTCAGTGAAACGTATCTCTGGACAATTTATTTCACCAGCACGGATAAAAATATCGACGCCAGCCAGTTACTGAGCAAACCGGCGACGCTGACGATGGGCGGTGGCATATTACAGAGCCTGACCGAATGCAAACGGGTGCATGGCGTGGTCACGCATTTTGAGCGTATCAGTGGCTCTGCCGACCAGGCAGAGTACATGATAACCCTCGAACCCTTCCTCTCGCTGCTGGACAAACAGTTCCGCACCCATCGTTTCTTCGTCAATAAATCGGTGCCGGAAGTGGTGGAGCAGATATTGCAGGAACATCACCTGCATGACTGGGAGTATGAGTTTAATCTCAAGCAACACTATCCGCGGCGCGAGCAAATTAATCAGTATCAGGAGAGTGACCTGGCGTTTATCCAGCGCCTGCTGGCAGAGGTGGGGATATTTTATTTCTTCACCCTGCAGGAAGAGACCCAGAGCGAAGTGGTCCACTTCGCCGACGCGCAGCGGGCGCTGATGTTCGATAAGACACTGCCGGTTAACAGCCCGTCCGGGATGAGCGACAGCGGTGCGGAATCGATATGGGGTCTGAACATCACGCACGACGTCGTAGAGGCGAACGTCACTACCCGGGATTATAACCCCCGCGATGCGCAGAGCGTTCTCCAGTCGGCAACAGCGGATATGACCCGGGGAAATGGTGAAGGCATCACTTACGGAGAGGTATACCACTATAAGCTTCGCCACCGGGAGCGGGGCGATAAAATCGACCCGCAGGCGGAGACCGCCAACTTCTATGCCCGTCTCGACCATGAGCGTTTTCTCGCTCGCCAGACGCTGATTACCGCGAGCAGTACGGCAGCCTGGCTGGCGCCGGCCCAGGTGCTGACCCTCACCGACAGCCTGCCGTCGACCCTGCCTGCGCCCGTGCAGGATTCGCTGTTAATCACCGGCACCGGTTTTACCGCCAGCCGCCGGGAGGCGCTGCGGGTGACCCTGCTGGCGGTGCCCTACAGCGAAACATTGTGCTGGCGTCCGCCGCTGCTGCCTCGCCCGAAGGTGACTGGCACCATGACGGCGAGGGTGACCAGCGCGAAGGCGAATGATATCTACGCCTGGCAGGATGCGTCCGGCCTGTACCGGGTGAAATTTGACGCTGACAGAGATGATAAAGGGCAGGGTCAGGAAAGCATGCCGGTGCGTCTCGCCAAACCCTATGGCGGCGACGTGTACGGCTTTCACTTCCCGCTGGTCCAGGGCACGGAGGTGGCGATTGCTTTCCACGAAGGCGATCCTGACCGGCCGTACATTGCGCATGCGCTGCACGACTCGCGGCATGTTGACCCTGTGACGGAAAAGAACAGCACCCGCAATGTGATTCGTACTCCGGCTAATAATAAGCTGCGAATGGAGGATAAGCGCGGCGAGGAGCATATCAAGCTCAGCACCGATTACGGCGGCAAGACGCAGCTGAACCTGGGGCATAATGTGGATGCGCAGAGGGAATTGCGGGGGGAGGGGTTTGAGCTCCGGACCGATAAATGGGGGGCGATACGGGCTGGGAAAGGGATATTTATTACTGCGGACAGTCAGCCTGAAGCACAGGGGAAGACGTTGAATATGGCTGCGGCACATTCTTTACTAGCGCAAGCCCTTAGCCAAATGGAATCACTTTCACAGGCAGCATCAGCGGCAAAAGCACAGCTTCTGCAATATGAACAACAACAGGCATTGATGGAAGAGAAGCTACTTACATTAAAGCAGGCTGTATTGCTGGCAAGTGCACCCGAAGGTGTTGCTTTAGCCAGCGGTGGTCATTTTCAGACGACTGCAAGTGAAAATATCTATATGACGGCAGGGCAACGTATTGAATTGGGGGCAAATAATAATATTTGCCTGGCTGCATCTAAAAAAATATCAATTTTTACTGAGGATGAAGGAGTCGAGACGATTGCCGCAAAGGGAGATTTGGTGTCGCAGTCTCAGTCAGGAAATATTGAAACAATCGCTAAACAGAATATCTCTTTGGTCAGTACAACAGAAAATATTACTTTGACAGCAGCAAAAACTTTGACATTGGCTTGTGCTGGTGGTGCGTATGTTCGTCTGTCCGGGGGGAATATAGAGTTAGGTTGTCCTGGTGATATTATGATGAAACAAAGTAAGCTTCTCTATAGTGGTCCAGCGTCTTTGCAATCAAATATTCCAGAACTAGCCGATAGTGGCCCACACGCAATGAGTTTTATGTTGCTGGACGCTTTGGGTAATGCTGCACCATCTGTTATGAAAGTGAGTCTTTTCGATAGTGAGTCAAAAGAAAAAATATGGGACTCTGCTTTTAATGATGGAGAGTCGGGATGTTTTGAACAACCTGAAGGTAAAAATTTTCAGGCAATAATTGGCGATGACAAATGGACGAGTCTTTTTTCTTATGATGATGAACACGAAATTGAAGATGAGACTGATGATGATCTGGAACTTGGTGAGCATGGTCCGCAGTATGATGGTGAACTAAACGAACAAGATAAGGAATAGCTATGGAACAGTATACCGTTCAGAAGGGTGATAGTCTGTGGAAAATTAGTCGTAAATTTGGCATTGATATCAATGAACTTGCCAGTATTAATGGACTTCACACTAAAGCAGAGCGACATATTATCCAACCCGGACAGATATTAAATTTACCATCAAAAGATAAAGTCTATGATACTCAATTGACGTTGAGGATCTGCGATCTTGCCTGGCGTCCGCTCGAAAATGCAAAAGTCAGACTCACTTTCGATGGCAGGACGTATGAATACATAACCGATGGGACTGGTATTGTGGCAGGTCTGCTTATTGAAGATAGTACCAAAGGTATAAAGGTTGAATTACAACATTTGAATAAGAAAGAATATATTCTGATAGCCAACCATAAAAAATTACCGCTGGGAACGTTAAGTCTGCGGATATCGTCCAGGGAAATGATAATAAAAGGGAGTACCAGAGTTAAACAAGGTACCCAACAATCGAGCAAACAACAGGAAAAAGAAAAGGCGAAACAAAGAAATGACTCATCTGCATCCGGCCCATCAGAAGGTAGAACAACGGAAAGTCCGACGCCTTCTGTAAATCAAACCACCAGAACAGAAGGTGGTGCTCCCACCAGTGTGAGTAATATTGGTAATGTCAGTGAAGGGTTACGCCTTCCACCAAAGGCAGAGCAATATCGAGATTATATCATTGAAACGGCCAAAAAATATGATTTTCAGCCAGAGGGACTTGCTGCATTAATTTATGCGGAGTCAAGATGGAAAGCAAACGCGACCAATCCTACTGGTTCGGGGGCGGTAGGGTTAGGACAGTTTAAACCTGATACATGGTTACCCCTTTGTGCTGAACCTGAGTCTAAGGTTTATCAGTTTATAACAGAAAAATATTCTTACCAAAAACTGTTCTATACAAATGGAAAGCTTTTTGGAGAATCTGTTGATGGGACGGTAACAGAAATTGATAAAGATACTGTTTTATCTTTGCGGGTTAATGTAGAATACAGTATTGATATGATTGGCTTGTATGATAGACAGGGACTTGACAATATTTCTGGCGTGTTACTTGGTGTGTTATCATTAGAACCAGATGAAGTCGCGAAATTAGCTTATCTTATCCATCATAATGGTGAGAACGGAGCATATGACATTATTATGAATGGTGCTGGAACGGAGAATAAATATAGAGTTTATACGGATAAAACTTTAGAATCCAGACTTAAAAGTAATGTTAATGATGAGGATGTAGAGAGGTATCTTTCTATCGATGGAAAAGGTCGTACTGCATATGTGGCTTGGTTAATTTCTTATTACAGAGCTATTATTGTTCCAGATGATTATAGAGTGATACCAAAGGGAACAGATTATGATCTTAAAGAAATCATTAAAAAACTTAATCCTAATTTTGATTTGAATACCGAATTACCGGCACAAACATCGACTGCATCGACTGCATCGACTGCATCGACTGCATCGACTGCATCGACTGCATCGACTGTTGGTGTTGATTCAATGTCAGGATATTCTGACAAATGGCATAACCCTTTAGATATATGTAAAATTAGAACACACGGACTAAGTGGACCCAGAGCTGCGAGTTTTGGAAGTAATGTCAGGCATGTTCACGGAGTACCAAGGCCTCATCAAGGAGTGGATATTGAAGCTCTTCCTGGTACACCTATTTATGCAGTAGCTGATGGGCGTGTGGCTATGATTAGAGATAATGGTGATTATGGAAAACAGATTTGTATTATCATACAAATAGAGGATTTACCTGAAAATAAGATTTCCCTTTGCCAATATGATGGAAATCAGTTACAGGATGTTTATTTTTTTTATGCGCATCTGTCAGAGATTAACTCTGATATTTCTCATGACTCATCAGTGAAATGTGGGGATGTTCTGGGGAAAACAGGATGCACAGGGAATGCTGATGGCATGACTACAATTGAACTGGGTGCACATTTACATTTTGAAGCAAGAAGAATTGAAAGACCTGGGCGAGGGATCATTGACCGTATTGATCCTGTGCCATTTATTGATGGATTCAATTATCCTTAAGGAATTTATGATGACTAAATTAATTAAATTCTTGATATTCTGCTATATAATAATATCGCCATTAACTCAAGCAGAAACTATATCTTCTGGTCGCGTTGATGATCAGTCATGGCAAACTCGTCAAGAAGCTTTTGATCGAGAGCAACATGAAAATTATATAGAATTCAAAGTTAAACAAAATAATCTTCCTGATAATCAAAGATCAAAGCTATTAACAACCAATGAATATTGGTTGGTAAATAAAAAACAGGACTTATGGATTGGGATATTTGATGGGAAATATGTAAAAATACCCGCAGGTACTTATGTTAATATTCCTGGCGAAACGTTATTTCCAGAAAGCATAATTCGAATAAAAAGAGGTGGTAAAATATCTCAATTTTTATTACTAAATAGTAATGGTAAATATCCATCCGTTTGTGTCAATCGAAGAGATGGGATATTGTTTGATGCTCAGGATTATATGGTTTTTTATACTGGATGTGCCCGTGGTGATAAATTATACTCTAAAAAATTAGGCATTTTTTATAATATACTATTTTACAGTAAGACGTTTGATACAATATTGCAGCTTGATGAATTTCCTGATTCGGCATTGCAGGGAGATAGTATCAGCGTTTTCAAAAAATCGGTTGAAAAGGTTAGAGATTATTATATCGATTACAGTATTGAGTCAGCATTTAAGTTTACAGGTTCAGATCAGGTTATTGTTGTTGATAAAAAAACTGGAAAACCCCAGGAAAAGGTACCAGAAATAGATGATAACGGAAGTCCTGTCATGAAAAATGGAAAACCAGTTATGATTGATGATCCAGATGGATTCCAACCTGTCATTTTAAAAAGACTTCCTGAAGTCACTGTTGTTGATTAATATCTCTATTAATTATTTTGATTACCCATAGGGGATAAATCATGAAATATTTAGTTTTATTTTGTTTTTTGATATCAACACAAATTGTTCGTGCTAGCGATAAAAATGATGAGATATTCTCTTCCGAGAGTGATTTTGGAAGTCTATTAGATCTGGATGCAAATGAAAGATATCATGATCAATTTATTGATTTTAAAAAAAAGTCAAAATAACCTCACTGATAGTGAGAGAACAAAGATGTTTTTCAAAATCAATACTGGTTGATAAATAAAAAACAGGACTTATGGCTTGGCTTTTTTGATGGCAAAAAAGTTAAAATCTCCAAAGGTATTTATCCAGATATAAATATTGATTCATATCTGCCACAACAAATCATTAGGATTAAAAAGGGCGGTAAACTATCTCAGTTTATTATAAAAAGCACTGAGGTGAACAGCTATGAATATCCTTTACACTGCTATAATAAATTTGATGCTGTATTACTTGATAAACCTGATTATCTGCTATTTTATTCAGGGTGTACAAATATCAGTCCGGGAAAGGATGGACGTCGAGGTACCTCATATAACATCCTGTTTTATAGTAAAACATTTGATACGTTAGTTTCTATAAATGAATTTACTTCCTCTGCAATAATTGATAATAAGTTGCATGCTGCTTTCCTCAAAAGTAAAGAAGATTATTTTGTTTATGAAAAAAACAATATTGCATTTAGAATCAATGGAAAGGATAAAGTAGAAGATGTGAATCCCGATACAGGATTGCCATTAAATAGGGATGATAGTTCTGAGGATGCTGATGGTGTTCTGGTGTTACCGCTTGAAAGACTTCCTGAGATAAACAATAAATAAAAATGGTTATGATATGAAAAAAACTATCTGTGTAGGTGACAAAACATCTCATGGTGGATCTGTTTTAACGGGCTCACCTCAGATCACCATTGATGGCAAATCTGTGGCACGTAAATCTGATCTTGTCTCCTGTCCGACACATGGTTTGAATAATATAAGTGAAGGGGATGAAAACCATTGCGATAATGGATTAGCTATTGCATTAGAGGGACATCGCTGTGCGTGTGGTGCTATTCTTATCTCTTCTGGTTCGCGTGTTTTAAAGGAATAGAATTATGCCAGTAAATATCTTTGATATTCCATCAGCAGAAAAAGCAGCTCAAAAAAAATTGCCATTATGGATTGATGCCGTAATTTCTGTTTGCATAGTGGTGGTATATATATATGTTTTTTTAGTTTATTTCCCTCAGTATTTATCAAAAAATAGCTTCGCTTTTTGGACTGAATTATTGCTGGTACCACTACTTTTTTGTGGAGCTGTATTTTTTTTCAGAATTATACTTTGGGATAATGAGGATATTGAGGTAACCAACTGGAATGAAACTCGCTCCACTTATTATCAGGAGTTGCTTCAAAAAGGAAGGGTTAATCTTGATATTATTGAGTTACAGGTCAGATTACCTGATTTAAACGGGAAAGTGGTTGATGTGGCAGGCAATTCTTTGTTGCCCGTTCGTTACACACCAAAATCCACACATATGTCCAGGTACCTTACTTTTAATTCGTCAGTAAATGAATTAAAAAGCGGTAGTCAAATACAGCAAAGAAACGTTCATTTATTTAATGAAATCATGGGGGAGTTCATTAATGATATTCATATGCATATAACTATTTTACCTAAGCATGCCAGAATAAAGGTAGTGTGTGTTCTTCATGATAATTTAAAATCTTTGATGGAAAAAATTTGGCAAGTTCGGTTTGAGAATGTATTTCCGTTAGCGAATGTTGAGTTTAGCAATAATCTATCAGAATCTATTGATAGCTGGTTAGACAGATCTTCTGATGAATATATTATTCTCATCGCTGCCAGTTTTCATGGTGTGGAATTATTTTATGATAAAATTGATAATAAATCTGAATCTGTAATGTTTTTATTTGGAAAATTAAAAAATGATGACGAAGGTGGCAACAACTCATCTTTAGGATCTCTTTTTCGTCCAGAATACGACTGGCCGGGGATAGATAAGTCACTAATTTGGGGTGGTG
The DNA here is from genome assembly GCF_040065795.1 of Klebsiella sp. JB_Kp004. Taxonomy (NCBI): domain Bacteria; kingdom Pseudomonadati; phylum Pseudomonadota; class Gammaproteobacteria; order Enterobacterales; family Enterobacteriaceae; genus Klebsiella; species Klebsiella sp. JB_Kp004. Next base: position 53,419 of record NZ_JBEAKW010000004.1, on the reverse strand, counting down.
CTAATGATGGGGAGAAATTATCCGGTGTTGTATATTCCGGGTTGAATGAAGAAGAGCTAAAAAAGCTGGTGTTAAAAACCACAGACTATATGTCTGAAAGTGCACTTTCGTCGTATACCTACGTTGATTCAGGCAACTATGTATGTTTATGCCCGCCGCTTACCGAATTTTTACAATTGAATTATGTAAATGAATATCTTCTTCCTGGAAAATATTTGTTTGTAAATAAAAATGATGACCTCTTAATCTCTCATTTCTTTAATTCGGCTGCCAGTGGTAAAGGTGTGCTATAGCATGAAAAGTTTCATTATCAAATTTTCTGGCATTTTTTTTGTTGCTATTGTTACGGCTATTTTACTTCTGATTTATTACTTATGGGGGCCATCTTTAGGATGGACAGCACCAGCAGAAAAATTTGGCATACTCTGTACTATTTTTTCTGTTCCGGTTTTCCTCTCTTTATTGCTTGTAAGTCGGCGCTCACTTGTTGTGTTTGCATCAAGACTGCGTTTTTTTCGTCAGTTAAATGATAAACAGGGCGCTCGATCAAACAATAGCGTTCATTTAAAACAGGTGGCAGTAAATAAGAAATTAATAACCGAATTACAACAAGCCCTGCGACACATTTACGGTAATTTCTGGCCCCGCAAACTCCGCATCCTGCTGATTACCGGCAGCATCGCCGACGTCGAACAGCTGACCCCAAAACTCACCCAGGAACTCTGGCAGGAAGACCGGGGGACATTGCTGCTGTGGGGCGGCGACCCGGCGGCACCGGTGGACGCCGCCTGGTTCGCCGCGCTGCGAAAGCTGCGCCGTCGCCCGGCGGACGGTATGGTGTGGGTGACCTCCGCTTTTGACTCTGTTCCCGGTGCGGATGGCGATATGCCCGCCGCATCACTCACTTCTGATGCGACGGATGCGCTGGCCCATGCCCTGAGCGGTCGTTATGAGGCCCTGGGCTGGCGGCTGCCGCTGTATGTCTGGTCGCTGCACGGGCGTGGCGGGGAACAGGCTGGCCGGACAACCCAGCCGGTGGGCTGCCTGCTGTCAGCGGGATGTGCGCCTGACGCGCTGGCCCGCCAGCTGAACGGGCTGATACCGGCGCTCACCGCGCAGGGCATTCAGCAGATTTGCGACAGACCGCAGCATCATTTTCTGCTCACCCTGGCCGACCAACTGACCCGCGGGCCGGAAAGCCTGACCGGTCCCCTGTCCGTGCTGCTTAATCCGTACCGTCCGCTGCCGCTGGCGGGGGTGGTGTTCAGCGCCCCCTCTGCCGGGGCGCAGCGCAGCGTTGCCCACCACTGGAGCCGGGATAACCGCTGGGACGCCATCCCGGAATCCCCGCTGGCGTTACCGGCAGGCCTGCGTGCGCGTAAACCGGGCGTCAGCGGGGCGCAGATGGCGGGCGTGAGCATTGCGGTGCTGATGGCGCTGTGGGCCGCCTCAATGACCGTCTCCTTTATCACTAACCGCAGCCAGGTGGCGCAGGCGCAGCAGCAGGTTCAGCCGCTTTCAGCGGAGAAACAGCCGCTGACGGTCCGTCTGCATGCCCTGTCTGAACTGCAGAAAACCCTTGCCCGGCTGGAATACCGGTCACAGCACGGAGCACCCTGGTACCTCCGCGCTGGCCTCAGCCAGAATGATGACCTGCTGGCGGCGCTTCTGCCGCGCTATGGCGAAAGCGCCTTACCGCTGCTGCGTGATGCGACGGCGCGCCATCTGGAAGGGCAACTGAACGCCTTTGTGCAGCTTCCGCCGGACAGTCCGCTTCGCGAGAAGAGGGCAAAAACGGCTTACGACCAGTTAAAACTGTACCTGATGCTCTCGCGCCCTGAGAGGATGGACGCGTCCTGGTTTGCCACCACGCTGATGCAGGACTGGTCGCAGCGCTCAGGCATCGCCGACGCCGTCTGGCAGGGCAGCGGCCCTTCGCTACTGGCATTTTACGCTGCCAGCCTGGCGTCGCATCCGCAGTGGCGTCTGCCTGTCGATGACGGTCTGGTCAGCCAGGCGCGCACACGGTTAATTCGCCAACTGGGCCAGCGCAACAGTGAGTCCACGCTTTATCAGAAGATGCTCGCGCAGGTGGCGAATCAGTATGCGGACTTGCACCTGGCGGACATGACCGGCGACACCGACGCGTCGCGCCTGTTCACCACCGATGAGGTGGTGCCGGGGATGTTTACCCGTCAGGCCTGGGAGCAGGCCGTACAGCCGGCCATTGAGAAAGTGGTCGAGGAACGCCGCGATGAAATGGACTGGGTGCTGAGCGACGCGAAGCAGCCTGCCGCGCAGTCGGCGTCGCCGGAAGCTTTGCGAGTCCGGCTGGCGGAGCGTTATTTCGCTGATTTCAGCGGCGCCTGGCTGGATTTTCTCAACAGCTTACGCTGGCAGCGCGTGGAGACCCTCTCCGATGCCATCGACCAGCTGACCCTGATGGCCGATGTGCGCCAGTCGCCGCTGGTGGCGCTGATGAACACCCTGAGCATGCAGGGGCGAACCGGCCAGACCGGGGAAGCTATTGCCGATTCGCTTGTCAAATCAGCGAAAAATCTGTTTAACCGCGACGGGCAGTCCGCCATCGACCAGCAGGGTGGCGTGCGCGGTCCTCTGGATGCCACCTTCGGGCCCGTACTGGCGCTGCTGGACAATCGCGACGGCGGGGCGTCCACCAGCCGTCTTAGCCTGCAGACCTTCCTGACCCGCGTCACCCAGGTGCGTCTGCGCCTGCAGCAGGTCACCAACGCCACCGACCCGCAGGCGATGACGCGCCTGCTTGCGCAGACGGTGTTCCAGGGCAAGGCTGTGGATCTAACCGAAACGCGCGACTACGGCAGCCTGGTGGCGGCGGGACTGGGCCAGCAGTGGAGTGGTTTTGGGCAGACGCTGTTTGTTCGCCCGATGGAGCAGGCCTGGCAGCAGGTGCTGACCCCGGCGGCGGAAAGTCTCAACGCCCAGTGGCGCAGCGCGGTGGTGGAGGACTGGAATAGCGCTTTTGGCGGTCGCTACCCCTTTAAAAATACCAGCAGTGAAGTTTCACTGCCGCTGCTGGCAAAATATCTCAATAGCGAGACCGGACGCATCGCCCGCTTTCTGCAGACCCGGCTGAACGGCGTGCTGCATAAAGAGGGGAGCCGCTGGATGGCGGACAGTATCAATGCCCAGGGGCTGACGTTTAACCCGGCCTTTCTGCAGGCGATGAATACCCTGAGCCATCTCTCCGACGTCGCGTTCGCCAACGGCGAAGCGGGATTGCATTTTGCGCTACGCCCCGGCACCGCGGATGGCGTGATGCAGACGGAGCTGGTCATCGACAGCCAGAAACTTGTCTACATGAACCAGATGCCGGCCTGGCGGCGGTTCAGCTGGCCCGCCGATACCGAAGCGCCGGGCGCCAGTCTGAGCTGGATCAGCACCCGGGCGGGCACCCGCCAGTATGCAGATCTTCAGGGGGCCTGGGGCTGGATCCGCCTGCTGGATAAGGCGGTGGTCAGCGCTTACCCCGGAACGAGCAGCAGCTGGAGCCTGAGCTGGAAAGCGCCGGATGGTCTGTCGCTGAACTACACCCTGCGCACCGAGTCGGGGGAAGGACCGCTGGCGCTGCTGGCCCTGCGAAACTTTACGCTACCGGAGACGATATTCAGCGTGCGCGCGCCTGCTGAGCGTGTTCCGCTGACCGACGATATACCCGGCGAAGAGGGATACTGAAACCGCCTCCCTCACTGATTGGCGTTGACCTGCGACGCCGGGCCTCCTCTGCTCATGGCCGCCCGGCGGCCAACTAATCTGCCCGCGCAGCCATGCTGCGTGTCTCCCTGAAGACGAATAATGGAATAGTCATAATGGACGATTTAACCCTGCGATATTTTGACGCTGAAATGCGCTACCTGCGTGAGGCGGCAAAAGCGTTCGCGCAGGCTCACCCCGACCGGGCGGCGATGCTGGATCTCGATAAAGCCGGCACGCCGGACCCTTACGTTGAGCGCCTGTTTGAAGGCTTTGCCTTTTCCGTAGGTCGCTTGCGCGAAAAAATTGATGATGATCTGCCGGAGCTGACCGAGGGGCTGGTCAGCATGCTGTGGCCGCACTATTTGCGCACCATTCCGTCGTTATCGATCGTGGCGCTGACCCCAACGCTGCCGGCGATGAAGATGGTGGAAACGGTGCCCGCCGGGTTTGAAATAAGCTCCCGCCCACTGGGGCCGAAAAATACCGTGTGCCGGTACCGAACCACCCGCGATCTGACGCTTAATCCGCTGGCGATAGAGGAGGCGGTGATGACGGCGGAGCCGGACGGACGTTCGGTCCTGCGGCTACGCTTCACCTGTAGCGAGCTGGCAGACTGGTCGCAGACCGATCTCCGCCGCCTGCCGCTGTACCTGGGGGAAGACGCCGTTACCGGCAGCGCTCTTCATCTTTGGCTGACCCGACGCCAGGCCTCGCTGTACCTGCGCCTGCCAGGGCAGGCGGAGCGGGTAAGTCTGGACGGCTATTTTTCGCCGGGGGGATTTAGCGAGGAGGATCGTTTATGGCCGAAGGGGGAGAGCGCTTTCAGCGGCTATCAGTTGCTGCTCGAGTACTTCACCTTTCGCGAAAAATTTATGTTCGTGCAGCTAAATGGTCTGGAAAACATGACGCTACCGGCGGGGATAGCGCATTTCACGCTTGAGGTGGTGTTCAGCGAGGTCTGGCAAAGCGATTTGCCCGTCAGCGCAAGCAGCCTGCGCCTGCACTGTGTGCCGGTGATTAACCTGTTTACCCTTGAGGCTGACCCGTTAACCATCAGCGGGCTGGAGAGCGAATACCTCCTGCGTCCGAAGCGCCTGCAGGACGGGCATACCGAAATCTATTCTGTCGACAGCGTGACCGGCTCCGGGCGCACCGGGGAGGCACGCTATGTGCCTTTCACCAGCTTTCGTCACCAGGGCGGGATGATGCGTCGCCATGCGCCGGAACGCTACTACCACACCCGCGTCAAACGGGGCGTCACCGGCATGCACGATACCTGGCTTATCCTCGGCGGACAGCAATGGGAGGCTGACCGGGCGCTGGCGCGGGAAACGGTCTCCTTGCGCATCACCGGCACTAACGGCCAGCTGCCGCGCCGGGCGCTACAGAGCACGCTGCTGGATCGCTGTGAGTCGATATCAGCCACGCCGCTTACCGTCCGTAATCTCTGTAAACCCACGCTGCCGGCATATCCCCCGGCGGAAGACCGCTACCACTGGCGGGTCATGAGCCATCTGGGCACCCGTTTTCTCAACATGATGAGCAGCGCCGAGGTACTGCGCGGTACGCTGTCGCTCTACAACTGGCGGGAGGATGAGCTCAATAACCGTCGTCTGGACGCTATTCTGGCGGTCAGCCATCACCGAATTCAGCGTTTCGAACAGGGCTTCCTGCTGCGCGGGCTGGATATCGAAGTGACGCTCGACGGCAGTGGATTTACCGGCATGGGGGATGTCCATCTGTTTGGCGACATGCTCAACCGCTTTTTCGCGCTGTATGCCGATATGAATCAGTTCAACCAGCTAACGCTCATTGTTCAACCTGAAGGAAAATGTATCCGGTGGAAAGAGAATCACAGTCTGCGCCTGCCCGGCTGATGGCGCAGCTCCGGCCTCAGTTGCCGTACATGAATTTTTACCGCTTCTGCCAGTTGCTGGAGGAGAACCATCCGAAGGCGCCGATCATCGGCAGCGGCTGGCTGGTGGGTGATGAACCCATACGCTTTCGCCCGCATCCGGGGATGGGCTTCCCGGCCGGCGAAATCCGTGGAATGGACGATCCTGACCCGCCCCGGCCGCCGGCGGTTCGCGTTGCTTTTATGGGTCTCTACGGCGTGGAATCCCCGCTACCGACCCACTATAGCGATGACATTGCGCAACGGCGGGAAGGCGTCGAGGCGACCGAGGATTTTCTCGATATCTTTAACCATCGGCTGATCGCCCAGTATTACCGTATCTGGCGCAAATATTCCTACCCGGCAACCTTTCGGGCGGGTGGCACGGACAACACCTCGCAGTATCTGCTGGGCCTGGCGGGGCTGGGTATACCGGGATGTGCCGCCGTTGCCGCAGCGCCGCTGTCGCGATTTCTGGCGTTGCTGCCGGTAATGATGCTGCCGGGGAGATCCGGGGAAGGCATGGAGGCGCTGGTGGCGCTCCTGGCCCCGGGGACCCGGGCGACGGTGTACCACCACGATCCCTGCCGGATCCCCTTGTCGCAGCCGTTAACGATGAGCATCCGCCAGCCGGTTAGCCTGCAGCATCGGCCAGTGATGGGAACTCACGCTACGGATGTGAACGGTCAGGTGTTGCTGCAGCTGGCGACGGAAAAGCCTGATGAGGTCCGCGGCTGGCTGCCCGGCGGCGAACTGTTCAGCGACCTGATGGCGCTCCTGCACGTCTGGCTCGGATCTCATCTCGACGTGCGGCTGCAGCTTTGCGTCGCCCGCCATTTACTGCCGGATGCGCAACTTTGCTGCCAGCAGGCGCATGCCGTCCAGCTCGGGAGAACGGCTGTGCTGCAACCGCTGGATGCGCAGAAGCAGGCTGACGACAGGATCACGATTTATCTGGGGCGCTATCAGCGCGTCCGGGAAAACCTCCACCGCAGGGAGAGCGATGAAGATGGCGATTACCGTAGTTAAACCCTCTGCCACGTTACTGGCATTCTTCATGGTCACCCTCTTAACCGGCTGCGGCCTGACGCAGACCGTAAAAGACGGCGCCGTTTCCGTGACCCAGTCCATTTTTTACCCCCAGGTGAAAACGCTTCATCTGGATCTTCGCGCCCGGGAAGGCGTGAATAACAACGCCAAAGGCGCCTCCCTGGCGACGGTGGTGCGTATTTACCAGCTGAAGGACCGACAGGCGTTTGACAATACTGACTACCCGTCGCTGTTTGCCGGCGATGGCCAGGCGCTGCAGGCGGACCGGGTGGCGGAAAAAGATATTCGCCTGCGTCCGGGCGAATCGGTGACCGTTGATATGCCCATGGAAACCAGCGCGCAGTTTGTGGCGGTGGCGGCCATGTTTATCGATCCAGACCTGACGCTAAATAGCTGGCGGCTGGTACTCACCCGGGACGATCTCGACCCGGCGAGACCGCGCATTATCGAAGCCAGCCAAAATCAACTGACGCTGCACCCGCTTAAGGAGAAGTGAAATGCCTCGTCCCTCCCTGTACGACATCCTCTACGGCAATTTCGCCGGCGGGCTGGACCTGAACAACGTCAGCGAAACGGATCAGGTCATCCTGTCGGTGCTCGATAACATGCAGCGCATCCTCAACTGTCGGGCCGGAACGCTGGCGCATTTGCCGGACTACGGCCTGCCGGATATGACCGCTATCCTCCAGGGCATGCCGGCGTCGGCGCATCAGCTGATGAGTACGCTGTCGGCGGTGTTGCTGAAATACGAACCGCGCCTGCAGCGGATCGCGGTGGTGATGCTCGATCAGGATGCGCCCGGCGAACTGCGCTATGCCATTGATGCTGAGCTGAAGGATATCGGTCTGGTACGTTACGGCACAGAGTTTATGCCTGAAGGCAGGGTGCTGATCCGCCACCTTAAACGTCAGCAGTACCTTGACGCCCGCTCCGCCCTCTAATCTCTCGCTGAAAGACATCATGATGACAACACATAAAGACCGCCGTTATAAAACCGGTGGCGACCCGCGCACGCTGGCTGATTTTATTGCCCTGCGTGCGGAAATGAACAAGCTCAGCCACCCGGCGCGGCCGGATATTAACTGGCCGTATGCCGAGCAGCTTGCCCGTGCGCTGCTGGAGCATCACGGCGCGGATCTGCAGACTGTCGCCTGGTATACGCTGGCCCGCGCCCGGCTGGACGGCCTGGCAGGGATCAACGAGGGGCTATCGCTGCTGGAAACGCTGCTGGCCCACCAGGGTAAAAACCTGTGGCCGCAGGCGCTCCCGGCCCGCACCGAAATCTTCCGCACCCTGAGCAAGCGACTGCGGCAGGTGATCCGCACCCTGAACCTCACCCCGGACGATCTTGCGTCGCTTAGCCAGGCTGAGTGTTCGCTGCAAACCTTCGACGCGGTGCTCCAGCGCCTTGAGATCGCGCCTGAAAACCCGCTGAGTGACCTGCGGGCGCTGCTGCGCAGCACGGCAACCCGCTTCGAGAACCTCGACCCTGCGCCAGCGCCTCCCGCCACGCCGCCGGTGGCGATGTCTGAGGCGGCACTTCCCGACGCTCTGGTCAGCGAAGAGGATGCTGCGAAGGCTGAGCCAGCGCCAGAACGACAACGTAGACCAGAGGCTGAGCCGCTGGCTCCGTCTTCACCAGCAAAGCGGCCCGCGCCAGGGATGGCATCGACTCCGGTCGCCGCGTCGCGCTGGAAGCCATTTATCGCCGGAATGGTCACCATGCTGGCGGTGTCGGGCATCGCCGTCGGTGGATGGCTGGCGCTGCGCCAGACCGATTTGCCGCCAACTGTGATGACGCAACAGGCTGGGCCGCTAGCGGACCTCCCGGGGGCATCTCCCCACGCGCCGGTCGATCTGCGCCAGGCGCAGCGCCAGCTTGACGATCTCGCCCGCCTGGCGCCGGACTGGGCGATAAGCTACGGCGACCGGCTGGTCCAGCTGGCCTTGAGCCGCTGGCCGGAACAGGCAAAGCCCCTGGCGCAGCAGTGGCAGCGGCAGCTAAGCGCTGCGGCATTGCCCGCGGAAAACCTCACCGGCTGGGCGGAGGGCATGCGTCAGCTGCAACGGCTCGCCGGTCAGCTCAATGCCCTCGACGAGCAGAAGGGGAAGTACCTGACGGTGAGCGAACTGAAAACGGCGGTGTTTGCCATTATGCAGTCGCTTAACCGCGCCGTTCCGCTGGAAGAGCAGCTGCGCGAGCTGGCCGCGCTCCCCGCAGGTCAACCCTGGCCAGCCGCCCGCGGCAGTCTCGCCGAACTGCATCTGCAACAGCTGATCGTGGAGTATGCCCTGCTGAAGCGAAAACAGCCGGCGCCACCGCCCGCTGCGCGACCCGCAACCGGTGGGCCTTCGGTGAGTGAGGCGGTGAAATAAAGTGTGCGCATGGCAACATTTTCTTTACATCATGATTGCAAGAACTCTACGCCCTTCGTAGTCTGAAAATGATTTAAATATACCGTTTAATTTTATATTGAAAATTTTATTTCGACCTCTGAGGGCATGCTATGAAGCACTGTAAAATCATCCTGTTAGTTGGCCTTCTGGCCAGTTCCGCTTCGGCATTGGCGGAGAAGATCGGCGTCTCGATGGCTTACTTCGATCAAAACTTTCTCACCATTATTCGTCAGTCCATTGAGAAAGAAGCTCATGCCCGCCAGGTCGAGGTGCAGTTCGAAGACGCCCGCGGCGACACCGGACGCCAGGCCGATCAGGTGCAGAGCTTCATTGCCTCCGGCGTGGACGCGATCATCGTTGACCCCGTGGACTCCGCCAGCACCCCGCAGCTGACGAAGATGGCGCAGCAGGCCAGGATGCCGCTGGTGTATGTGAACCGGACGCCGGGGGATAAAACGTTACCGCCTGGCGTGGTGTTTGTCGGTTCGGACGAGCGGGAGTCCGGCACATTGCAGATGGAAGCGCTGGCGAAGCTGGCGAACTACAAAGGCAACGTCGCCATCATGATTGGTAATCTCACCGATGCCGGCGCGCTGCAGCGCACCAGGGACGTAGAGCAGGTGGTGGCCAAATATCCGGCGATGAAAGTAGTGCAGAAACAGCCGGCCAACTATTCCCGCAGCGAGGGAATGGATCTGATGCAGAACTGGACAGGCAACGGGGAAGCGATTGATATTGTGGCGGCGAACAACGACGAGATGGCGATTGGCGCGGCGATGGCGCTGGAGAAGAGCCAGAAGAAGCTGCTGATCGGCGGCATCGACGCCACGCCGGATGGGCTGAAAGCGTTGGCCAGCGATAAGATCCAGGTAACGGTTTTCCAGGATGCCGTTGGTCAGGGCAAAACGGCCTTAGCGGTGGCGTTGAAGCTGATTAAAGGAGAAAAAGTCGAGTCCCATGTCTGGATCCCGTTTGAGTTAGTGACCAAAGAAAACATGCAGACCTATGTGGAAAAGAGTCATTAACGGCAAGGCAGAAATGTTCGAACTTTGCTGATAAAACCGGGCTGAGAATATGACGCCCGGGCAACGAAACCGGAGGAAAAGAGATGGCAACGGCAAAAAGCGGCTATACGCTGCAGGTGATAAAGGCAGGGCAGCAGGGGCATGTTGAAATGAGGTGGGGGCATCTCGCGGAAGTTGATACGCGCGTGGTGGCGGCGACCATCGCGCAGCATATCGGGCGACCCTCGTCTGCGGCGGATCCGCAGGAGATCAGCCTGTCGCTGACCAATGCCGCCAGCGGCATCTCGGTGGAGCTTCATCACCCGACCTCAGGGGAAAGCGCCACCCCGGCTTTTATTGAGGACGAGTTAAAAAAGATTGTGCAGATCGTTGATGGCTACGAGGCGGCAGAAGAGACCCATATCGTGGAGTAGCGCGCCGCCTTGCGCACAGGAAAAAAATCCACGCCGGAGCGTGGATTTTTTATTACTCGATGGCGGCAGAAACGCCAGCCAGCGGGATTAGACGTTGAACAGGAAGTTCATCACATCGCCATCTTTCACGATGTAGTCTTTACCTTCAGCGCGCATTTTACCGGCTTCTTTCGCGCCCTGTTCGCCTTTGTAGGCGATAAAGTCTTCATAAGCGATGGTCTGCGCGCGGATAAAGCCTTTTTCGAAGTCGGTGTGGATCTTACCGGCTGCCTGCGGCGCGGTCGCCCCGACCGGGATGGTCCATGCGCGAACTTCTTTCACCCCAGCGGTGAAGTAGGTCTGCAGGTTCAGAAGGGCGTAGCCAGCGCGGATCACGCGGTTCAGGCCCGGTTCTTCGAGACCCAGCTCAGCCATAAACTCATCACGCTCTTCATCGTCCAGTTCGGCGATGTCCGCTTCAACCGCGGCGCACACCGGCACCACTACAGACCCTTCCTGCTCGGCGATAGCGCGAACCTGATCGAGGTACGGGTTGTTCTCGAAACCGTCTTCGTTGACGTTCGCGATGTACATGGTTGGCTTGAGGGTCAGGAAGCTCAGATAGCGGATGGCCTCTTTCTCTTCTTTGGTCAGATCCAGCGCGCGCAGCATACCGGCGTTTTCCAGCTGCGGCAGGCATTTCTCCAGCGCGGCCAGCTCAACTTTCGCGTCTTTATCGCCGCCTTTGGCTTTTTTGGAGACGCGGTGAATCGCGCGCTCGCAGGTATCAAGGTCAGACAGCGCCAGCTCGGTGTTGATAACGTCGATATCTTCCGCCGGGTTCACTTTACCTGCCACGTGAATGATATTGTCGTTTTCAAAGCAGCGAACCACATGGCCGATAGCTTCGGTTTCGCGGATGTTGGTCAGGAACTGGTTGCCGAGACCTTCGCCTTTGGACGCGCCTTTCACCAGGCCCGCGATATCAACGAACTCCATGGTGGTCGGCAGGATACGCTGCGGTTTGACGATTTCAGCCAGCTTGTCCAGACGCGGATCGGGCATCGGTACGACACCGGTGTTCGGCTCAATGGTACAGAAGGGGAAGTTGGCCGCTTCAATACCCGCTTTGGTGAGCGCATTGAACAGGGTGGATTTGCCGACGTTGGGCAAACCGACGATACCGCATTTGAATCCCATGATTTAAATCACCTTAATCTTTGGATAATCAATCTGTTATCAGGAACAGATTGCAGAAAATTGAATAGCTTTGCCTATTATACACGGTGCGCGGCAAAAATGCCGCACGACAACGGCTTATTGCGCCTTAAAGGCGTGTAAACGGTTGGTCGCTTTAGTGAGACCATCCTTTAACCAGATTTCCGTACAGCGCGCCGCTTCGTCGACGGCATCATCAATCAGTTTCTGCTCGCTGGCCGGTGGTTTGCCGAGGACAAAGCCGACAACCTTGTTTTTGTCGCCCGGATGGCCGATCCCGACGCGTAAGCGGTGAAAGTTCGGGTTATTGCCGAGCTTGCTGATGATGTCTTTCAGGCCGTTGTGGCCGCCATGGCCGCCGCCAAGTTTAAATTTCGCCACGCCCGGCGGCAAATCCAGCTCATCATGGGCAACCAGAATTTCGTCCGGGTTGATGCGATAAAAGGTCGCCATCGCGGCCACGGCTTTACCGCTAAGGTTCATAAAGGTGGTGGGCACCAGCAGGCGAACATCCTCGCCCGCCAGGTTGATGCGCGAGGTATAGCCGAAGAATTTGCTCTCTTCGCGCAGCGGCGCGCGATGGCGATCCGCCAGTAAATCCACATACCAGGCGCCAGCGTTGTGCCGGGTGGCGGCATATTCCGCACCGGGGTTGGCCAGGCCGACAATCAGTTTAATGGTCACGTTTTCTTTCCTGCATGGGGCATTCTCTGCCGCGTAGTGTACTGTCTGCGGGCGCGCTTGACAAAGTTCTGGCCTCGAGACAATACCAGCATTGATGATTTACTCTCTAAACCATTAGAATTTGATATTGTTCATAGGCTTATTTGTAAATTTTTGTCTATTTGCTGTTCACTAATGTGATCGTGGGCGCACTCCACAGAAGAGACCTTGTCTATACTACACCTATAAGATTTGGGGACATTCCCTGGCAACCCAAAGTCCGGAGGTGACACATGAAACGCAAAAACGCTTCGTTACTCGGTAACGTACTCATGGGGTTAGGGTTGGTGGTGATGGTTGTGGGGGTGGGTTACTCCATTCTGAACCAGCTTCCGCAGCTTAACCTGCCACAATTCTTTGCGCATGGCGCAATCTTAAGCATCTTCGTTGGTGCGGTGCTCTGGCTGGCCGGTGCCCGTATTGGCGGCCACGAGCAGGTCAGCGACCGCTACTGGTGGGTGCGCCACTACGATAAACGCTGCCGTCGTAATCAGCATCGCCACAGCTAACCGTAGCATGATTCCCGCATCGGTCCCTGAAGACCGATGCGTTTTACTGTGCCTCTCGTTATCTCTTCTTCTTTTTCCCGCCATTTGACGACCCCCGTTCCGACCTGAGCTTCGGGATGCTATGGTTGCCGCCAAAAGTGAATATCAAGCGCGTTTTTCGCTTGACCCTGACGTTACGTCAGGCAGCAGAGTAGCGGACCTGGCCACAGAGAGGAGCAGTCATGTTAATTCAGGTGGGAGAGCTGGCGAAGCGCGCCGGGCTGACGGTGCGTACGCTGCATCATTATGAACAGACGGGGCTGTTAACGCCTTCGGCCAGAAGCGAGGCGGGCTATCGGCTCTATAACCTGTCCGCGGTTCAGCGCCTGCATATGATCAAGGCGCTGGCGCAGACCGGGCTGACGCTCGCCACCATTAAGGACTATCTCGATCGGCGAACGCTGTCGCTGCCCGAACTGCTGACGCAGCAGATAGAGACGCTTAATGACCAACTGCGCGATGTCGGCAGGCTGCGCGACCGGCTGTTGGCGCTGCGCGAGGCGCTGGCGAGCGGCAATGAACCCGATCTGGAGTCCTGGCTACAGACGCTGGAGTTAATGAAAATGTACGATCGTTGGTTTAGTCAACAGGAGTTAGCCGTGCTGCCGTTTGCGGCACAGGATGAACAGCGCGCGCAGGCGTGGCGCGAGCTAACAGAGGAGGTGCAGACGCTGATGGCGAGCGGCTGCCCGACGGACAGTCCGCAGGCGATGAGTCTGGCGACGCGCTGGATGGAGCGCCTGGAGCAGGATACGGCCGGGCGCCCGGAGTTTCTGACCCGCCTGAACGAGATGCATGCCGCCGAGCCGCAAATGGTTGAACAGACCGGCGTCACCCCGGCCATCATTGCCTTTATCACCGAAGCCTTTGCCGAAAGCAAACTGGCCATCTGGGCGCGGTATCTCGACGACGAGGAGATGGCGTTCACCCGCCGGCACTACTTCGACCGGCTACAGGAGTGGCCAGCGCTGGTGGCGAAGCTGCATCAGGCGTGCCGTGAGGGCGTAGCGCCGGACTCGGCGTCGGGTCAGGCGCTGGCCCGGGCGTGGCTTGAGCTGTTTCAGTCCTACGCCGGCACCCGGCCGCAGACGCTGCAGAAGTTTCGTCAGGCAATGGAGCAGGAGCCGCATTTGATGAAGGGCACCTGGATGACGCCGGCGGTGCTGCGCTGGCTGCAGCAGGCGACCGGAGCCTTGATGCGGCAGGCGCAGGGGCCTGCCGCCGGGTGATCACAGGTCAGCCAGCGCGGCCTGACGATCGGGGTAGAAGCTCAGGCGTCCGGGCAGCGGCTTGACGCCGGCGCGCGCTAACGTGCGTAGCGGCTGAAATTCGAGGTTAGATACGCGCAATTCACAGCCTTCCGGCAGCTTGTTCACAAAGCGCTGGAAGGCATCCAGACCGCCGGCGTCGAGAACCGGCACCGCGTCCCACTTCAGCACCACGATGCGCTTGCCGGCGATTCGGGTCTCCAGGTCGTTGAATAGACCTTCGGCGGCGGCAAAGAACAGCGGACCGATCACCCGCAGCACCAGCACGTCGTCTGGCACTTCGACGTTGACCGGCGCCAGATGGGTCATGCGCGCGATACGGCGCATAAATAACAGCGAAGCCAGCACGATCCCGACGCTGATGGCGATCACCATATCAAACAGCACCGTCAGCGACATGCACATCAGCATCACCACAATGTCGTCCTTCGGCGCGTGGCGCAGCAGATTGATGACTTTATGCGCCTCGCTCATGTTCCATGCCACCATCAGCAGCAGGGCGGCCATCGCCGACAGCGGCAGCCAGGAGAGCAGCGGGGCGAGGATCAGCAGCGCCATGATCACCAGCAGGGCGTGGATCACGGCGGCGACCGGCGATGTGGCGCCGGCGCGGACGTTCGCCGCCGAGCGGGCAATCGCCGCGGTGGCGGTGATCCCGCCGAAGAAAGGCGCAACGATGTTGCCCAGCCCCTGGCCAATCAGCTCGCTGTTGGCTTTATGTTTGGTACCGGTCATGCCGTCGAGCACCACCGCGCACAGCAGAGATTCAATAGCGCCCAGCATCGCCATGGAGAAAGCCGCGGGCAGCAGCGCCTGCAGCGAAGCCCAGCTCAGGGTAAAGTTGGAACCCGGCATATCCCAGGGCAGCACCAGCTGCGGCAGCAGCTGCGGAATGCCGTTGCCCTGAGTGCCGTCCGCCAGCTGATAGTGGAACTGCGAGCCGATCGTCGCCACATCGCCGCCGAGCAAGTTGACGACCAGCATCACCCCACAGCCGGCCAGCAGCGCCGGGAGGTGGCCCGGCAGACGGATACCCAGCCGCGGCCAAAGGATCAGGGTGCCGAGGGTGACGACGCCGATGGCGGCGTCCCCGACGTTAATGGTCGGCAGGGCCATCGCCAGCGCCGCCACTTTCTGCAGATAATGCTCCGGCACATGGGGCATCTGCAGGCCGAGGAAATCTTTAATCTGCATGGTACCGATGGTGATACCGATCCCGGAGGTGAAGCCGAGGGTGACCGACAGCGGGATATATTCGATCAGGCGGCCAAAGCGCGCCAGGCCGAAAAGCATTAAAAAGATCCCCGACATCAGCGTCGCCACCAGCAGCCCCGCCAGGCCGAACTGCTGGGAAACCGGATAGAGGATCACCACAAAGGCGGCGGTCGGTCCGGAAACGCTAAAGCGCGACCCGCCGGTTAAGGCGATCACAATCCCTGCCACCGCTGAGGTATAGAGGCCGTACTGCGGCGGCACACCGCTGCCAATCGCCAGCGCCATCGCCAGCGGAATCGCAATGATCCCGACGGTGATCCCGGCGATCAGGTCGCGGGTAAAGCGGGCAGTGGTGTACTTTTCTTTCCAGCAAGCGTCGATGAGGGCGCGGAAAGGCATCACATGTGAGGAAAATAATCTGTTCACAATAATGTTTCATCCATGAGCGCATCATCTGTCAACTGAATGGCAGGTGAAGGAGGCATCGGTCATTGCCACATCATCCTTCGGGATGCCTCTGTATTGGCTGCGTTCATTTACCCTGGTCACGTACTGCCTGTACGCTCCCGGGGATTCATTCACTTGCCGCCTTGACGCATGCCGAATGATTTTGTGGAAGAATTAAAAATTCAGAGACAAAAAAACCCGCCGCAGCGGGTTTTTGTGCTCGGCTCGATTAATGTTCGAACATAGCAGAGATTGATTCTTCATTGCTGATACGGCGAATAGCTTCAGCCAGCATACCGGAGAGCGTCAGAGTACGCACTTTATCCAGCGCTTTAATTTCTGGTGCCAGCGGAATGGTATCGCAGACGACAAATTCATCGATCACAGAGTTTTTAATGTTCTGGATAGCGTTGCCGGAGAAGATCGGGTGCGTCGCGTAAGCGAATACGCGTTTCGCGCCGCGCTCTTTCAGCGCTTCTGCCGCTTTACACAGGGTGCCGCCGGTGTCGATCATATCGTCGACCATCACGCAGTCACGACCCGCGACGTCGCCGATGATATGCATCACCTGGGAGACGTTGGCGCGCGGACGGCGCTTGTCGATGATAGCCATATCGGTATCGTTCAGCAGTTTAGCGATAGCGCGAGCACGAACCACGCCGCCGATGTCCGGAGAAACCACGATCGGGTTGTCCAGGTTCAGCTGCAGCATATCTTCCAGCAGGATTGGGCTGCCGAACACGTTATCAACTGGCACATCGAAGAAGCCCTGGATCTGTTCTGCGTGCAGGTCAACGGTCAGTACGCGGTCAACGCCGACGCTGGACAGGAAATCTGCCACCACTTTCGCGGTGATTGGCACACGAGCAGAACGAACACGACGGTCCTGACGAGCATAACCGAAGTAAGGGATAACGGCGGTGATACGACCTGCCGAAGCACGACGCAGAGCATCAACCATAACAACCAGTTCCATCAGGTTGTCATTGGTGGGAGCACAAGTGGACTGGATGATGAAAATATCACCACCGCGTACGTTTTCATTGATTTGTACGCTGACTTCGCCGTCGCTAAAACGACCTACAGCGGCGTCGCCAAGAGAAGTGTACAGGCGGTTGGCAATACGTTGTGCTAGTTCCGGGGTGGCGTTACCAGCAAAAAGCTTCATATCAGGCACGAGAAGAACCTCAGGCATGCGTCCAGTGGTGGATGAATGGGCCAATAATGTGCGGGCTGGCGCCATTCGATCCAGTCGGTGTATTTAAAGAGCACGATGCAACGTCTGGAACAGGGTGACGTTGTCACCGTAACTCAATTTCCCCGGCTGACTCATGAACGATGCGCCCTCACGGCGCAGGATTCAGAGCAGGGCCTGCTTGAGCGGCGAGAGGTTTACTCCGCGCGCCACAAAGCCATTTAGCCATGCCGGGGCAGTGTCCAGCACCTGACGGGCAGCGGATTCGGTGTTAAATTCAGCAAACACACAGGCCCCTGTGCCGGTCAGGCGTGACGGCGCATATTCTAACAGCCAGGAAAGCGCGGCATCAACCTCGCGAAAACGTTTTCTTGCGATAAGCTCGCAATCGTTGCTGAATTCACAATTTAATAACGTATTAATTGACCGGCGCGGGGTATTTCGTGGTAGCTCCGGGTCGCGAAAAATGATCGGCGTCGGAATACTGACGCCCGGATGGGCCACCAGGTACCATTTTTCCTCGGGCTCCACCGGCGTCAGAATTTCACCTACCCCCTCGGCAAAGGCTGCATGGCCGCGCACGAAGACCGGCACATCGGCCCCCAGCTGCAGGCCCAGGGTCGCCAGCTCATCTTCCGAGAGTCCGCAGCCCCAGAGATGGTTGAGCGCCACCAGCACGGTGGCGGCATTGGACGAGCCGCCCCCCAGGCCGCCGCCCATCGGCAGGCGCTTATCGATACTGATATCGGCGCCGCTGCCCGCCGGCAGGCGGCCGCTTTCGCCGGCGGCGCGCATCAGCAGACGCGCGGCGCGAACGATCAGATTCTCTTCGTCCGGCACCCCGGCCACCGGCGTCAGCAGGCGCAGTTCGCCGTCAGCGCGCGGTTCGATGGTCAGCGTATCGCCGTAGTCGAGGAACTGAAACAGCGTCTGCAGGGTGTGGTAACCATCAGCCCGCTGGCCGGTGATATATAAAAACAGATTCAGTTTTGCAGGTGAGGGCCAGCGGCTCATCATTTCACGATCCAGTTATCCATCTTCAGCTTGATGCGCTGGGCGCCATTGTTCAGCTCGACATTAGACGGCAGGGCGGGCTGGGTATCGCTGGTGTAGCCGCCGTAGGTGACGTGCCAGGTTTTGCCGTTTTGCGTGTAGTTCAGTTCACGCAGACGGTACCGATCGTCCAGCGAATAGTCGGTGGCGTCGCCCGGCAGGCCGATGATCCACTGGCGCAGGCTGTTCAGCGGGATCGGCATCCCGGTCAGGCGGCCAATCATCTCTTCGGCATCGGTGGCGGTGTAGGTCTGGCCTTTGTTGTCGATCAACTGCACGCTGCCAGGCTGCGCGGTCAGCGACAGCTCGGTGCTGCCCAGTGGGTTGGTCAGCAGCAGGCGATAGCGGTCCTGGCCGGTCTGCTGCCAGAAGAAGCGGGCATAGACTTTTTGCTCATCAGAGAGATAGGCAAACGCCCCGCGGGTCTGGAACTGGTTGAGGCTGCGAACAGCCTGCTGGTGCTGGCGCCACTGCGGCGAATCCGGGCTTTTGCCAGGCCCCTCGGGGGTATGAACAGAACAAGCGGTCAGGACGAGGCTGGCCAGCGGCAGCAGGCGGAACAGTCGATTCATAATGATGACAAATCCTTGATGTCTACAGTGAAATCCGGCGGCAGGGGAACAGCGGGCCGATTTGTGTAGCAGGTTACATTTATAATCCTTAATGCTAGCGTCGCCGGGCGATAGCGTCTACGTTCAAGTTGTCTGAAATCAAAAAATTAACCTTAATGGCGGTCTTGCTTTGGCTATTACTCCAAAAGGGGAGCCTCTCTTTTATTGATTACGCGCATCCTGTATGATGCACTCAGACTAACCTTAGCAACGCTGGTACTACTCCCTCACAATGACCCTTTTAGCTCTTGGCATCAATCACAAAACAGCTCCGGTCGCCCTGCGAGAACGCGTCGCGTTTTCGCCGGAAACGCTCGATAAGGCGCTGGAGAGCTTGCTGGCTCAGCCGATGGTGCAGGGTGGGGTGGTGCTGTCGACCTGCAACCGCACAGAACTCTATCTCAGCGTCGAAGAGCAGGATAACCTGCAGGAAGCGCTGATCCGCTGGCTGTGCGATTACCACGGCCTCAATGAAGAAGACCTGCGTAAAAGCCTCTACTGGCACCAGGATAACGACGCCGTCAGCCATCTGATGCGCGTCGCCAGCGGCCTTGATTCGCTGGTGCTGGGCGAACCGCAGATCCTCGGTCAGGTGAAAAAAGCCTTCGCCGATTCCAGCCGCGGCCATCTTAACGTCAGCGAACTGGAGCGGATGTTCCAGAAATCGTTCTCGGTGGCCAAGCGCGTGCGTACCGAAACCGATATCGGCGCCAGCGCCGTTTCCGTCGCGTTCGCCGCCTGTACCCTGGCGCGGCAAATCTTTGAATCCCTGTCGAGCGTGACGGTGCTGCTGGTCGGCGCCGGTGAAACCATCGAACTGGTGGCGCGCCATCTTCGCGAACATCACGTGCGCAAAATGGTGATCGCCAACCGCACTCGTGAACGCGCCCAGGCGCTGGCGGAAGAAGTGGGCGCCGAGGTGATTGCCCTCAGCGATATCGACGAACGGCTGAAAGAGGCCGACATCATCATCAGCTCCACCGCCAGCCCGCTGCCGATCATCGGCAAAGGCATGGTGGAACGTGCGCTCAAGGCGCGGCGCAACCAGCCGATGCTGCTGGTGGATATCGCCGTCCCGCGCGACGTCGAACCGGAGGTCGGCAAACTGGCTAACGCTTACCTCTACAGCGTCGACGATCTGCAAAACATCATTCAGCATAACCTGGCGCAGCGTAAGGCCGCGGCGGTGCAGGCGGAATCGATCGTCGAGCAGGAGACCAGCGAATTTATGGCCTGGCTGCGCGCGCAGAGCGCCAGCGAGACCATTCGCGAATACCGTTCTCAGTCCGAGCAGGTCCGTGAGGAGCTGACGGCGAAGGCGCTGGCCGCGCTGGAGCAGGGCGGTGATGCCCAGGAAATTATGCAGGATCTGGCGCGTAAACTCACCAACCGCCTGATCCACGCGCCAACCAAATCACTTCAGCAGGCCGCCCGTGACGGGGACGACGAACGCCTGCATATTCTGCGCAACAGCCTCGGGCTGGAATAGCGCACCTTTCTCTTATTTTCAGGACAGGGTGAATTCACGCCTATGAAGTCTTCTATTGTTGCCAAACTGGAAGCGTTGTACGAGCGCCACGAAGAAGTGCAGGCGCTGCTCGGCGATGCCGCGACGATTGCCGATCAGGATAAATTCCGCGCGCTGTCGCGGGAGTATGCTCAACTAAGCGATGTGGCGCGCTGCTATACCGACTGGCGTCAGGTGCAGGAGGATATTGAAACCGCGCAGATGATGCTCGACGATCCGGAAATGCGCGAAATGGCGCAGGAAGAGCTGCGGGACGCCAAAGATAAAGGCGAACAGCTGGAGCAACAGCTACAGGTCCTGCTCCTGCCGAAAGATCCTGATGACGAGCGTAACGCCTTCGTGGAAGTGCGCGCCGGGACCGGCGGCGACGAAGCGGCGCTGTTTGCCGGCGATCTGTTCCGCATGTACACCCGTTACGCGGAATCGCGCCGCTGGCAAGTGGAGATCCTCAGCGCCAACGAAGGTGAACACGGCGGCTTTAAAGAGGTGATCGCCAAGATCAGCGGCGACGGCGTTTATGGTCGGCTCAAATTTGAATCCGGCGGCCATCGCGTGCAGCGCGTGCCGGCCACCGAGTCGCAGGGGCGTATCCACACCTCCGCCTGTACGGTGGCGGTGATGCCGGAGCTGCCGGAGGCGGAAATGCCGGATATCAACCCGGCGGATCTGCGCATCGATACGTTCCGTTCCTCCGGCGCGGGCGGTCAGCACGTTAACACCACCGACTCGGCGATCCGTATTACCCACCTGCCCACCGGCATCGTGGTGGAGTGTCAGGACGAACGTTCCCAGCATAAAAACAAAGCCAAGGCGCTGTCGGTGCTGGGGGCGCGGATCCGCGCCGCCGAAGTGGCCAAGCGTCAGCAGGCGGAAGCCTCCACGCGCCGCAACCTGCTGGGCAGCGGCGACCGCAGCGATCGAAACCGTACCTACAACTTCCCGCAGGGCCGCGTGACCGACCACCGCATCAACCTGACCCTTTACCGTCTCGATGAGGCGATGGAGGGCAAACTCGACATGCTGATTGAGCCGATAGTCCAGGAACATCAGGCCGATCAGCTGGCGGCGCTGTCCGAGCAGGAATGATGACCTTTCAGGCCTGGCTGCAGCAGGCAATCGCCTGCCTGGCGGAGAGCGACAGTCCGCGACGCGACGCCGAGATCCTGCTAGGACACGTCACCGGTCGGGCGCGCACCTGGATCCTGGCCTTCGGCGAAACGACGCTGTCCGCCGACGAGGCGACGACGCTGGAGGCGCTCCTGCAGCGACGCCAGCGCGGGGAGCCCATCGCCCATCTGGTCGGGCAGCGGGAGTTCTGGTCGCTGCCGCTGTTTGTCTCCCCGGCGACGCTGATCCCCCGCCCGGATACCGAATGTCTGGTGGAGCAGGCGCTGGCGCGTCTGCCCGTCGCGCCGTGCCGTATTCTCGACCTCGGCACCGGGACCGGCGCCATTGCCCTGGCGCTGGCCAGCGAACGTCCTGACTGTGAAGTGATCGCGGTGGACGTGATGCCGGACGCCGTGGCGCTGGCGTTGCGTAATGCCGCCCATCTGGGCATTGCTAACGTGACGATACGGCAAAGCGACTGGTTCAGTGCGCTGGCCGGGCAGCGCTTCGCCATGATCGTCAGCAATCCCCCCTATATCGACGCCGCCGACCCGCATCTTGCCGAAGGCGATGTGCGTTTTGAGCCGTTGACGGCGCTGGTGGCAGGCGACCAGGGGCTGGCCGATTTGGCGCAGATTATCCGCGAGGGGCGGCAGTATCTGCAGCCCGGCGGCTGGATGCTGCTGGAGCATGGCTGGATCCAGGGCGAAGCGGTACGCGCCCTGTTCCGCGAGGCGGGCTATCTGGATGTCGCGACCTGCCGCGACTATGGCGACAATGAGCGTCTGACCCTCGGACGTTTACCCGACATGGAGAACGTTGGCTGATGAACTTATTCACGGCTGTCCTCTACCTGCACATCGCCAGCGTGGTGGTGTCGGTAGGATTGTTCGTTTTACGTTACTGGTGGATGTATCACCAGAGCCCGCTGCTGAACCAGCGGTGGGTGCGAATTGCGCCGCACTGCAGCGATACGCTGCTGTTTCTCAGCGGTGCGGGATTAATGGCGATAACGCACTACCTGCCGTTCACAGAAGACGGCGCATGGCTGACTGAAAAGCTGTTTGGCGTTATCATTTACATCGCATTAGGTTTTATCGCGCTGGGCCGTCGTCGTCCGCGCAGCCAGCAGAGCCGCTTTATCGCGTTCCTGCTGGCGCTGGTGGTGTTGTTTATCATTATTCAACTCGCCATCACAAGAATACCGATACTGGGGTAGGTCATGGGGTCATTAGCGGATTTCGAATTTAACAAAGCGCCATTGTGTGATGGCATGGTCCTCATTTCTGAACAGGTCCGCGACGATTTTCCGACGCGTTTTGTCGAGGAAGAGCTGCAGCGGCTGCTGCGCCTCGCGCAGGAGGAGATTGCGCCTTCGTGGGACCAGGAACGCCAGATAGAACGCCTGCTGGCGCTGTTTTACGAGGAGTGGGGCTTTGGCGCCTCGCAGGGCGTTTATCGTCTATCCGACGCGCTATGGCTCGATAAAGTGCTGGTCAACCGCCAGGGGAGCGCGGTGTCATTAGGCGCGATCCTGCTGTGGATCGCTCAGCGCCTGGGGCTGCCGGTGGTGCCGGTGATCTTCCCGACCCAGATGCTGCTGCGCGCGGACCCGGAAACCAGCGAAGAGATGTGGCTGATTAATCCGTTCGACGGCGAAACCCTCGACGAACATACCCTGGAGGTATGGCTGAAGGGCAACATCGGGCCGGTGGCGGAACTGTTTAATGAAGATCTCGACGAAGCGGATAACGCCGAGGTGATCCGCAAGCTGCTGGACACCCTGAAGTCGGCGCTGATGGAAGAGCGGCAGATGGAGCTGGCCCTGCGCGCCAGCGAAGCGCTGCTGCAGTTTAACCCGGAAGATCCGTATGAGATCCGCGACCGCGGGCTGATATACGCCCAGCTGGATTGCGATCACGTGGCGCTGCTGGACCTGAGCTATTTTGTCGAACAGTGTCCGGAGGATCCGATCAGCGAGATGATCCGCGCACAAATCAACACGATTTCGCACAAACAAATTACATTGCATTAGTCTGGAACCATTCCGGTTACACCCTGATAAGGCGAATTTATGAAACAAAAAGTGGTTAGCATTGGTGATATCAACGTAGCGAACGACCTGCCGTTCGTGCTGTTCGGAGGGATGAACGTGCTGGAGTCACGCGATCTGGCGATGCGCATCTGCGAACATTACGTCACCGTTACGCAGAAGCTTGGCATCCCCTACGTCTTCAAAGCCTCCTTTGATAAAGCCAACCGTTCCTCCATTCACTCCTATCGTGGGCCGGGTCTGGAAGAAGGGATGAAGATTTTCCAGGAGCTGAAGCAGACCTTTGGCGTGAAAATCATCACCGACGTTCATGAAGCCAGCCAGGCGCAGCCGGTGGCTGACGTCGTGGACGTGATCCAGCTTCCCGCCTTCCTCGCGCGCCAGACTGACCTGGTGGAAGCGATGGCCAAAACCGGAGCGGTGATCAACGTCAAGAAACCGCAGTTCGTCAGCCCGGGCCAGATGGGTAACATCGTCGATAAATTCATCGAAGGTGGTAACGACAAAGTGATCCTCTGCGACCGCGGCGCTAACTTCGGTTACGACAACCTGGTGGTGGATATGCTCGGCTTCGGCGTGATGAAGAAAGCCTCCAACAACTCGCCGGTTATTTTCGACGTCACCCACGCGCTGCAGTGCCGCGACCCGTTTGGCGCTGCCTCCGGCGGTCGCCGCGCGCAGGTGAGCGAGCTGGCCCGCGCTGG
Organism: Klebsiella sp. JB_Kp004; assembly: GCF_040065795.1. Lineage (NCBI taxonomy): Bacteria > Pseudomonadati > Pseudomonadota > Gammaproteobacteria > Enterobacterales > Enterobacteriaceae > Klebsiella > Klebsiella sp. JB_Kp004. Next base: position 29,256 of record NZ_JBEAKW010000004.1, on the reverse strand, counting down.
TATGGCGGTGGGTATCGCCGGTCTGTTTATCGAAGCGCATCCGGATCCGGACCACGCGAAATGCGACGGCCCGTCCGCGCTGCCGCTGGATAAACTGGAGCCGTTCCTCAAGCAGATGAAAGCGATTGACGATCTGGTGAAAAGCTTCGACGAGCTGGATACCAGCAAGTAAGCCTGACCGCATCACTGAAAAAGCCTGCCGGCGTCAAAACCGGCAGGCTTTTTTTCGCCCGGACTCCGCCGGACGGGCAAGCGGGGTCAGGCGAAAATGGTCATCAGGTAGGCGGCGAACAGCGCCAGATGGGCCGCGCCGTTCAGCACATTGGTGCGTCCGGTGGAGAAGGAGATATGGCACAGCACCAGCGAGGCGACCATCACCACCATCTCCGGCGCGCCAAGGCCAAAGCGCAGCTCATTGCCGGTCAGGAAGGCGATGAGGGTGACCACCGGGACCGTCAGCGAGATGGTGGCCAGCACGGAGCCGAAGAACAGGTTCATCGCCCGCTGTACCTGATTGTTGAGCACCGCTTTGAGCGCGCCAAGGCCTTCCGGCGACAGGATCAGCAAGGCCACGAGGAAGCCGGTGAAGGCCACCGGGGCATCCATGCTGGTCAACAGCGTTTCCAACGGGTTGGCGTTCATTTTAGTAACGGCGATCACCGCCACCAGGTGCACCAGCAGCCAGGCGGTATGCCACCCGCTGCTGTGGGCGGACGGTTTACCGTGGTGCGGGTCGTCATCATCGCCGTCGTCTTCATGCTCATAAACAAACAGACTCTGATGGGTTTTGGTCTGAATAAGCAGGAAAACGCCGTACATGGCCGCCGAAATCACCGCCACCAGCAGCGATTGCCCGGTGCTGAAGTTCGCGCCCGGCAGCGCCATGGGAAACACCAGCACGATAATCGCCAGCGGAAACAGGGCGATAAGATACTGCTTAATGCCGAACAGATTCATATATTGGGTGGCGAATTTACGCCCGCCCAGCAGCAGGGAGAAACCGACCAGACCGCCGGTGACGATCATAATGATGGAGTAGAGCGTATCACGCATCAGGGTCGGCGCGGCGTCGCCGGTGGCCATCAACGCGGAGATCAGACTGACCTCAAGGATAACCACCGACAGGCTGAGAATCAGGGAGCCGTAGGGTTCGCCCAGGCGGTGGGCTAGGACGTCGGCGTGGCGGACCACGCTGAAGGCGCTGCTTAAAATACCGACCAGCGCGAGGATATTAATCGCGATAACCACTGGCAGTGACTGGCTGCTGCCCCAGAAAAACAGCACCGCCAGCGCCAGCACCGGAAAGACGAGGGAAGACTCCTTATGGCGGGTTTTTACCGCCTCATGTGCATGGGTCATGAACCATCTCCATTTATGCAGGTGTTATAATTATAAAAACGCAGGGCGATAAAGTAACAGATTTTGCTAAATTTCTGCTGAATTTTTACTTAAGTTTACGGGTATCGAGAGATATCTTGATTAGTTTATTATAATTTGCGATTACGCTATTTTTATACTTATTATTCAGATGATTACTAAAATTAATTTTTAACTCATCCTCGGCTTGATAGCCTGCCGCCTGCGTTCCAGACTTAAATTTTATGCTCAAACAGGAGGTCATTATGCCCTATAACAGTAAACAAGAGCTCCCCGACAGCGTTCAGCATGTTCTGCCTGCCCATGCGCAGGAAATTTATAAAGAAGCGTTTAACAGCGCCTGGGATCAATATAAAGATAAAGACGAGCGGCGCGATGACGCCAGCCGTGAAGAGACGGCGCACAAAGTCGCCTGGGCGGCGGTGAAGAACAGCTACGAAAAAGGCGATGACGATAAGTGGCATAAGAAAAAATAATTGCTGACGCCGCTTTTATGCTTGCCAGCGCCCCGCTGATTGCTTATTGAAAGATAAAGCTGGATAATATTTCAGCAATATTGACGGATGCATGAGACGAACGCCGGGAAGCGGGCAGTGGCGGAGGTAGTAAACAGTGTTAACTCGTGATTTCTTGATGAATGCGGATTGTAAGACAGCGTTTGGCGCTATTGAGGAATCGCTACTCTGGTCGGCAGAACAACGCGCAGCCTCGCTGGCGGCGACGCTGGCCTGCCGCCCGGATGATGGCTCAGTATGGATCTTTGGCTACGGTTCGCTTATCTGGAACCCGGCGCTCAATTATCGCGAGTCCTGCACCGGCACGCTGCCGGGCTGGCACCGCGCGTTTTGCCTGCGGTTGACCGCCGGGCGCGGGAGCGCCTGCCAGCCGGGACGTATGCTGGCCCTGAAAGAGGGCGGTCGAACCACCGGCGTCGCTTATCGTCTGCCGGACGACACGCTGGAAGAAGAGCTGACGCTGCTGTGGAAACGGGAGATGATTACCGGCTGCTATCTGCCCACCTGGTGCAAGCTGGAGCTGGACGACGGGCGGACGGTAAATGCGCTGGTGTTTATTATGGATCCGCGTCATCCGCTGTTTGAGCCGGATACCAGCGCCCAGGTCATTGCTCCGCTGATCGCCCGGGCCAGCGGGCCGCTCGGCACCAACGCTCAGTACCTGTTTTCGCTGGAACAGGCGTTGAGTAAGCTCGGGATGCACGACGCCAGTCTTGATGATCTGGTGGCCAGCGTCCGCGCGCTGTTGGGCGACAGCCCGACGCCGGGCCTGGCCTGAGCGCGCGGAAAAGAAAAACGCCCGGCATGGCCGGGCGTGTGTTAAGGCAGTGACTGTCAGGCCGGAACGTAGCTGATGGAGTGCTCCAGTGACTGGCTGTGACTGTCGATAAGCACGTTCCAGGTGCCGCTGTAGGGCACCGTCAGATAGGCGCTGTCCCGATCCTGCACGCTCAGAATATCCGCATGGCTGTCGCCAGGAACCTTCGCGCTCATCAGATGAATATGGCAGCGCTCTGAGCAACGCACCACCAGCGTGTCACCGCCAAACAACGTCAAACTTGCTTTTACCATCGCCATTTTTGTACCCCGTTTCTGTCCCGCTACAGCATCCTGCCCACCCAGTCCTCGCGTGATATTGTTCACACTTTGCTCTGTGCATCACACCAAACGGCGCGGGTCGGGATGCTGATTTTGATCAAAAAAAGGGATAAAGATTAAACAAAAATGACGTTGTTCCTGAAAGCATTCAGCTAACGTTTTTTTTACCTCTTCAGGCGGCGAAACCTGATATTTCCTGCCGTTCGGCGGCGCAGATTTAGAAGGTCAGCACTTTATCTGCCGCCAGGGTCCACTGGGCCAGCTCAACGAGAGTGCCAACCTCCACCCCATCAACCAGCGGCAGTGCGCTGACCCCGCGGCCGTCCGCGCAGGTCTTGCACAGCTTCACGGGAACCTGCTGGGCGGTGAGGATCTCCAGCATCTGCTGCACATTATACCCTTCCGCCGGCTTCTGCCCGCGCAGCCCGGCGGTGACGGCGTCGGACATCAAAAACAGCTTGAGATCGAGGTCGGACTGCTGTTCGCGCAGGGCAATGGCCAGACGCAGGCTGTTGAACAGGGATTCACTGCCGTAGGCGGCGCCGTTGGCGATAATCACAATACGTTGCATACAAACTCCTTCTTAAAGGCACGGTTATTGCTTTACCGCAGTATAAAGCGTTAACCCGGAGGAGGGGTATGAATAATACGACTGGTCACGCGGACGAGGCGACGGCCTGGCTGCAGCTGGCGCGCCGCCTGCAAAAACAACAGCTTCAGCAACTAGCCCGGCTGGGCGAGCTGGCAAGTCAGCTCAGCGCGCTGGTGCATATGCTGCAGTGCGAGCGCGGGGCGTCGAATATTTTTCTTTGCTCGGGCGGTCAGCTGTACGCGGCGGAGTGTCGGGCGGGTGGGGCGCTGGTTGATGAGCGGCTGGCCTTGTTCTATGCCGCCCTCGAACGGGCGCGCGCGGTCGCCGGCAGCGCGCTGTGCTGGCGCATCGCCCGGGCGGTCGGCGATCTGGCGCAGCTCCCGGCGCTGCGTGAGCAGGTCAGCCGCCGGCAGGTCGCCGCTGAAGCCGCGACGGAGCAGTTCAGCCGTATTATCCGCCATCTGCTGAATATCGTCCCGCAGCTCAATGACAGCATTGACGACCCGTCGGTAGCCGGGCGTATGGTCGCCCTGTACAGCTTTATGCAGGGAAAAGAGCTGGTGGGCCAGGAGCGCGCGCTGGGAGCATTGGGCTTTACCCGCGGCGAGTTCAGCGACAGCCTGCGCCAGCAGCTGGTGGACCGTATTGACGGTCAGCAGCCCTGCTTTGACAGCTTCCAGGCGCTGGGCAGTCCGGCGACGGTCCAGCTGTTTACGACCGAGTGCCAGGCCGGTCTGGACATCGAGCAACTGCGGCGGATCGCCTGCACCCGCCAGCCGGCGGCGGACGGCGGGGAAACGGCGCTGCGCTGGTTCGGCCTGCAAACCCAGCGGCTTGAGCAACTGCGCGAAGTGGAAGAGCAACTGATCGACGATCTGCTGGATGCCACCGACGCGCTGTTAGAAGACGACGCGCCTGGCTGGCTGGCCGGGGAGGAGAGCGACAGCGTGACGCCGCGGCTGGATAAACAGCTGCTGCCGCTGGTGCGCCAGCAGGCCTATGAGCTGCAGCAGCTCTCCAGCCAGCTGGCTTCGCTGAAAGACGCGCTCGAGGAACGCAAGCTGATCGAAAAAGCGAAAAGCCTGCTGATGACTCACCAGGGGATGCCGGAGGAGCAGGCCTGGCAGACGCTGCGCAAGATGGCCATGGACAAGAATCAGCGGATGGTTGAGATCGCCCGCGCGCTGCTGATGGTGAAGGCGATCTGGCCATTAACCCCAAAGGAGTAGATGCACAATCGATGGGCATTCGCTGCCTGTCGGCGGTGCACTTTTGCCTGACAAACCGACCAGAGCGAAAGGAAAAGCCCGCCAGTGCGCCATAGCCAAAGCTGGCATCCCCTTTGCATTAGCATTAGTGAGTGAATAAAAGTCCGGGCGACGAACCAATGGCGGTTCGGGTGTCCGTGGATAAAGGCGTCCTGCAGTGCATATGCACTGTCGGGCGCTTTTTTTTGCGCGTGTGGAGCGGATATGAGCGATAAGTTTTCAATTTCACGGCGGCGCTTGCTGCAGGCAGGGGCCGCGCTGGGCGGCGCGATGCTGCTGCCGGGCGTGATGCAGGCCGCATGGGCCGGCGGCTCGGACAGACCGGAGCAAACCACCGTGCGGGTAGGGTTTATTCCGCTGACCGACTGTGCGCCGCTGGCTATCGCCGCAGCGAAGGGGTTTGACAAAAAATATGGCATTACCCTGGCGCCGAGTAAGGAGGCCAGCTGGGCGGCGGTGCGCGACAAGCTGGTGGCCGGTGAACTGGACGCGGCGCATATTCTCTATGGCCTGCTGTACGGTCTTGAACTGGGGATCGCCAGCAAGCCGCAGGCGATGGCTAATCTGATGACCCTCAACCGCAATGGTCAGGCCATCACCCTCTCCAGCGAACTGCAGGAGAAAGGGGTGACCGACCTCGGCGGACTGAAGCGGCTGATCGACCGCAGCGCGCCGGGCAGCTACACCTTCGCCCATACCTTTCCCACCGGCACCCATGCCATGTGGCTTTACTACTGGCTGGCGAGCGCCGGCATCGATCCCTTTAACGATGTGCGCACCGTCGTGGTGCCGCCGCCGCAGATGGTGATGAACATGCGCATCGGCAATATGAGCGGCTTTTGCGTCGGCGAGCCGTGGAACGCCCGCGCCATTAACGACCGTATCGGCTTCACCGCGGCCACTTCCCAGGATATCTGGCCTGAGCATCCGGAAAAGGTGCTGGGCGCCCGTCGCGACTGGGTGGAACGCCACCCGAACACCGCCCGCGCGCTGGTGGCAGCCCTGATGGAGGCGCAGCGCTGGATCGCCGCCTCGGCGGAGAACACCCGGGAGACGGCCCGCCTGCTCGCCAGACGCGGCTGGCTCAATACCAAAGAGCAGTACCTCACCGGCCGGATGCTTGGGGAGTATGACAACGGCCTCGGCCGCCGCTGGCAGGATGCCCATCCGATGCGCTTTTACGCCGAGGGAGAGGTGAGCTTCCCCTGGCTGTCGGACGGGATGTGGTTCCTCACCCAGTTTCGTCGCTGGGGGCTGCTGAAGCAGGCTCCGGATTACCTCGCGGTGGCGTCGCGCCTTAACCGCATCGACGTCTGGCAGGCGGCCGCCCAGGCGGTCGGCGGGATCAGTACACCGGCGGCCACGATGCGCAGCAGCACACTGATGGACGGTACGGTCTGGAACGGGTCTGACCCGGAAGGCTACGCCCGCCATTTCGCTATTCAACGTAAGGGGGCATGAGATGAAGCAGGCACAACGTAAGCAACCGGTCGTCAGCGCGGAGAACGCGCCTGGCGAAGTCATTATCCTGCCGCCGGTGCAGGTCCGGCGCACCACGTCGACCGTCACGCGCTGGCTGCGTGAGCTCACCCAACGCCTGCTGCCCCCGCTGCTGGGGCTGGGGGTGCTGCTGCTGGCCTGGCAGCTGGCGGCGATGCACAGCAAAGGCTTTCCCACCCCGTTGAGCACGCTGGACTCGGCGCTGACGCTGTTCGCCGATCCGTTCTATCAGGACGGGCCGAATGACATGGGGATCGGCTGGAACGTGCTGGCCTCCCTGCAGCGCGTGGCGGTGGGCTTCGGCCTGGCGGCGCTGGCGGGCATTCCGCTGGGGTTTTTGATCGGCCGCTCGCTGTTCTTCGCCCGCATGTTTAATCCGCTGATTGCTCTGCTGCGCCCGGTCAGCCCGCTGGCCTGGCTGCCGATTGGCCTGCTGCTGTTCCAGAAGGCGGAGCCCGCCTCCAGCTGGACCATTTTTATCTGCTCCATCTGGCCGATGGTGATCAACACCGCGGAAGGCGTGCGGCGGATCCCGCAGGACTATCTCAATGTCGCCCGCGTCCTCCAGCTCTCAGAGTGGACGGTGATGCGCAAAATTCTCTTTCCGGCGGTGCTGCCGGCGGTGCTCACCGGCGTGCGCCTCTCCATCGGCATCGCCTGGCTGGTGATCGTGGCGGCGGAAATGCTCACCGGCGGGCTGGGGATCGGCTTCTGGATCTGGAACGAGTGGAACAACCTCAATGTGGAAAACATCATCATCGCCATCGTCATTATCGGCGTCGTCGGCCTGCTGCTGGAGCAGGGCCTGATGCTGCTCGCCCGCCGCTTTAGCTGGCAGGACAAATAAGGAGCCAATATGAAACCATTAATTCAGGTGCAGGCCGTCAGCCAGCGCTTCAACACCGCCAGCGGCGAGTTTCTGGCGCTACAGAATGTCTCCTTCGATATCGTCGAAGGGGAGACCATTAGCCTGATCGGCCACTCGGGGTGCGGAAAATCGACCCTGCTGAATCTGATCGCCGGGATCACGACCCCTACCGAGGGCGGACTGCTGTGCGATAACCGGGAAATCGCCGGGCCCGGGCCGGAGCGGGCGGTAGTTTTCCAGAACCACTCGCTGCTGCCGTGGCTGAGCTGTTTCGACAATGTGGCGCTGGCGGTGGATCAGGTGTTCCGTCGCACCATGAGCAAGCATGAGCGTCGGGAGTGGATTGAACACAACCTCGCGCGCGTGCAGATGAGTCATGCGCTGCATAAACGGCCCGGGGAGATCTCCGGCGGCATGAAGCAGCGGGTGGGTATCGCCCGGGCGCTGGCGATGAAGCCGAAAGTGCTGCTGCTTGATGAGCCCTTCGGTGCCCTGGACGCGCTGACCCGCGCTCACCTCCAGGACACGGTGATGCATATCCAGCAGGAGCTCAATACCACCATCGTCATGATCACCCACGACGTTGATGAAGCGGTGCTGCTTTCCGACCGTGTGCTGATGATGACCAACGGCCCGGCGGCGACGGTCGGCGAGATCCTCGCGGTCGATCTGCCGCGTCCGCGCCATCGCGTTCAGCTGGCGGACGACAGCCGGTACCACCATCTGCGCCAGCAGATCCTCCATTTCCTGTATGAAAAACAGCCGAAAGCGGCATAAGGAGGCGGTCATGACGCGGCGACTGGTGGTGATCGGTAACGGCATGGCGGCCACCCGGCTGGTGCAGCGGCTGGTTGAGCGCGACCCTGCGCGGTTTGCCATTACCGTCGTCGGCGACGAGCCGCACCCGGCCTATAACCGCATCCAGCTCTCGCCGCTGCTGGCTGGCGAAAAAACGGCATCGCAGATCCCGTTGCTGCCGGCGGAGTGGTACACCCGGCACGGGGTGTGTCTGCGGTCTGGCGAGGCGGTGGATGAAGTGGATGTTGCGCAACGGCGACTGCGCATCGCTGACGCCTGGCTGCCGTGGGACGAGCTGGTTTTCGCCACCGGCTCGCGGCCCTTTATCCCGCCGCTGCCGGGCATTGATCGTCCGCAGGTTATGCCCTTCCGCACCCTGGCGGACGTGGAACGTATTCTGGCGATACCCGGCCCGGCGGTGGTGATTGGCGGTGGGGTTCTGGGCGTGGAAGCGGCGGCGGCGCTGCGTCGCCGCGGCGGAGAGGTCACACTCCTGCATCGCGGCAGCGGCTTAATGGCGCCGCTGATCGACGCCTTTGCCGCCGATGAGCTCAGGCAGCAGCTTGAAGCGCGCGGCATTCGCTGCGTGCTGGAGTGCCGGATCGCCGCCATCGACGCCGACGGCGTGCGGCTGGCGGACGGGCGGGTATTCCGCGCCGCCCGAGTGGTGCTGGCGACCGGCGTGCAGCCCAACAGCCGTCTGGCGGCGCAGTCCGGCGTGCTGTGCCAGCAGGGGATCGTGGTTGACCGCCAGATGGCCGCCTCGCTGCCGGGGATCAGCGCCATTGGCGAGTGTTGCGAAATTGACGGCCAGACCTGGGGGCTGGTGGCTCCCTGCCTGCGCCAGGCCGAGGTGCTGGCGGATCGCCTGTGCGGCGCCCCCGGCGCGGGCTTTGTCTGGCAGGACGCCGGGACCCGCCTGAAGGTCACCGGCATTGAACTCTTTAGCGTCGGCGAACAGCAGGCCGGCGAACAGAATGACATCTATACCAGCTGGGATCCCATCGACCGGCACTATCGTCGCCTGCTGCTGCGCGACGGCCGCCTGCGCGGCGTGCTGCTGATGGGCGACTGTACCGCCGCCGCCGCGCTCACCGCGCGCCTGGAAAGCGACGAGCCCGCCACCGCGGACTGGCTTTTTGACCCTTCTTCAACGCAGCCGCAGGCTGCAGGAATAATGACGATGACGAAACCTGTATTAGTGCTGGTGGGACATGGCATGGTCGGCCACCATTTTCTCGAACAATGCGTGAGCCGCAACTTGCATCAGCAATATCGTATCGTGGTGTTTGGCGAAGAGCGTTACGCCGCCTACGACCGGGTGCATCTCTCCGAATATTTCGCCGGACGCAGCGCCGAATCGCTGTCGCTGGTGGCCGATGATTTCTTTCACCAGCACGGCATCGAACTCCGCCTCGGCAAGGCGGTGGCGACGATCGACCGCGACGCGCGGCTGGTGCGGGACGCCGAGGGGCATGAAACTCACTGGGATAAACTGGTGCTGGCGACCGGCTCCTATCCCTTTGTTCCGCCGATCCCTGGCAACGATCTCGACGGGTGCTTTGTCTATCGCACCCTTGACGATCTCGACCGTATCGCCGCCCATGCCGCCGCGGCGAAGACCGGGGTGGTGATCGGGGGCGGCCTGCTCGGGCTGGAGGCCGCCAACGCCCTGAAACAGCTGGGGCTGGAGACGCACGTGGTGGAGTTTGCCCCGAACCTGATGGCCGTCCAGTTGGATAACGGCGGGGCGGCGATGCTGCGGGAGAAGATCGTCGCCCTCGGCGTGGGGGTGCATACCAGCAAAGCCACCACCGCCATCGTGCGCGAGGCCGATGGCCTGCGGCTGAACTTTGCCGACGGCGGCACGCTGGCGGCCGACATGGTGGTCTTCTCGGCAGGGATCCGCCCGCAGGACGCGCTGGCCCGCGGCTGCGCGCTGCAGGTTGGCGAGCGCGGGGGGATTGGCATCGACGGCCAGTGCCGCACCACTGACCCGGACGTGCTGGCGATAGGCGAATGCGCCCTGTGGGATAATAAAATTTACGGCCTGGTGGCGCCGGGTTATCAGATGGCGCGGATCGCCGCGGCTACCCTCGCAGGAGAGGACGCCTGCTTTAGCGGCGCCGACATGAGCACCAAACTGAAGCTGCTGGGGGTTGACGTAGCCTCGTTTGGCGATGCGCAGGGGCGCACGCCGGGCTGCCAGAGCTATCAATGGACCGACGGTCCTCAGCAGGTTTACAAAAAAATCGTCGTCAGTCAGGACGGCAAAGCCCTGCTTGGCGGCGTGCTGGTGGGGGACGCCAGCGACTACGCCACGCTGCTGCAGATGATGCTGAACGGCATGGCGCTGCCGCCGCGTCCGGAGAGCCTGATCCTGCCGGCGCTGGAGGGGGCCGCGCCGAAGGCGCTGGGGGTGGCGGCGCTGCCCGACAGCGCGCCGATCTGCTCGTGCCATAGCGTCAGCAAAGGCGATATCTGCCAGGCGGTGAACAATGGCGCGGGGGATATGGCGGCGATAAAAAGCTGCACCAGAGCGGCCACCGGCTGCGGCGGCTGCAGCGCGCTGGTGAAACAGGTGATGGAGTACCAGCTGGCGGCGCAGGGCGTCGAAGTGAAAAAAGACGTCTGCGAGCATTTCCCGTGGTCGCGTCAGGAGATCTACCATCTGGTGCGGGTCAACCATTTCCATACCTTCGAGCAGCTGATTAGCCGCTACGGCCAGGGGCACGGCTGCGAGGTTTGTAAACCGCTGGTGGCCTCGGTGCTGGCCTCCTGCTGGAACGAATACCTGCTGAAGCCGGCGCACCTGCCGCTGCAGGATACCAACGACCGCTATTTCGCCAACATTCAGAAGGACGGCACCTATTCGGTGGTGCCGCGGATGGCGGCGGGGGAAGTGACGCCGGACGGGCTGATCGCCATCGGGCAGATCGCCAAACGTTACCAGCTCTACAGCAAAGTGACCGGCGGCCAGCGCATCGACCTGTTTGGCGCGCGGCTGGAACAGCTGCCGGCGATCTGGCGCGAGCTGGCCGACGCCGGGTTTGAAACCGGCCACGCCTATGGCAAGTCGCTGCGCACGGTGAAGTCCTGCGTCGGCGCAACCTGGTGTCGCTACGGCGTGCAGGACTCCACCGGGCTCGCGGTGCGGCTCGAGCATCGCTATAAAGGGCTGCGCGCCCCGCACAAAATCAAGATGGCGGTCTCCGGCTGCACCCGCGAGTGCGCCGAAGCCCAGGGCAAAGACATCGGGGTGATTGCCACCGACAAAGGCTGGAATCTCTACGTCTGCGGCAACGGCGGAATGAAGCCGCGTCACGCCGACCTGTTTGCCAGCGACCTCGACGAAGCGACGCTGATCCGCAGCATCGATCGTCTGCTGATGTTCTATATCCGCACCGCCGATCGCCTGCAGCGGACCAGCACCTGGATGGACAACCTGGAGGGCGGCGTGGCCTACCTGCGGCAGGTGGTGCTGGAGGATAGCCTCGGCATTGGCGAGGAGCTGGAACAGGAGATGGCCCGCATCGTCGACAGCTACCAGTGCGAGTGGCAGACCACGCTCAACGATCCCCAGCGCCTGGCGCTGTTCCGCTCCTTCGTGAACAGCGACCAGCCCGACGAGGCGGTGCAGCGCCACGATCTGCGCGGTCAGCCGCAGCCGTTGCCTGCTGAAGCGTTGCCCGAAGGCGAACTCCCATCCCGGCCGTGGCAGGCGATTTGCGACCTTGACGCCATCCCGGCGCAGGCGGGGATCGGCGCCCGGTTAGGGGAGCGGCAGATCGCCCTGTTCCGCTTCGGCGATCGGGTGTATGCCCTGGACAACCGCGAGCCGGGCAGCGCGGCCAACGTGCTGTCGCGGGGGCTGTTAGGGGACGTCGGCGGGGAACCGGTGGTGATCTCCCCGCTGTACAAACAGCGGATTCGCCTGCGCGACGGCTGGCCGTGCGACGGCGGTGAACAGGCAGTGCGCGCCTGGCCGGTGAAAGTGGAAAACGGCAAAGTGTGGGTGGGCAGCCAGCAGCTGCTGGCGCGAGCGGAGGCCTCCTGATGAAGACCATCCGAACGACCTGTCCCTACTGCGGCGTAGGCTGCGGCGTGCTGGCGAGCGTGGATGACGCGTGTCAGGTGAGCGTGCGCGGCGACGATCAGCACCCGGCCAACCTCGGCCGCCTGTGCGTCAAAGGGGCGGCACTAGGGGAGACCACGGGCCTGGCGGGGCGGCTGCTGGCGCCGGAGGTGGACGGCCAGCCGGTGGCCTGGTCTCAGGCGCTGGCGGAGACCGCTTCCCGCCTGCAACAGGTTATCGACCAGCACGGTCCGCAGGCGGTGGCCTTCTACGCCTCCGGCCAGCTGTTGACGGAGGATTACTATGCCGCCAACAAGCTGATGAAGGGATTTATCGGCGCGGCGAATATCGATACCAATTCGCGGCTGTGCATGTCGTCGGCGGTGACCGGCTACAAGCGGGCCTTTGGCGCCGACGTGGTGCCCTGTAGCTATGAGGATGTGGAAAACAGCGATCTGGTGGTGCTGGTCGGCTCGAACGCCGCCTGGGCGCACCCGGTGCTGTACCAGCGTCTGGCGCAGGCGAAGCGGGATAATCCCCGGCTGCAGATCGTGGCGATCGACCCCCGGCGCACCGCCACCTGCGAGATCGCCGATCGCCATCTGGCGCTGGCGCCGGGAAGCGACGGCGGGCTGTTCGTGGGGTTGCTTAACGCCCTGGCGCAGGCCGGGGCCTGCGTCGACGGTTTTCGCGACGGCCCGCAGGCGCTGGCCGCCGCTCGCGGCTGGGACGTGGCGAAAGTGGCGGCTTTTTGCGGCCTGCCCGCCGATGAGGTGGCGGGTTTCTATCGCGATTTTATCACCGCCCCGCGGGCCATCACCCTCTACACCATGGGAATTAACCAGTCAGCCAGCGGCAGCGACAAATGTAATGCCATCATCAACGTCCATCTGGCCAGCGGAAAGTATGGCCGCCGCGGCTGCGGCCCCTTTTCGCTGACCGGTCAACCCAACGCCATGGGCGGGCGCGAAGTCGGCGGGTTGGCGACGATGCTGGCGGCGCACATGGATTTTGTGCCAGACGATCTGCAGCGGCTGGCCCGCTTTTGGGGAACCGAGCGGCTGGCGCAGACCCCGGGGCTGACCGCCGTGGAGCTGTTTGCCGCCATCGGCCGCGGCGAGGTGAAAGCGGTGTGGATCATGGGCACCAACCCGGTGGTGTCGCTCCCCGACAGCCACGCGGTGAGCCAGGCGCTGGCCGGCTGTCCGCTGGTGATCGTCTCGGATGTCGCCGCTGAGACGGATACCGGACAATTCGCCCACATTCGCTTTCCGGCGCTGGCCTGGGGCGAGAAAAATGGCACGGTCACCAACTCGGAGCGGCGCATCTCCCGTCAGCGTAGCTTCCTGCCGCCGCCGGGGGAGGCGAAAGCGGACTGGTGGATCATCGCCAGAGTGGGGCAGGCGCTGGGGTATCGCGAGGCGTTTACCTGGCAGCATCCGCATGACGTCTTCCGCGAGCATGCGGCGCTGTCCGGTTTCGAAAACGACGGCCAGCGGGCATTTGATATCGGCGCGCTGGCGGATCTCAGCCGCGAGGCATGGGACGCCATGGCGCCGGTACGCTGGCCGGTCAGCCGCCGCCGCGCCGCCTGGGATGTCACGCGCGGCTGGCATAGCGATGGCAGGCTGCGGATGGTGCCAGTGACGCCTCAGCCGACCCGGGCGGCAACCGATGTCTTTTATCCGCTGATCCTCAACAGCGGGCGGATCCGCGATCAGTGGCACACCATGACCCGCACCGGCGCCGTGCCGCGGCTGATGCAGCATATCGCGGAGCCGGTGGTGGAGGTGGCGCCGCAGGACGCCGTTCGCTACCAGCTTGTCGCCGGCGGGCTGGCGCGGATCTGGTCGCGCCATGGGGTGATGGTGGCGAAAGTGGCGATCAGCGAAGGCCAGCGCCCCGGCTCGCTGTTTGTCCCAATGCACTGGAACAATCAGTTCGCCCGCCAGGGGCGGGTGAATAATCTGCTGGCCGCCGTCACGGACCCGCATTCCGCCCAGCCGGAGAGTAAACAGGCGGCGGTGGCCATCGCCCCCTGGCAGCCTGCCTGGCATAGCGAACTGTTTTGTCGCGAACCGCTGCCGTTTCCTGCGGCCTGGCACTGGCGGCGGCGGGCGGCGGCGGGCGTATTGCACTACTCGCTGGCCGGGGAGGCGTCAGCCCGACAGTGGCTCAGCGTCTGGTGCGCGCAGCGCGGCTGGCAGCTGCAGATAGCAGACGGCGGCGCGGTGTGGAACCTGCTGGCGTGGCATCAGGGGAGGCTGATGCTGGGCTGGTGGAGCGATGCGCGCGAGCCGGCGGTGGATAGCGCAGGGATAAGCGTCGCCTTCGCCGCGCCGCCGTCCGATGCCGCCCGGCGCCATGCGTTGCTCAGCGGCCGACCGGACGCCGCCGCCGCGCCGCCGGGGCGGATCGTCTGCAGCTGTTTTGGGGTGGGGGAGCGGGCGATCGGCGAGGCCATCGCCAGCGGCTGCGCCAGCGTTGGGGCTTTGGGCGCCAGGCTTAAGTGCGGGACCAACTGCGGCTCCTGCGTGCCGGAGCTCAACGCGCTGCTGACGGCGCAACCGGCCCGCGCCGGGGCGTAACGGCGCGGCGGCACCTTCTGTGGTTGGGCGACAATTTGCCCAACCGGTTTCAGCATATTCCTGGAATTGTCCGCAGGGCTGCGGGAGAAGGGAAAAAACGATAAACTAAAACTATCTTCCAATTTTTTCTGCGAGCCCGCGCAAATCCTGTTGATGCCTGTGTCGTACCGTTTGCTGCCATCCCTGATCTTTCTCCTGCTGCTGCCGGGCGCTCCCGTCTGGGCGCTGACCGCCAGCGACACCGCTCTTACGCCCCAGGGAGAAGATCCCTTGCCCGATTTGGGGATCGCCCCGCAGGTCGATGACGACGCCAGACACTTTGCCGAAGTGGCGAAGAAGTTCGGCGAGGCCAGCATGAGCGATAACGGACTGACGGCGGGCGAGCAGGCGCAGATGTTCGCCATCAACAAACTCGGCAATGAAGTGAGCCACCAGCTGGAGAGCTGGCTCTCGCCGTGGGGCAACGCCAATGTCGACCTGCTGGTCGATAAAGAGGGGAAGTTCACCGGCAGTAAAGGGAGCTGGTTCGTGCCATTGCAGGATAACGATCGCTACCTGACGTGGAACCAGTATTCGGTAACCCGGCGCGAGAACGATCTGGTGGGCAATATTGGGCTTGGTCAGCGCTGGCGGGTCGGCGGCTGGCTGCTGGGCTATAACTCGTTTTATGACAAGGTGCTGAGCGAAAGCCTGGCCCGCGGCAGCGTCGGCGCCGAGGCGTGGGGGGAATATCTCCGCCTGTCGGCGAACTACTATCATCCGCTGGGCGACTGGCAGCTGCGGGAGAATCAAACTCAGGAGCAGCGGATGGCCGCGGGGTATGACGTTACCGCCCAGGCGCGGCTGCCGTTTTATGAGCACATCAACACCAGCGTCAGCGTCGAACAGTACTTCGGCGACAGCGTCGATCTGTTTCACACCGGCACAGGCTACCATAACCCGGTGGCCGTCTCCGTCGGGCTCAATTATACCCCGGTCCCGCTGGTCACCGTGACCGCCAAGCATAAGCAAGGGGAAAATGGCGTCAGCCAGAACAACGTTGGCCTGAAGCTCAACTACCGCTTTGGCGTGCCGCTCAAGCAGCAGCTGGCGGCGGACGAGGTGGCGTTCAGTAACTCGCTGCGCGGCAGCCGCTTCGACAGCCCGGAGCGGGATAATCTGCCGGTGGTGGAGTATCGGCAGCGCAAAAATCTGACGGTCTACCTGGCCACGCCGCCCTGGGATCTACAGTCCGGGGAGACGGTGCAGCTGAAGCTGCAGATCCATAGTCTGCACGGCATCAAGTCGCTGCACTGGCAGGGCGACACCCAGGCGCTCAGCCTGACGCCGCCGGTGGATGCCAGCAGCCCCGATGGCTGGAGCGTGATTATGCCGGTGTGGAACAGTGAACCGGGCGCCGCGAACCGCTGGCGCCTGTCGGTGGTGGTAGAGGATAAACAGGGGCAGCGCGTCTCCTCCAATGAGATCGTCCTGACGCTGACCGAGCCGCTGATCAAGTTCACCGCACCTGGCGTCTCGTGGACGGACTCGCCTTAAAAAATTCGCTCCTGGTGGACCCATACCGCGGCTTCCACCCGAGATTTGAGCTTCATTTTCTTCAGCATGTGCTTGACGTGCACTTTGACGGTGCTTTCGGTGATATCCAGCCGGCGGGCGATCATTTTGTTCGGCAGCCCCTGGGCGATCAGCTTGAGGATGTCGCGCTCGCGCGGGGTCAGCTGGCTGATGTCGCGATCGGAGGTGGCGCGGTTGGCGCGCAGGCTGGCGGCCAGCACCGGGGTTAACGCTTCGCTTAATACCATCTCGCCGGCGGCGGCCTGCTGCAGCGCTTTCAGCAGATCTTCCGGCTCCATGTCTTTCAGCAGATAGCCATCGGCGCCGCGCTTGAGGGCGGTAACAACGTCCTCTTCATGGTTAGAGACGCTGAAGACCACCACCCGGCCAGACAGCGATTTCTCACGCAGTTTGTCCAGCGTCTCCAGACCGTTCATGCCCGGCATATTGAGGTCCAGCAGGATCAGGTCCGGATCCAGCGACTCCGCCAGCTCGATACCTTGCGCGCCATTGCTGGCTTCGCCAATCACCTGGATGTCCGGCGCCATGCTGATCAGTTGTTTCACGCCGGTGCGCAGCATCGGATGGTCGTCAATGAGAAGGATGGTTGCCCGTTCCTGTTGACTCATGGGGGTCTCCTTATTGGATGGAAAACGTTTTTTCCGGGATAAACGTGACGATCACTTCGGTCCCGCCGGTTTCCCGGCGCCGAACCTGACAGTCGCCGCGCAGGCTTTGCGCGCGATCCCGCATAATGATTAAACCGTAATGGTTACTCCGCTCGGCGTGGTCCGGCACGCCGCGGCCGTTATCCGCCACCACCAGACGGACCTGATTATCGCGTTGTGACACCGTCACGGTGACTTGGGTCGCGCTGGCATGCTTCAGGGCATTGCTTAACGCTTCGCGGGCGATCTGCAGCAGGTGAATGGCCTGATGCGACGGCACAAAGCGCGGCGGGAGCTGATAATCAAGCTGCACCGTAAAGCCGAAGTGGGCGCTGTACTCCTGACAGCTGGCCTCCAGCGCCGGGCGCAGGCCCGGCTCGGTCAGTTGCAGGCGGAAGGTGGTCAACAGCTCACGCAGCTGGGCCCAGGAGGTATTCAGCTCGTTACGTATCTGCCCCAGCAGCTGACGGCTCTCCGCCGGCAAGGCGTCGCCCTGCATCTGCAGGCAGCTGACCTGCATCTTCATACAGGATAGCGACTGGGCGATGGAATCATGCAGCTCGCGGGCGATAGTGGCCCGCTCTTCCATAACGATCAGCTGCTGCTGTTTCTCCTGATGGCGGTCCAGCGCCAGGGTGCTGGTCAGTTGTTCAACCACAGTATCCACCAGCTGCTGCTGATCGTGGCTGAGATGACGGCCAACCGGCAGCGTCGCCAGCAGGATGCCGTACTGATTATGCGCATCCGACAGCCGCCACTTCAGCGTCGTTCCGCCATCCGGCAGCGGCGGCAGGTTGCGTGGGCAGAGGTAGCAGCCCATGTCGTCACACTCATTATCCGAGTGGCAGGTAAACTCCTGATGGTTGTCTTCATCTTCCAGATCGTAGACCCGCACCTCGATATCGCGCAGCAGCGTCAGACCCTGCAGGCCGTTCAGCACCGGCGAAATGCGTTCACAGAGCGGGGCGTTGGCGTGCAGCCGGCGGTTGGCCTGCCATAAGAAAGCGAGGATCTCGTTCTTCTGTTCCAGCCCGGCGGTCTTCTCCTGCACCCGGCGCTCGAGCACGGCGTAGCTTTCCGCCAGCTCTTCCGACATGTTATTTAGCGCCATGCCGAGGGTCGCCATTTCGTTGCGTCCGCTGATGTGCGCCCGCTGGGTGAAATCACGCTGGCTCACCGCTCGCGCCATGCTCAGCAGCTGTTTCCATGGCCGCAGCAGGCGGGCGCGTAGCCAGATGATGGTGAAGATCAGCAGCAGCGCCATGCCGATGGCGAGGAGGCGATGGATCCAGACCACCCGTTCGATACGCTGCTCGGTGGTATGGTCGAATGCGGTGACCAGCTGGTCGATACGATCGACAAAGTCGGCGACATCCTGGGCGACCTCCGCCTGGTTGACCGCGCGCTGCATGCCGGGAGCCAGCGCCAGCTGCCAGTACTGCTGCAGGGCCTGCAGCTGGCGCTCCTGCCCGTCGCGGCGGGCGGAGTTTTGCAGCTCCGGACTGAAGACGGTGGCGGTCATATCATCGACCAGCTTTTGGTCGTGTTCATTCAGCGGGATCGCCGCCAGCAGCCGGTAGCTCTGCATGCGTAATGACCCGGCTTTGTTAATGGCGTGCGCGCTGCCCTGCACGCCGTTGACCAGGCGCGCGGAGATCGCCATACCGGCGACGCCAGTAAGGGTGGCAAGCAGGACGATCAACGCCAGTTGATTGACCAGCGTCAGCGGGGTAAAAAGACGTTTTAACATGGAATGCGTGGCTCCTGACCGGTCGTGTCCCCGGGAGTGGCGCTTATTCTCGGCTATCCCCTGGAGTATACCCATACCCACAAAGAGTTACTCCTTAATTGTCGGTGGTAGGCGCCGTTGGGAGAGGGGTTAGACGCATCCCGGCAGCCGTGTGAAAAACCACACTTTTTTTCCCACCATTCTCTACTCACTTCGGAGCATGGTTTATTTTCGCACAAATTAGCGCGCGCTTTTCCTTTGATTTATATCAACTTACCGCCCGGGGCAACCCCTAAGGTAGCGGCAGGAAAAATGAATAATCAGAGGTATCTATGAGTCAATCTTCCCTCCCGGAGAAGGCTAACCGCTCGGTCATTACCGACTGGCGGCCTGAAGATCCTGAATTCTGGCAACAGCGCGGCCACCATGTGGCGAGCCGCAATTTATGGATCTCCGTTCCCTGTCTGTTACTGGCGTTCTGCGTGTGGATGTTGTTCAGCGCCGTTGCCGTTAACCTCAACAAAGTGGGCTTTCAGTTTACGACCGATCAGCTGTTTATGCTGACCGCGCTGCCGGCGCTGTCAGGCGCTTTGTTGCGCGTGCCTTACGCTTTCATGGTACCGCTGTTCGGCGGCCGCCGCTGGACGGCGTTCAGTACCGGGATCATGATTGTGCCGTGCGTGTGGCTGGGCTTTGCGGTCCAGGATACCTCCACGCCGTTTAGCGTCTTCGTGATCATCTCTCTGCTGTGCGGCTTCGCCGGGGCCAACTTCGCCTCCAGTATGGCCAATATCAGCTTCTTCTTCCCGAAAGCGAAGCAGGGCGGGGCGCTGGGCGTCAACGGCGGCCTTGGTAATATGGGCGTCAGCGTGATGCAGCTGGTCGCGCCGCTGGTGGTGTCGGTCTCGGTGTTTGCCATTTTTGGCGGGACCGGCAGCGAGCAGCCGGACGGCTCAATGCTGTATCTGGAAAACGCCGCGTGGATCTGGGTACCTTTCCTGATTATTTTCACCCTGGCGGCGTGGTTCTTTATGAACGACCTGTCCGCTTCTAAAGCCTCGCTGAGCGAACAGCTGCCGGTGCTCAAACGCCTGCACCTGTGGATCATGGCGCTGCTCTATCTGGCGACCTTCGGCTCCTTTATCGGTTTCTCCGCCGGTTTCGCCATGCTGTCAAAGACCCAGTTCCCGGACGTGCAGATCCTGCACTACGCCTTCTTCGGTCCGTTTATTGGCGCGCTGGCGCGTTCGATGGGCGGGGCGATCTCCGACCGTCTCGGCGGTACCCGCGTGACGCTGGTCAACTTTGTGGTGATGGCTGTCTTCTGTGCGCTGCTGTTCCTGACCCTGCCGACCAACGGCCAGGGCGGTAACTTCATCGCCTTCTTCGCGGTGTTTATGGTGCTGTTCCTGACCGCCGGGCTGGGGAGCGCTTCCACCTTCCAGATGATCTCCGTGATCTTCCGTAAGCTGACCATGGACCGGGTGAAGGCCCAGGGCGGCAGCGAAGCCCAGGCGATGCGCGAGGCGGCGACCGATACCGCGGCGGCGCTGGGCTTTATCTCCGCTATTGGCGCCATCGGCGGCTTCTTTATTCCGAAGGCGTTCGGTATCTCGCTGGATCTGACCGGCTCGCCGGCCGGCGCGATGAAAGTCTTCCTGATCTTCTATATCGCCTGCGTGATCATCACCTGGGCGGTATACGGCCGTAAGCGTCAGTAATTCGCTATCGTCGATGTTGCTTCGTAAAGGCGTACTCCCGGAGGAGGCGCCTTTTTTTACCGGCCTATTTAGTTACAACATACTAATGGGTGATTGGATACGTATTGGCCACTGAGCCGGGAAGGGACGGCTTGCCAGCGTCACTGCTCTACCCCTTAATACCTCCCTGGTGAACAATTCCGCGCCTGGTGACCCATTTTTCGATAAAAACCATTAAAAAACAATAAGTTAAAAAATTTAACTTCCTACCACCTTGGTGGTAAATGCCAATTTCCGCCGCGATAACAAGCCAGTCCGTATTGATCGCTATCAATTCCCGTCCGCTTTCATAGCGTTACCTTCGCTGCAAATCCAGCAATGTCGATTTATCAGAGAGCCGTCAGGCTCCATATCAGGAGAAACCCGATGAGTAAATTCCTGGACCGGTTTCGCTACTTCAAACAGAAGGGTGAAACCTTTGCCGATGGGCACGGCCAGCTTCTAAACACCAACCGGGACTGGGAGGATGGATACCGTCAACGTTGGCAGCATGACAAAATTGTGCGTTCCACTCACGGTGTCAACTGCACCGGTTCATGCAGCTGGAAGATTTATGTCAAAAACGGACTGGTGACCTGGGAGACCCAGCAAACGGACTATCCGCGCACCCGTCCGGACCTGCCAAACCACGAACCACGCGGCTGCCCGCGCGGCGCCAGCTACTCCTGGTATCTGTACAGCGCGAACCGCCTGAAATACCCGCTGATGCGCAAACGCCTGATGAAGATGTGGCGGGAAGCGAAGGTCCAGCACAGCGATCCGGTTGAGGCATGGGCCTCGATTATCGAAGACGCCGACAAAGCGAAAAGCTTCAAGCAGGCTCGCGGTCGCGGCGGGTTTGTCCGCTCCTCCTGGCAGGAAGTGAATGAGCTGATTGCCGCCTCCAACGTCTATACCGTGAAAACTTACGGTCCGGATCGCGTGGCCGGCTTCTCGCCGATCCCGGCGATGTCGATGGTCTCCTACGCCTCCGGCGCTCGTTACCTGTCGCTGATCGGCGGTACCTGCCTGAGCTTCTACGACTGGTACTGCGACCTGCCGCCGGCCTCGCCGATGACCTGGGGCGAGCAGACCGACGTGCCGGAATCCGCCGACTGGTACAACTCCAGCTATATCATCGCCTGGGGCTCCAACGTGCCGCAGACCCGTACCCCGGATGCGCACTTCTTTACCGAAGTTCGCTATAAAGGGACCAAAACTGTCGCCATCACCCCGGACTACGCCGAAATCGCCAAGCTCTGCGATCTGTGGCTGGCGCCGAAGCAGGGTACCGATGCCGCGATGGCGCTGGCGATGGGCCACGTGATGCTGCGTGAGTTCCATCTTGATAAACCGAGCCAGTACTTCACCGATTACGTGCGTCGCTACACCGACATGCCGATGCTGGTGATGCTTGAGGAGCGCGACGGCTATTACGCCGCCGGCCGCACGCTGCGCGCGTCCGACCTCGTGGATTCCCTTGGTCAGGAGAAGAATCCGGAATGGAAAACCGTCGCCTTTGATGAGAAGGGCGATCTGACCGTGCCGAACGGTTCCCTCGGATTCCGCTGGGGCGACAAAGGCAAATGGAACCTCGAACAGCGCGACGGTAAAACCGGCGAAGAGATTGAGCTGCGTCTGAGCCTGCTGGGCAGCCATGACGAGGTCGCGGACGTCGGCTTCCCGTACTTCGGCGGCGAAGGTTCTGAACACTTCAACAAAGTCGCGCTGGAAAACATTCTGCTGCACAAACTGCCGGTTAAACGCCTGCAGCTGGCTGACGGCTCCACCGCCCTGGTGACCACCGTGTACGACCTGACCATGGCCAACTATGGCCTGGAGCGCGGTCTGAACGATGACAACTGCGCCGCCAGTTATGATGAAGTGAAAGCCTACACCCCGGCCTGGGCGGAGAAAATTACCGGCGTCTCCCGCGCGCATATTATCCGTACCGCCCGCGAGTTTGCCGATAACGCCGATAAAACCCATGGTCGGTCGATGATTATCGTCGGGGCGGGTCTCAACCACTGGTTCCACCTCGACATGAACTACCGCGGTCTGATCAACATGCTGATCTTCTGCGGTTGCGTCGGCCAGAGCGGCGGCGGTTGGGCGCACTATGTGGGCCAGGAAAAACTGCGTCCGCAGACCGGCTGGCAGCCGCTGGCGTTCGCCCTTGACTGGCAACGTCCGGCACGTCATATGAACAGCACCTCGTACTTCTATAACCACTCCAGCCAGTGGCGCTATGAAAGCGTGACCGCGCAGGAGCTGCTCTCGCCGATGGCGGATAAATCCCGCTACAGCGGCCATCTGATCGACTTCAACGTCCGCGCCGAGCGGATGGGCTGGCTGCCGTCGGCGCCGCAGCTGGGCGTAAACCCGCTGCGCATCGCCGATGAGGCGAAAAAAGCGGGCATGACGCCGGTGGATTACACCGTCAAATCTCTGAAGGAGGGATCGATTCGCTTTGCGGCAGAGCAGCCGGAAAACGGAAAAAACCATCCGCGTAACCTGTTTATCTGGCGTTCCAACCTGCTGGGCTCCTCCGGTAAAGGTCATGAGTACATGCTCAAGTACCTGCTGGGTACGGAGAACGGCATTCAGGGTAAAGACCTTGGCAAGCAGGGCGGCGTGAAGCCGGAAGAAGTCGAATGGCGCGATAACGGCCTCGACGGCAAACTGGACCTGGTGGTGACCCTCGACTTCCGTCTGTCGAGCACCTGTCTCTACTCCGATATCGTGCTGCCGACCGCCACCTGGTACGAAAAAGACGACATGAATACCTCGGATATGCATCCGTTTATTCATCCGCTGTCGGCGGCCGTTGACCCGGCCTGGGAATCGAAGAGCGACTGGGATATCTACAAAGGTATCGCGAAGAAATTCTCTGAAGTGTGCGTGGGCCACCTCGGTAAAGAAACCGACGTCGTTACGCTGCCGATCCAGCATGATTCCGCCGCGGAAATGGCGCAGCCGCTGGACGTCAAAGACTGGAAGAAGGGCGAATGTGACCTGATTCCGGGGAAAACCGCCCCGCATATTATTCCGGTCGAGCGTGATTATCCGGCGACTTATGAGCGCTTCACCTCCATTGGCCCGCTGCTGGAAACCATCGGCAACGGCGGGAAAGGCATCGCCTGGAATACCCAGAGCGAAATGGACCTGCTGCGTAAGCTCAACTACACCAAGGCCGAAGGCCCGGCGAAAGGTCAGCCGAAGCTGGAAACGGCCATCGACGCCGCGGAGATGATCCTCACCCTGGCGCCGGAAACGAACGGTCAGGTGGCGGTGAAGGCGTGGAAAGCGCTGAGCGAAATCACCGGCCGCGAACACGCGCACCTGGCGCTGAACAAAGAAGACGAGAAGATCCGTTTCCGCGATATTCAGGCGCAGCCGCGGAAAATCATCTCCAGCCCGACCTGGTCCGGGCTGGAAGACGAACACGTCTCCTATAACGCCGGATACACCAACGTTCACGAGCTGATCCCATGGCGTACCCTGTCCGGTCGTCAGTCGCTGTATCAGGATCACCAGTGGATGCGCGACTTTGGCGAGAGCCTGCTGGTTTATCGTCCGCCGATTGACACCCGCTCGGTGAAAGCGGTGATGGGCGAGAAGTCCAACGGCAACCCGGAGAAGGCGCTGAACTTCCTGACGCCGCACCAGAAATGGGGTATCCACTCGACCTACAGCGATAACCTGCTGATGCTGACCCTGTCACGCGGCGGTCCGATCGTCTGGATGAGCGAGGCGGATGCGAAAGATCTGGGTATCGAAGATAACGACTGGATCGAAGTGTTCAACGCCAACGGCGCCCTGACGGCGCGCGCGGTGGTGAGCCAGCGCGTGCCGGCCGGGATGACCATGATGTACCACGCGCAGGAACGCATCGTGAACCTGCCTGGCTCTGAAGTCACCGGCCAGCGCGGCGGGATCCATAACTCGGTTACCCGTATTACGCCGAAACCGACCCATATGATCGGCGGCTATGGCCATCTGGCCTATGGCTTTAACTACTACGGCACCGTCGGCTCCAACCGCGATGAATTTGTGGTGGTACGTAAGATGAAGAACATTAACTGGTTAGACGGCGAAGGCAATGACCAGGGACAGGAGAGCGTAAAATGAAAATTCGTTCACAAGTCGGCATGGTGCTGAATCTCGATAAATGCATCGGCTGCCACACCTGCTCGGTAACCTGTAAAAACGTCTGGACCAGCCGGGAAGGGATGGAGTACGCCTGGTTCAATAACGTGGAGAGTAAGCCTGGCGTCGGTTTTCCGAACGACTGGGAAAACCAGGAGAAATGGAAGGGCGGCTGGATCCGCAAAATCAACGGCAAGCTGCAGCCGCGCATGGGCAACCGCGCGATGCTGTTAGGTAAAATCTTCGCGAACCCGCATCTGCCGGGCATCGATGATTACTACGAGCCGTTCGATTACGACTACCAGAACCTGCATAACGCCCCGGAGAGTAAACACCAGCCGATCGCCCGTCCGCGCTCGCTGATCACCGGCCAGCGGATGGACAAGATCACCAGCGGTCCGAACTGGGAAGAGATCCTCGGCGGCGAGTTTGAAAAGCGCGCCAAAGACCAGAACTTCGACAACATGCAGAAGGCGATGTACGGCCAGTTCGAAAACACCTTCATGATGTATCTGCCGCGCCTGTGCGAGCACTGCCTGAATCCGGCTTGCGTCGCAACCTGCCCGAGCGGCGCCATCTATAAGCGTGAAGAAGACGGCATCGTGCTGATCGACCAGGACAAGTGCCGCGGCTGGCGGATGTGCATCACCGGCTGTCCGTACAAGAAGATCTACTTCAACTGGAAGAGCGGGAAATCTGAGAAGTGCATCTTCTGCTACCCGCGTATTGAATCCGGAATGCCGACGGTATGCTCCGAAACCTGCGTGGGCCGAATCCGCTACCTCGGCGTCCTGCTGTATGACGCGGACGCGATCGAAAATGCCGCCAGCACCGAGAACGAGAAAGATCTCTATCAGCGTCAACTGGACGTGTTCCTCGATCCGAACGACCCGAAAGTGATTGAGCAGGCGCTGAAAGATGGCGTACCGCAGGGCGTGATTGAAGCCGCGCAGCAGTCGCCGGTCTGGAAAATGGCGATGGACTGGAAGCTGGCCCTGCCGCTGCACCCGGAATATCGCACCCTGCCGATGGTCTGGTACGTGCCGCCGCTGTCGCCGATTCAGTCCGCCGCCGATGCCGGCGAACTGGGCAGCAACGGGATCCTGCCGGACGTGGAAAGCCTGCGTATTCCGGTGCAGTATCTGGCGAACCTGCTGACCGCCGGCGATACCCAACCGGTCCTGTTGGCCCTGAAGCGGATGCTGGCGATGCGTCACTATAAGCGGGCGGAAACCGTTGACGGCGTTGTCGATACCCGCGCGCTGGAAGAGGTGGGCTTAAGCGAAGCGCAGGCTCAGGAGATGTACCGCTACCTGGCGATCGCCAACTACGAAGATCGTTTCGTGGTGCCGAGCAGCCATCGTGAACAGGCGCGGGAAGCGTTTCCGGAGAAAAATGGCTGCGGCTTTAGCTTTGGTGACGGCTGCCACGGCTCTGACAGCCAGTTCAACCTGTTCAACAGCCGTCGTATCGACGCCATCGACGTGACCAGCAAAACGGAGCCGCACGCATGATTGAACTTGTGATTGTGTCGCGTTTGCTCGAATACCCTGACGCTGCCTTATGGCAGCATCAGCAGGAGATGTTCGAGGCGCTCGCGTCATCGGAGAAACTCAGCAAAGAAGATGCTCACGCGCTGGGCGTTTTTCTGCGCGATCTGCTGGCTCAGGATCCGCTGGATGCCCAGGCGGCCTACAGCGAACTGTTTGACCGCGGCCGGGCCACCTCGCTGCTGCTGTTTGAACACGTGCACGGCGAATCCCGCGATCGCGGGCAGGCGATGGTTGACCTGATGGCGCAGTATGAGCGCCACGGTCTGCTGCTCGATAGCCATGAGCTGCCGGATCATCTGCCGCTGTATCTGGAGTATCTGGCGCAGCTGCCGGAAGAGGAAGCGCTTGGCGGCCTGCGGGACGTCGCGCCGATCCTCGGCCTGCTCAGCGCGCGCCTGCAGCAGCGCGAGAGCCGCTATGCGGTGCTGTTCGAGCTGCTGCTGAAGCTGGCCAACACTCAGGTCGACAGCCAGAAAGTGGCGGAGAAGATTGCCGACGAAGCCCGCGACGATACGCCGCAGGCGCTGGACGCAGTCTGGGAAGAAGAACAGGTTAAATTCTTTGCCGACCAGGGCTGCGGCGAGTCGGAGATTTCCGCTCACCAGCGTCGTTTTGCCGGAGCCGTGGCCCCGCAATATCTGAATATCTCTAACGGAGGACAGCAATAATGCACTTCCTGAATATGTTCTTCTTTGACATTTATCCGTACATTGCGGGCTCGGTGTTTCTGATCGGCAGCTGGCTGCGCTATGACTACGGTCAGTACACCTGGCGCGCGGCCTCCAGCCAGATGCTGGACCGTAAAGGGATGAATCTGGCGTCGAACCTGTTTCATATCGGCATCCTCGGTATTTTCGCCGGCCACTTCCTCGGCATGCTGACGCCGCACTGGATGTATGAATCTTTCCTGCCGATCGACGTCAAGCAGAAGATGGCGATGATCGCCGGCGGCGCCTGCGGTGTGATGACCCTGGTGGGCGGTTTACTGCTGCTCAAGCGTCGTCTGCTCAGCCCGCGCGTTCGCGCCACCACCACCGGCGCGGATATTCTGATCCTCTCCCTGCTGATGGTGCAGTGTGCGTTGGGCCTGCTGACGATCCCGTTCTCAGCCCAGCATATGGACGGCAGCGAAATGATGAAGCTGGTCGGCTGGGCGCAGTCGGTGGTCACCTTCCACGGCGGTGCGTCGCAGCACCTGGATGGCGTGGCGTTTATCTTCCGCGTCCACCTGGTGCTGGGTATGACCCTGTTCCTGCTGTTCCCGTTCTCCCGTCTGGTTCATATCTGGAGCGCGCCGGTAGAGTACCTGACGCGCAAATACCAGATTGTTCGCGCCCGTCGCTAACTGGCCCGCGACTGCTGACTGACCCCGCTCTGGCGGGGTTTTTTTTCGCCCCAGCCGAGGTTATTCCCCGCGGCGGCAAACAGAATCAGCATCCCGCCGCACCACTGCACAGGGGTTAACGCATGGTGGAAGACCAGATAGTCGACCCCCATCGCCACCAGTGGATAAATAAAGGAGAGTGAACCGGTAATGGGCGTTGGCAGCTTCTGTATCGCGCTATATAAAAGCTGATACATGATCCCGGTATGGACGACGCCGAGGATCAGCAGATAGCGCCAGGGAAAGCTGGCAGAAAACTCGGGCATTTGCACCAGCGGCAGCAGCATCACGACGCCGACCAGCACCTGAATAAAGGCGATATGCTGAGCAGGGAGCGGATGCAGTTTGCGGGCGATAATGGCGGTCAGAGCATAGAAAAATGCTGCGGCTAATGCCAGCAAAACGCCAGTCGCGAGACTATCGCCGTGCGCCGGGGCAAGCTCGCTTGACAGCAGGATCACCACGCCGCCGAAGGCCAGCAGTAACCATCCCCATTTTACGGCGCTGACTCGCTCCCCCAGCACCATGCCCATCAGTACCAGCATAAACGGCTGGGTGTTGTAGACCACCGTGGCCATGCCAATTGAAATACGCGAGTAGGCGGCAAAAAGCAGTAGCCAGTTGATGACCAGCGCAATGCCGCCAAGCACCGCGAGGGCGAGGGTGAAGCGCGTGAGACGACTGAAGGGTTGGCGGCTGAGAACGATAAACAGCAGCAGGGTGAGCGCGCCAATCAGGCAGCGCCAGAACACCACATCAATTACCGGCAAACCAGAGAGCAGCACGAACGCGCCGATCGAGCCAGAAATTATCATCGCCAGGCTCATTTGCCAGACGCCGCGGGTAAGTTGCATATTTCACCTCCAGTAGTTTTCCATTATTGTGCGAAAAATCCTGACAGCCTGACATGGCTGAATTAAGGTAAGCAGGGGGAAATTCCTTTCATAATTAGGTGAAAACCATGAATGACTTACTTGATGAAATTGACCGGGCGATCCTCGCTTGCCTGACTCAGGACGCCAGAGTCTCGTTGAAGGTATTGAGCGCGCGGGTGGGGCTGACCTCGCCGAGCACCGCCGAGCGGGTGAAGCGCCTGGAGGAGCGGGGGGTGATCCAGGGCTATGGGGCGCGGGTGAATCTTGCCGCGCTGGGCTACAGCCTGCAGGCGCTGGTGCGGGTCCGGCCGCTGCCTGGTCTGCTGCAGAAGGTGGATAAATATATCCAGGCGATGCCGGAGTGCATCGAAAGTGACAAAGTGACCGGAGAGGATTGTTTCGTGATGCGACTGGTGGTGCGTGATATTGCCCAACTGGATACGCTGCTTGACGGCCTGGCCGAATTTGCTCAGTGCAATACCTCGGTGGTGAAAAGTTCGCCGGTGAAGAGACGACTGCCCCCGCTGTGAGTTTCCCGGAGGCGGCGCGGCGCACCAGTCCGGGCTGCCGGTCGGCACAGGCAGCGTTCTCTCGCTACGCTCGAGTCGAACCTGAGTTGAAGCTTCTCATCCTTCCCCGTGGGGCAGAATATAGAGTATCGCAAGTGAAGTAAGTTGGGTAATACATGAAGAGATAGTGGTGGGGGAAGGATGACTCGGCGCTAACGCGCCTCGCCCTTCGGGCCGTTGCCTGCGGCAACGTTCTCTCGCTACGCTCGAGTCGAACCTTAGTTGAAGCTTCTCATCCTTCCCCGTAGGGCAGAATATAAAAGATCGTCGAGTAGTCGAATTGGAAGTTTTTTAAGAAGATGGTGGTGGGGGAAGGATGACTCGGCGCTAACGCGCCTCGCCCTTCGGGCCGTTGCC